>JAAWOU010000036.1 GCA_022799755.1 Lachnospiraceae bacterium
AATCCAGAGATGTGCTGCAGACCATGTCTCTGAGACCACGATTTCCGTCGTACAGCTGCCGAACGATGAGATGAAAGGAAGAATCATCGGACGAGAGGGCCGCAATATCCGCACCCTCGAAACCATGACCGGCGTGGATCTGATCATTGACGATACGCCGGAAGCAGTGATTTTGTCAGGCTTTGATCCGATCCGCCGGGAGGTGGCAAGGATTGCGCTGGAGAAGCTGATTGTGGACGGACGTATCCACCCCGCCAGAATCGAAGAGATGGTGGAGAAAGCGCAGAAAGAAGTAGAAATCATGATTAAGGAGGAGGGGGAGGCCGCCACGCTGGAGGTAGGCGTACACGGCATTCATCCCGAACTGGTAAGGCTGCTGGGCAAGATGAAGTTCAGGACAAGCTATGGCCAGAATGCATTGAAGCATTCCGTGGAAGTGGCGCATCTGTCAGGACTGTTGGCAGCGGAACTTGGATTGGATGTCCGGATTGCAAAGCGTGCCGGACTGCTCCATGACATTGGAAAGTCCGTGGATCATGAGATGGAAGGTTCCCATATCCAACTGGGTGTAGAGCTCTGCCGCAGATATAAGGAAAACGCCACAGTTATCAATGCCGTGGAATCCCACCACGGTGACGTGGAGCCCACTACCCTGATCGCGTGTATCGTACAAGCTGCAGACACGATATCCGCCGCAAGACCGGGGGCAAGAAGGGAGACATTGGAGACCTATACCAGCAGGTTGACAAAGCTGGAGGAAATCACAAACAATTTCAAAGGTGTAGATAAGTCTTTTGCTATTCAGGCAGGCCGGGAAGTCCGTGTAATGGTAGTTCCAGAGCAGATATCGGATACCGATATGGTACTGTTGGCGCGTGATATTTCGAAACAGATTGAAGCTGAATTGGAATATCCCGGACAGATCAAGGTAAATGTCATTCGCGAGAGCCGAGTCATTGATTATGCCAAATAATCATAAAAATTGAATAGAGAAAATGTGACAAAAGAGACGTCAGGCCAAGGCCGGACGTCTCTTATACATTTTCACTAATTGTCGCGGATTTTTCCCGACAAATTTGTTATATTACCTCTTGTGTATTCAGGCGGCTTATAGTATGATAATGCAAGCGCCGGATTGTATACAATGATACATGGGTGCGCGCATTATGGAATAAAGACGAGGCGTCATAGCGGCGCATGGGATGGAGGATGACATGAAAGCATATCAGGAACTGAGCAGAAAAGAATTGTTGTCACTGAAAGCAAAGCTGGAGAAAGAGTATGAGGATGTAAAGGGAAAAGGACTGAAGCTGGATATGTCCAGAGGAAAGCCCTCAGTGGCTCAGTTGGATATGGGGATGGATATCTTTGACGTTCTGAATTCCGGGAGCGATATGACGAGTATAGAGGGCGTGGATGTCCGCAATTACGGCGTGCTGGACGGATTGGGCGAGGCAAAGCAGATGATGGCGGACATTATGGGGGTTCAGGCGGAGAATGTGATCGTATACGGCAATGCCAGCCTGAACGTCATGTACGATGCGGTTTCCAGCGCAGTGACACACGGTGTCATGGGATGCACGCCGTGGTGCAAGCTGGACAAAGTTAAGTTCCTCTGCCCGGTTCCGGGCTATGACAGACATTTTGCCATTACACAGCATTTCGGCATCGAGATGATTACGGTGCCCATGACCCCTCAGGGACCGGACATGGATATGGTGGAAAAGCTGGTGTCCGAGGATGAAAGCATCAAAGGCATCTGGTGTGTGCCGAAGTATTCCAATCCCCAGGGCTATACTTACTCCGACGAGACCGTGAGGCGGTTCGCCAATCTGAAGCCGGCGGCAAAGGATTTCCGCATTTTCTGGGACAATGCCTACTCCGTGCACCATCTCTACGAGGAAGAAGAGCGTCAGGATAAGATTCTGGAGATCCTGAGCGAGTGTGAGAAAGCGGGCAATCCCGACATGGTATATGAGTTCGCCTCCACCTCCAAGATCAGTTTCTCCGGCGCAGGTGTGGCAGCCATCGCCACCTCAAAGGGGAATCTGGAATGCATCCGCAAGACATTGACCATACAGACCATCGGCTATGACAAGATCAATCAGCTTCGGCATGTGCGGTATTTCAAGGATTTTGAGGGAATCAAGGCCCATATGAGGAAGCATGCCGCCCTGATGCGGCCCAAGTTCGAGGCTGTGCTGAAAGTGCTGGAGGAGGAGCTGGCCGGCACGGGGATCGGGGAATGGACCAGGCCCAACGGCGGCTATTTTATCTCTTTCCAGTCCATGGAGGGCTGTGCAAAGGCCATTGTGGCAAAATGTAAGGAAGCCGGCGTCACGCTGACAGGAGCCGGAGCCACCTATCCCTACGGCCTGGATCCGGCGGACAGCAATATCCGCATTGCCCCCACCTATCCCTCGCCGGAAGAGCTGGCTCTGGCCACGGACTTGTTCGTGCTCTGCGTCAAGCTGGTGAGCGTGGAGAAGCTTGTGGAGAACTACGGCCGGGAGCCGAAGACTTTTCGTGAGAAAATGGCAGGTTAAAATAGAAGACGGCTTGAGACTGTCCTCTGCATAGACGAGCGTTTTGCCGCATAGAATGGAAAGAGCATTCAAAAAAGGCGGTGGAGCGAATGCAGTTTGCAGGAAAGCAGTTTCTGGCCAGACAGCGGAATTTCCTGACTTGTTTCGGGGCAGGGCTGCTGGTGGGAATCATCTTGATAAACATAGGAAAGAGCATTTTGCTGGGGGAGACAGGACTCTTCGACGAATACACCCTGTATCATATGAAATATATGACGGTGGACTGCAATGCTCTTTTCTGTTACATTCTTCGGAAGCGGATGGGCAGAATGCTGATATTGGCAGTGCTCTCCAGCACCTATTTAGGGCTTGTGGTCTGTATGGGCGCGGCTTTCTGGTACGGTATGTCTGCAGGTGCCTTTCTGGCGGCGCTTTCGCTGCGATACGGACTGAAAGGGATATTGCTGGCAGTCATCAGCCTGTTTCCCCATTATCTGCTCTATATGCCGGCGGTATTGCTGCTGCTGGTGTGGTGTGAGGAACTGTTTCGGGGAATCTACGTGCGGGGAGAGCTGAGCGTCCAGGACAGGAGATTTATGCTCAAAAAGGCAGGGAGGCTTCTGCTTATACTGGCTGTGGCCGCGGCGGGATGCCTGTTGGAGGGGTATCTGAACCCTTATCTGCTGCTGGGATTTTTGAAGATATTCTAAGGCTTATCTCAGACAGAATGGTTACATATGAAAAAGTCAGGACTGCGTCTGCGCGCAATCCTGACTTTTTGCGTGTTTTTGGTTTATTCGTACTCCGCAATCTCGTAGATCAGCCGCTGGGAGGCTTCCCAGCCAAGGCAGGGATCCGTGATGGACTTGCCGTAGACGCCGCCGCCTACTTTCTGGCAGCCCTCTTCGATATAGCTCTCAATCATAACACCCTTTACCAGACTGTGGATGTCGCGGTTTAGCTTGCGGCTGTGCATGACCTCCTTGGTGATGCGGATCTGCTGCTCGAACTGTTTGCCGGAGTTGGAGTGGTTGGCGTCTATGACGCAGGCCGGGTACATCAGGTCCATTTTGCCGTAGAGCTCCAAGAGGAGATTCAGATCCTCGTAATGGTAGTTGGGCACATTGCTGCCATGCTTATTGACCGCTCCCCGCAGGACCGTATGGGTAAGCTCGTTTCCCGTGGTGGCTACCTCCCAGCCTCTGTAGATAAAGGAATGGGGATGCTGGGCCGCGTAGACGGAATTGAGCATCACGGACATATCGCCGCTGGTAGGGTTCTTCATGCCGGCAGCCACGTCGAAACCGCTGGCAGTGAGCCGGTGCTGCTGATCCTCCACGGACCGGGCGCCGATGGCCACATAGGAGAGGATGTCGGAGATATATCCCCAGTTCTCCGGGTAGAGCATTTCGTCCGCAGCGGTCAGCCCGGACTCCTCGATGGCCCGGATATGCATTTTTCTCATGGCAATGAGCCCGGCCAGGAAGTCGGGCTTTTTCTCCGGATCGGGCTGGTGGACTATGCCCTTGTAGCCCTCTCCCGTGGTCCGGGGCTTGTTGGTATAAATCCTGGGAATCAGGATCAGCTTGTCCTTTACTTTCTCGTTTACTTTCGCCAGCCGGCTGATGTAGTCGCAGACGGAATCTTCATTGTCCGCAGAGCAGGGACCGATAATGACGAGAAATTTATTGCTTTTTCCTGTGATCACATCTCTGATCTCGGCATCTCTCTGCCGCTTGATTTCCGTGAAATGTTCGGGGAGCGGATGCTCCGTCCTGATCTGCTCCGGGGTGGGCAGATGGGTTATGAATTGAAAGCTCATGGTATCTTTTGCCGCAGCAATCCTTTCTATGTAGTATGAAAGTATTATAATATATGAGGCCGCATCCTGCAAGGGATTTGCCATGAAAGCCGTGAAATCGGTTTAAGAACAATGAAACCGGGGAGAATAATTCCGCATTTCGTGAAAATCGAATATCTGTATAGAAATAGATGGTAAATTAGTAATTATAACGGGATTCCGTGAGAAGAAGGAGGAGAGAACAGTGAGTACAGAGACGGATGAATTCGCAGAAGTTTATAAAGCTTATTTTGACGATGTGTTTAAGGCAGTGTACCATAGAATTCCGAACAGGCAGATGGCGGAGGACATTACACAGGATACGTTCTTTGCGGCTTTCAGGCGCGGGGAGGAGTTCCTGAGGCATCCGGAGCCGAAGCTGTGGCTGTTTCGCACCGCCCACAATAAGATACTGGAGGCGTACAGAAAAACAAAGCGCTGGGATATGGAGCCGCTGGAGCTGCACCAGGAGCTGGCCGCGCAGGACTGTTATTATGAGGTGGAACTGAATCTGTCCGCGCTGGCTGTCATCGGCAAGAAAGGCTGGCAGGTCATCAAGGCCTACCATGTGTTCGGGAACACCATCTCGGAGATCGCCGAGTCGGAATCTGTGACAGAGAATAATATGCGGGTGCGTCTGTTCCGCGTCAGAAAGAAACTGAGAGACGGGATGAAATATTGGACATTTTGACAATGAATAAGATTTTGCTGTAATAACCTGCCGGTTTGAAGTCATATATATAGTAGAAGGATAATTTAAGGGGTGTACGGGAGAAAGGAGGGGAAAGGTCCTTCAAAATACATATGAGAAAGGAAGATGGTAATATCAAACACATAAGCTTTTTCAGCGGACTGATTCAATCGGTGGGTTATGATCCACAGCTTGCCCTTTTGGAAGTCAGATTGGCGAATGACGGAAAAGTACGGCAATACAGGAATGTGCCGGAAGAGACCTGGTATCATCTGAGAGACAGCTATTATCCGGAGGTTTATTACCGCAGATACATCTGCGGATGCTACGCGGAGTTAATCCTTTCAGAGGAATCGGCGTGATATTGACAGTATATAGTGAGGCCGGAAATCTTCGGATTTCCGGCCTATCGCATTGGTAAAACAATGAATTTAGATTTATTTAATATTTATTTTGAAATAGTATATTGCAATATATAATAGTGTGTGATAAACTGAACCTGTCAAAGATGAGTACTGAGAAACAGAAAGGAGGATATACATGAACACACAATTTAAAAAAGGCGCCCTGGAGCTGTGCGTGCTGTCTCAGCTCGTAAGGGGAGATAAGTACGGATATGAGCTGACGGAGAAGATATCCGGCGTGATGTCCATTGCCAGCGGCACATTGTATCCCATCTTGAGGAAGCTGAAAGCGGATGACTATGTGACCACATATCTGGTGGAATCGGAATCCGGCCCGGCCAGGAAGTATTATAAGCTGACCGACAAGGGGAAACAGTACCAGACGGATGTGAGACAGGAATGGGAAGCATTTGCGAAAGCAGTGAATCAATTGACTATGGAGTAGGAGGGATGCGAGATGACGAAGCAGGAGTATATGGCAAAATTGCAGGAAAAGCTGGAACGGTTCGGCAGAGAGCTGCAGGAGGAGATTCTGGAGGACTACAGGCAGCATTTCACGGAGGGCGCTAACGAGGGAAAGTCCGAGGAGGAGATTATCGACGAGCTGGGCAATATCGAGGAGATGATCCGGGAGCTGGCCGAGGAGGATCTGCCCGGGGAATTTGCCCAGAGAGCTATGGAGTCCGGTGCTACGGCTGGGAAAGAGACGGCTGCGGCAGGGGAGGAGAAAAGTGCCGGGGAGACGGGAACGGAAGGGTGCTTTCAATATTCCGGCAACTATAAATCCGTGGTCCTTGAGGGCAAGGTGGCAAATATTCATGTGGAGCGCTCAGAGGACGACAAGATTCACGTGAATTATGAGGCAAAGGGTGTGAACAGCCAGCTGAATTACGAGTTCTATCAGTACGAAGATGACAGCGTCTTCTACGCGGGGGTTAAGCGCAGAAAGAATCTGAGGGAAGAGGATGACGGCGAGGAGAAGATGGTGAAAGTGACGCTGTTTGGCCGTACGATCATTTCCTACGGGACGGTGGGCAGCTTTGGGGGCGGACAGTCTATCACGCTGACCGTGCGGATTCCCAGGGGGATTCCAAAGGTTACGGCCAAGACAGCCAGCGGGAACGTGGAAGTCTCCGGGCTTGAGCTGGAGGCGCTGGAGTGCTCCAGCGGCAGCGGGAACGTGGAGATCCGGGAGCTGGTGGCAGACAGAGTGAAAGGACATACCGGCAGCGGGAACCTGGCCGTGGAGCATGCCGAATTCATATCCGCAGGCCTGGAGGCCGGAAGCGGCAATATCAGGCTGGAGCGGATTAAGGGAAGAGAGCTCAGATGCGGCACCGGAAGCGGCAACATCAAGGCGGATGCCGCGGTGGCGGAATACCATATGAACACGGGAAGCGGCAATATCAAGCTAAAGGCCGTGGGGGCCGCGGAGATCGTGAACATGTCCGCCGGAAGCGGCAGCGTCAAGCTGGAACTGGAGGGCACGGAGGGCATGGAAGCAACGGTGAGAACCGGATCCGGCAGCGCCCATATCGCGTGGGGGGAGGAAGAGGCCGTGAAAGTCAAAAACGGCACCTATACCTACGGAAACAGTGCATGTAAAGTGAAAGCCAGCACCGGAAGCGGCAGTATCAAGGTCTCCGGGAAGTAGGACGAGAGCAAAGCCTTTGACGGGCTAGGTGTAAAGAAGCTGCCCACCGTCAAAGGCTTGTAGGCTGAATATGGCGATACGGTGTGATTCTGTATACAGCCCTGACGGCCTGGCTGGATAGCAATGGAATTCTCGTGGAGAGGGTGCTGAAGTGGAGGTCCGGATGAAAATCTGTACTTGCTTTTCGACTTGGTAAGTGTTAGAATAGCAGTCATATCGCTTGGTATGCTGGACTGACATTTTGACGGAGATCGGAGGGCCGGTATGGGCATGAAAAGCAGTAAAAGAGAAAAGAACACGGTTGACTCCATATCACAGAGGAAATGTGTTCTGCGGACAACCATCATTTATATGACGGTTTGCCGGGTGATTTTGTTTGTCCTGATATGTCTGCTGTCAGGGGGGGGTATCCCTTTGGCTGGCGGCCCTTTATCTGGCATTTGAAGTTATTGCTTCTTACATATTGGCGAAGAAATCCTATATCCCGTTGCGGAGAGTGCTCAACCACGCCGACGCCATGGTGACGGAGAGCGAAGAATACAGTGACGAATATGAGCTGATTGAGATTGCATTCAATAGGCTGTATGCGGATACCGGCAAAATGAAGACTGCGGAATATCGCTATAAACAAAATGCGAAGAAAGAAATGCTCCAGATGCTGCTGTATGGGGACGGAAGCCAGATTAGAACGGAGCAATTAAGGGAAGCTGGTGTAGTATGGGACGGTGATATCTTCTGTGTGGCAAGAGTCAGCATGAACCACCTGGAGACGCTGAAAGAAATCTATTCCTATTCCGATATGAAGCTGTTCAGCTTTGCCATAATCAATATCATGGAGGAGTATCTGCGGAACGCAGGCTATACGGTGTATGGAGTGGATAATGTGGATTACTCTGTGAGCATCATTATCCAGTTAGAGGAGGAATATGAGAACAGCAGTGTATTCAGGCGGGAGACATTTCCGCTGGAAAATATTACGGAGATACAAAAGATATTGTACGGCGCCAAACAGGAACTGGAACGGATTCTGAACTCATTTACCGTATTTATCGGCGTAGGCCGCAGCGTAAAAGGATATGATGCCATTCATCGCTCCTGGCTGGACACTCAATACGCTACAATCTACAGATTTACCAGAGGAGATCAGCTGGTGACCCTGTTTACATCCCATATGGAAAGCTATGAAAGCGGGATACAGTATCCCTGGGACATTGAGAAAAAACTGCTTTCCAACATGAAGGCGGCAAAGGAAGAAGCGGTATTGACGGCATTGGAAGAATTCTTTGCGGCGGTACAGAAGATGGCTCCGGACGAGATGCGCTGGGCAATCAATCAGCTTTTGAACTCCATTTTCCGGATTGGAATGATGAATAATTTTAAGATGAAAGACGGCAATCCCCTTGACTGGAAGATATGGATTCATGAACTCAATGCCACGGACACCAAATATGAAATGAAAGATGTGCTTATCAGACTGATTCTGAATCTGTCCATGGAGGATGAAGAAAGTGAATCCGGAAAAAAGAAGCTGGCGGATTCCGTAAAGCAATACGTGGACGAACATTTCTTTGAGGAGATGATTTCGGTTTCGGAGGTCGCCTCACAGATGGGATATTCGGTGAATTATGTAAGGCAGGTCTTCAAGGAAATACAGGGCAGTTCCGTGTCGGACTATATCCTGGAAAAGAGGATGGAGAAAGCCCGGGAACTGCTGCTTACAACAAACTATACCAGCAAAAAAATCGCTCAGATGGTGGGCTATACGGATAACCGGTATTTCTATGTGGTATTTAAGAAAAAGACCGGCGAGACAGCAGATAGCTTCAGGAAGAGAAAGAATTCAAATTAATACAGACAGCAGCAGAGCCATGTCGGCAATACGACAGGGCTCTTTTATTATGCGCACAGGCGTCAAAATGCGATATAGCAGCAAGCTGACTATTGCATAGATTACAGGGCCCGGAAAGAGGATGTTTGATTTGCTATGGTGTGAAAAAACAAACATGTTTAAAAGTTACGGCATTCTGTGATTGTTATATCTGATACTTGAAAACAAAGTGCAGGCCTTGTTAAATAAAGACATGGCGCACTGCTTTGCGCCAGCCATGGAAAGGATGCAGCAGCACTAGTAAAAAGTACAGGCAATTGGAGTGAAGCAATGGGAAAGAATCAGGTGGATGTATATCCCGTCCCTGAGGGGATAGCGGGAAGAACGGATTTCAGAGTATATGTCAGGCCCGCAAAGAGGGCGGAATGGGAAGAAGCAGTCTGCTATGAGGTCAGTGTGGATATGCACGAAGTGCGCAAGGCCTCCATGGCCTGCTTTGATTTTACCGGAAAAATAGAGGTTAAAATCTGTGTGAATGTGGAGAAATACAGAGAGCTTTATCGGGTGGATATCCGTCCCAGGAGCCGTGGTATCATTCCCAGGTTTACCGAGACGGAGATTTATTTTGAACTGGATAACCCGGAGAATCTTTCTATAGAAGTGAACGGGGACAGATTCCATAACCTCCATTTGTTTGCCGGGAAGACGGAAGAGAAGCCGGAGTGGAAAAACGAAAAGACAGTATTTTTAAAAGGGGACTTAAAACGGCCCAGTGTCCATGGCGGCGATGCCCTGAACCGTGTGCTGCAGAAAATGCCGGCAGGGAGAACCGTGTGTTTCGGGCCGGGAATCCACTACATTGGCGAGTGCATATGGAAGCTTCCCTCCGATACGAATATATACATTTCCGGGGGAGCGGCGGTCATCGGAAGCTTTGTCTGTGAGGGTGTAGAGAATGTGAGAATCTATGGGAAAGGCGTTATGCATCTGGCCGGATTCGAGAGATACAGCTCTCTGCGGGGCGTGCGCATCAGCCAGTCCCGGAATATACAGGTAGAGGGGATCGCTTTCATCAATCCCCCCCACTACACCATATATGTGGGTGGCTGCCAGGATATTGCAATCAGGAATATCAAGTCTTTCAGCTGTGAGGGATGGTCTGACGGAATCGACATCATGAGCAGCAGGAATGTATCTGTTCAGGGAGTATTCATGCGCAACTCGGATGACTGCATAGCGGTGTACGGACATCGCTGGGAGCATTACGGGGACACCTGCAACGTGGTGGTGGAGGATTCCGTTTTATGGGCGGATGTGGCGCATCCCATGAACATAGGATGCCATGGAGACCACGAAAAGGGCGGGGATGTCATCAGGGATATCCGGTTCCGGAATGTGGATGTGCTGGAACATCACGAACCCCAGAAAACATGCATGGGCTGTATGTGCATCAATGCCGGAGACGGCAACACCGTGCGGAATGTGCGGTTTGAGCAGATACGGGTGGAACATATGGAGCATGGAAAGCTTCTGGACCTGCAGACTATATGCGGGAAGTACAATCCCATTCCGGGGAAGTTGATTGAAGATATCTGCTTCAAGGATATTTATTATGACGGTCAGGGAGAAGAGACGTCGGAGATAAAGGGGCTGGCAGGGAGCGAAGTGAGAAATGTCACTTTCGACAATCTGGTGGTAAGGGGACAGCGGATCAGCAATACGGAGCAGGGGAATATTTATGTGGGAGAAAACATTGCCAATATTACATTCGTATGACGTTACACCAGACCGGACACCAGGCGAAAAAGGGCAGGAACCGGCTTTTGCGGGATTGATGGCAGAATTTGTGCCAAAGATGGAGGAGAGAGCGGGAGAGAGCGGTCTGATGCATCCGGGGATTGCTTTGACGGCAGAGATTCTGGACAATGTCCGGATGCAGGTGCGCAGGGGGGAAGAGCCATGGAAGACATACTTTGAGGATATGCTGCTGTCCCGGGCTGCGTCAAAAGAGCCGCCTGTGTGCCTGACGGATCCGGCCGGGACCTGTTTTGCTTCTCAGGACACCAACCGGATGTTTCGACAGGACGGACTGACCGTATATACTCAGGCGGTATTGTATTATGTCACAGGCGACAGCATATATCGGAGAAATGCGCTGCATATCCTCCGGCTGTGGTCCGGGCTGGATCCGGATACCTATTCCTATTTTACGGATGCCTGCATCCATGTGGGAGTTCCCATGAACCGGATGTGTATGGGGGCAGAAATCATAAGATATTCCTCTTATCGGACACAAGGCGGATACGGGGATTTGGAGTGGAGCGACGGTGAGATTTCCGATTTTCAGGAGCATCTGGTGAAACCGGCGGTGAAGACTTTCCTGTCAAGCCGTGACGAGTTCATGAACCAGCATTTGTACACTGTCATGGGAGCTATGTCGGCGTATCTGTTCCTGGACGATGTAAACGGCTACGAAAAGACCGTAGAGTGGTTTACCGTAAACAGGAGAGCAAAAAACCAGGGGTTCAACGGTTCGGTAAAAAGGCTGTTTCGGGAAATCAAAACCGTGGATGAGGTGGGGACAAGGGAGGGCAGCGGAAAGCCGCTGCCGGTACCTGTGATACAGCATATGGAGATGGGGCGGGATCAGGCCCACGGATGCGGGGATCTGACCAACGCGGCAATCATCGCCAGAATGCTTTTGGGACAGAAGACGAAAGTGGATCCGAAAGACGGCACTGTCTCCGGGGCGCAGAATGCGGTGGGCGTCTATGAATTCCTGGACGACAGGATACTGAAAGCGGCGGATTTTTTCTCGCGGTACATGCTGGGCTATGAGACAGACTGGGTCCAGGCACCTTTTTCCATACGGGAGGGGAAAATTGCGGACAATTACAGGGCCATTTCCCCGAACTACAGAGGCCGTTACGATACCATGAACTTTTGGGATCTGTACGCTTACTACACGGACCGGCGACCGGATGTCTCTCTGGAAGAGGAGTATCCTTATTTTTACGAGGCATTTCGGAAGAAAGTGCCGTCCAATTACTATACAGAGGGAAAACAGAAGATAAATTGGGACAATGGGGACGGGGGAGGGGACTTCTGGCTGTTCCTGCCGCCCGGATTGGCCGGCGACGAAAAGCTGCTGGCAAGGCCCCAGAGAGACTACCGGGTGGAAGTGGCGGACCGCGGAGTCATGGTAGGGAACAGGGAGGCCATGTGTGTGAAAGAGGAACAGGGCATAAGGTTTATCCGGTTCCTGCAGTCCGCCGAGAAGAGCAGACTGGCCGTCACATCAGGCGGAACCGGGAATCCGGTGATTGCGTTCCATATCCGAACGGACGGTATAGCGAAACTGACCCTGGAGAATGGAGTGGGAGGAAGTATCTTTCTGCCGGATACCGGGGGACAGTGGGAATATGTCACCTTTCGGAGAAAGGCCTGGGAGTCTTTCGGAAATTTGTACTATCTGGTGTTGTCGGAGCTTTCGGGAAGCTGCGTGGACATAGATGCCATTGATATCAAACCGGATGTGGGGAATGAAAGCAGGGATCCCATTGTCGTTCTGGAATTTGAGGACGGCAGCAGGGAGCGCTCGTATACCGCTTTCTGCAAGGGGCTCCTGGACATAAGCTTTGTCGCCGAAACGCAGCAGGCGGACAGGGGCGTCTCCTACAGCGGGGCAGAGCTGCCGAAAGGTGCGGCGCTGGATCAGAAGTCGGGCAGACTGACCTGGAGGCCGCATAGGGCGGGGCGGTATGTTTTCTGGGTACACGCCAGGGCCGGGGGCACATGCCTTGTGAAAAAGGCGGAGGTGATTGTGGCGCGGAATCGGGCTGAGGCCGTCACATGGATATGGGACCAGGTAAAAGGACAGGACTATACCGCGGCCACATGGGGACCCTGCCAAAGGATTCTGGGAGAGACCCGGCAGATGGCCGCCCGCGCTTCCGATGAAGCGTTTGGGGCACAGCTGAGGAAGCTGGAGGAGGCGGCAGGGCATTTAAAGCTTCTGGCGCCGCGTCTGGAGGCCGATCCCCTTACGGACGGGACTTCCCTGGATTACCCCCATATGGTAGAGGAATCTACCATGGGGGAGGAAATATTTCATCTGACCGACGGGAGCGGCAGTTTCTGCGGCTATTACAAGGCACGGGAGGGCGTTCATATCATGGATTTCGGATCGGAGCGGCAGGTATTCGCCGTAAAGTTCGGATACCAGGCCCGGTACGGATTCCCGGACCGTCTGGCCGGGGCGCAGGTGTTCGGCTCCAATGACCGAGAAAGCTGGAATCGGCTGACCGCGGCAGAAGCTGCCTGCACCCAGAACTATCAGGAGACAGCGGTAAGGGAAGAGGAAAAGGGAAACGGATACCGCTACCTGAAAGTCTGCAAGACCACCGAGTATCCGGACGTTCTGCGGGGAGATATCAGCGGGCTTCTGGAGCTGGGAGAATTCCGTATTTTCGGAGATTGCCGTGAAATATGCAAGAAAGGTGATGTGACACGATGAAAAAATATAGGTCCATGAAAACGGTGGCTGTAGTTTTATGTCTTGTCCTTTTGGCAGGTGCCTTTTTGCCGTGGGGAATGGGGAGCGTACAGGCCCGTCCGGGGGAAAGCTATACCGTATATGAGGAAACGGTGGAAGTTCCAAAGGAGGGGATGTACGAAATTACGGTAGAATATGTACAGCCGCAGGACAATGCCAGAGATCTCATCGTTGACGTGGAGGTAAACGGCGAGGTGCCCTTTCCGGAGGCAAAGGGCATTGTTCTGCCCAGAATCTACCATAATGAGGGAGACATCCGCAGGGATGCCAACGGCAATGAAATCGCGCCCAAACAGGTCATGGTGCCGGATCCGGTGAGACATACGCTGATGAATACTTCGGGATTTTACGAGGGCAATTACCAGTTCTCCCTGCAAAAAGGGGACAACGAGATACGGCTCATTTGCACCAATACGGATGTGGATATCCGGGGAATTTCCGTCTCGGCCAAAAGGGAAGTTCCCTCCTATGAAGAATACCTGAAATCCCATCCGGGGGAAGACACGAAAGGGCGCTGTGTCATGGTTCAGGCAGAGAGTGCAGGGAACAAGACCACAGCCATGCTCTACCCCACCTACGATAGGAACAATGCGGGAACCCAGAGCATGGATGGAAGTCTGAACAGCCCCTCGAAAATCCGTATCAACGCCGCGGGCGGAGAGATGTGGAAGCAGACCGGACAGTGGATGGACTGGGAAGTAGAGATAGAGGAGAGCGGATATTACAATCTGGGATTCAAATACAGGCAGAAGTACAAGGATGGCCTGTTTACCAGCAGGAAAGTATACATAGACGGCCAGGTGCCTTTCGAGGCCATGGAGGGCGTCCGGTTCCTGTATGACGACGAATGGCAGACCATGACCCTGGCAGACGAAACAGGGGAGGCATACCGCATCTGGCTGGAGCAGGGCAGCCACACCATTAAAATGGAAGTGACTATGGGAGTCTTCGCGGAATCGCTGAAAAACATCAACAGCTGCGTGCAGGAGCTCAATGACCTGTATCTGCAGATAGTGATGATTACAGGAACAAGCCCGGACAGTTATACGGATTATTTCCTGGAAACGAAAATCCAGGGGCTGGAGGGGATTCTGGAGCAGAACCGCAGCCTGCTGCAGAAAGAACTGGACTTCATCACTTCCATCACAGGCGGAAAGGGTTCGGCCACATCTGCCATCGATACCATGCAGGTGCAGCTGGGTATATTTCTGAAAGACCCCGAGGAGATCTCGAAACGGCTTGCCAGTATGAAGAACAATATCAGCGCCCTGGGCACATGGGTGGTGGACATGCAGGATCAGGCGCTGCAGCTGGACTATCTGTACCTGAAGTCGCCGGATGTGCCCACGCCGGAGGCAAACGTGGGAGGGCTGGAGAATTTCCGGTATCAGCTGAGCCGGTTCTTCACGTCCTTTGCAGGGGAGAACCAGCAGGTGGGTGCGGCACAGGGAGAGAACAGAACGATTACGGTATGGCTGAATTCCACCATCAATCCCAATGCCAACGGCACCAGCGCAGGCCGCGACCAGGCGCAGGTGCTGAAAGATATGATAGACGAAATGTTTACGCCCCAGACAGGGATATCCGTGGAGCTGATGCTGGTGCAGGGTTCCCTGCTGGAGGCCACACTGGCCGGCACAGGGCCGGATGTGGCGCTGTTTACCGCGGAGGACCAGCCGGTGAATTTCGCCATCCGTGGAGCGCTTCAGGACCTCAGCGAATTTGAGGGCTGGGAGGAAGTGAAGAGCAGGTTCTACGATTCTGCCATGGCCCCCTTTGCATACGATGGCGGCTGGTACGGCGTGCCGGAGACGCAATTGTTTAACATGCTTTTCTACCGCACGGATGTTTTTGAGGAACTGAATATAGAGCCCCCGAACACCTGGGAGGAGTTCTATAAAATACTGCCTGTGATTCAGAGGAGCAATCTGCAGGTGACAACCCAGGACCTCTTCGCCACGCTGCTGTTCCAGAACGGCGGGCAGTACTACAATGACAGCCATACGTCGGCGCTGCTGGATTCCCCGGAAGCCGTGGAGGCCATGCAGACTTATACAGACCTGTATACCCAGTATGGGTTCGCGGTGAAGACGGACTTCTATTCCCGGTTCCGCTCCGGCGAGGTGGTCATGTCCATACAGCCTTACAATATGTACAACCAGCTGGTGGCGGCCGCGCCGGAAATCAACGGGAGATGGGACATGGTGCCCATTCCGGGAACGCCCCGGGAGGACGGAAGCATTGACAGATCCGCCAGCTCCACCCTGACGGCCACCGTTATGCTGGATGCGGCGAAAGACAAGGAGGCGGCGTGGGAGTTTATCGAGTGGTGGTCCAGGGATGAGGTAAAAGCCAGGTATGGAACCCAGATCGAGGCGCTGCTGGGCGGTTCCGCCAGGTTCACGCCGGCTAACATCGGGACGCTGGAAGATCTGCCCTGGCCCGAGGCCCAGTATACCAATTTGAAAGATGCCATGGCGGCATTAAAGGGGATTCCGCAGATTCCGGGCAGCTATTATACCGCAAGGGCGATTATCAATGCGTTCAGGAGCGTGGTCTATAACGGCTCCCAGGTGAGACAGGTGCTGATAAAGCAAAATGAGATGATCAATTATGAGATACACCGGAAACGGGCGGAATTCGGACTGGATGGAGGGGACGAAAATGAGTGACACAATGAAGAAGAGACTGCTTTGGGCCTGGCGCGTGTTCTTTCCTAAGCGTGTGAAGAGCAGCCTGTCCCTCCGGCAGCGCGTCAGGATGAACAAGATTAATTATCTGATGATTGCGCCTTATTTTATCCTGTTTACGATTTTCACCATCATACCGGTGGTGGCGTCTCTGGTGCTGGGATTTAGCTATTTCAATATGCTGCAGCCGCCCAGGTTCATCGGACTGGCCAATTATGTGTCTATATTTCTGAACGATGAGATATTCCAGCTTGCCATTAAGAACACCATCATATTTGCCCTGCTGACGGGGCCGGTGAGCTATGTGCTGTGCTTCCTGCTGGCCTGGTTCATCAATGACCTGCCAAAATACCTGAGGGTCTTCATGACGCTGGTATTCTATGCGCCCTCCCTCTCCGGCAACCTGTACCTGATCTGGCAGTTTATCTTTTCGGACGACCAATACGGTCTGGTGAACTCGTTTTTGATGACTTTCATGGACCTGGGAATCATCAAGGATCCCGTGAAATGGTTCACGGACGAGAAGTATATCATGATTGCGTTGATCATCGTGCAGCTGTGGCTGAGTCTGGGGGCAGGTTTCCTGGCGCTTGGGGCAGGCTTCAAGACGGCGGATGCTACCCTCTATGAGGCTGGGGCCATCGACGGCATCAAGAACCGTTTTCAGGAGCTGATCTACATCACCATTCCCTCCATGAAGCGCCAGATGCTCTTCGCAGCGGTGATGCAGATTTCATCCTCCTTTGCGGTGGGAAATATCTCCATACAGCTGTGCGGGTTTCCCAGCACCAATTACGCGGGGCATACCATCATGACCCATATCCATGATTTCGGAACGGTGCGTTATGACATGGGCTATGCCTGCGCGCTGTCCACTCTGCTATTGCTCATCATGCTGATCATGAACAAGGTCATTACCACCGTGCTGGTGGACAAGGATTAGGAGGGCGGCGTTATGGCGGAAAAGACATATAAAATCAAGAAGCACAATATCAAAAAGACAAAAAGGGTAAACCGCTCCACAGGAGGAAACATTCTGGTGTTTATCATGCTCCTGGTTCTGGGGGGATTCATGATACTGCCGGTACTGTATACGGTGGTGCAGGCGTTCAAGCCCATGGAGGAGCTGTTCATATTCCCGCCCAGGTTCACGATTTCCAACCCTACGCTGAAGAATTTTAAACTCATCGGACAGCTTGTGGACAACTTGTGGGTACCCTTTTCAAGGTATACTTTCAACAGTATCTTCGTGAGCGCGGCTGGTACGGCCGGCAACGTAATCATTGCGTCCATGGCGGCCTACCCCCTGGCAAAAAACGACTTTCCGGGAAAAAAGGTGCTGTTCAAAATCGTGACCGTGGCGCTTCTGTTTTCCGGAGGTGTCTTAAGCCTGGCCCAGTACATCATCATGGCCAAACTGCACATGATCAACACCTACTGGGCGCTGATCCTGCCCTCGGTAGCCACCCCTATGGGACTGTTTTTGATGAAGCAGTTCATGGAGGGAATCAGCACATCCCTGCTGGAAGCTGCCAGACTGGACGGCATGAACGAATTCCAGATTTACTGGAGCATTGTGATGCCCAACGTGAAGCCGGCCTGGCTTACCATGATTATCTTCGCGTTCCAGGGTATGTGGAGCATGACAGGGGGGAATTTCATCTACAAAGAGGGGCTGAAGATGCTGCCCACGGCGCTGGCCCAGATCCAGTCAGGGGGAATCGCCCGGGCCGGCGTGGCTGCAGCGGCGAACCTTTTGATGTTCCTGCCGCCAGTGGCCATGTTCCTGGTCACTCAGAGCAGCATCATGGAGACCATGGCGCATGCAGGGATCAAGGAGTAAGGGGGGATAGCGGTGGAACAGTTTGGAAAGAAAGGGTTTTGGAGGAGAGGATGGCGGCCGGCAGCGGCAGCGCTTATACTGACGCTTCTGGTGCCAGCCAGAGTGCATGCGGATTACCGGTATGACTCCTTTGGGAATGCCATTCCGTCCCAGTACGCTTATGTGGCTGAGACAGATTACAATGGCCTGCAGCTGGGGGTGGGAGCTTTCAACGGGCCCACGGATCTCTATGTGGACAGGGAGGGCAGGATCTATATTGTGGACGCAGGAAATGACAGGGTTGTCATTTTGAATCAGGATTATGAGCTGTACAAGGTGATTGACAGCTTCCGACTGGACGGGGAGGCAGTAAGTGTCAAGGGAGTCACGGGCATTTTCGTCCACACGGACGGGCTTTTGTACATGGCGGACAAGAGCCAGGGCAGAATCCTGGTGGCGGACGAGGAGGGCAATGTGGTGCGGGTCATCACAAGGCCGGAGTCCAATCTGCTGGAGGAGAGCTCTACCACCACATTCCTGCCCAGGAAAGTGCTGGTGGACAGCCGGGACATTGTCTACATGCTGTCGGAGAATTCCACCCAGGGCGCCTATATGATCGACGCGTCAGGGAGCTTTTTGGGGTTCTACGGCAGGAACGAGGTACAGCTCACCTGGCAGAGAGTGTATGAGCTTGCCAAAAGACGGTTTGCCAGCGAGGAACAGCGCTCCAAAATGCAGAATTTCATTCCGGTGGAATTTGCGAACTTTGACATAGACCGGGAGGGCTTCATCTATACCGTGACGGCCTACAGCGAATCTCCCATGGAGGATGACATGATAAAGAAGCTGAATCCTCTGGGCAACAATATTTATACGGACGAGTCCATGACCTGGGGGGATATGCCGGATTATTCCGGAGAGAAGCCTGTGTACAACACCACGTATACGGACATTGCGGTGGACGGGGACGGATTCGCCTACGCCCTGGACGCGTACTCCGGCAGAGTCTTCTGGTTTGACAACGCTGGCTTCCAGCAGGCTATATTCGGCGGAAGAGGCGCGTATCTGGGAGCTTTCAGCTCACCGGTGGCCGTGGATACCTTAAACGGGGACGTGCTGGTGCTGGATGGCATCAAGAACAATCTTACAGTGTTTGAGCCCACTTATTTCGGGAATCTGGTGCGGGAGGCGTATCTGCTGCTGAACCAGGGGTTCTATGGGGAAAGCAGGGAACTGTTCGAGGAAATCGTAAGGATGGACGCCAATTATGAGTGGGCCTATATCGGGCTGGGGCGGGCCTACTATGAGGACGGCGACTGGGAGAAAGCCCAGGAATGCTTCGAACGCAGCAAGGTGGCTACGGGGTGGTACTCTGAGGTGAAAGAGGATATCCGGAACCAAAGCATGAAAGCACATTTCACGGGGATCTTCTTCGGCATCCTGGCCGCCTGCGCCGTGCTGATCATTGCGTCGAAGCTGGTGGCCGCCTACCTGAAAGAACAAAATGAGAAAGCCGTTGCCGCAGAAATCGGCGGGGACGGCGGACATGGAATTGAAAAAGGAGGAGACAGATGAGGCGGCAGGGATATTACAGTAATATGAGCAAGTACATGTACCCCTTTTACATCCTTTTGCATCCCGCAGACGGTTTTCGGGAGATGAAAGTAAATAAGAAATGCTCCATGTCCTTTGCCAACGGCGTGCTGGTGCTGTGGGTTCTGTTCGGGATTCTGGACTGGGGGTATGTGGATTTTGACTTCAGGGTCAGCTACAGGCAGCTGGAGGGGAAAGTGAATATCTTCCAGGTACTGCTTACCAGCGTGGTGATTTTCGCCATCAGCGTGGTGTCCAACTGGTGCTTCTGCACACTGATGGACGGGAAAGGACGGCTCAAAGAGATCTGGGTGGCCGGGGCCTATGCCATGATGCCCTATGTCCTGCTGGGGATTCTCAGGGTGGGACTGACCCACACCATGGTGTCCGGGGAGGCGGTCTACCTGACCTATCTGGATGCCATAGGATTGATCTGGAGTGCCCTGCTGGTGTTTATCGGCCTGATGGAAATCCATGACTACAGCGGGCCAAAAACGTTGGTGTCCCTCTTCTTAACCCTGTGCGGCGTATTGATCATTGCGTTTCTGGTGGTGCTGGTATCGGGACTTGCCACACAGATTTATTCCTTTTTTGCAACGATTTTCTATGAATTGAAGCTTCGCTATCTATAGGCGTGGCAAGTGGAAACGAGATGCCTGTTTGGCGGGCGCAGGAGTGTGGATATGAGAAAATTTACGGAGATATTTCGGAAAATGCAGCCGGAGACCAGGGGAAAAAGCGTATACGGACGGCTTGCCGGAGGGAGAATTCTGGCAGTGATGCTGGCAATGGGGCTTTTACTGCAGACGGTTGACCTGAGAAATGTGAAAGCCGCGGAGGAAACGGAGACTGCAGGCACGGAACAGGCAGGGGAGGACGCCTCCGGCACAGAGGAAGAGATCCCGCTTCCGCAGCAGCGAATCGGAAGCAACTGGGAAAAGGCTGCGGGCAGGGCCGCAGAACTGGGTTATACCTATCTGGCCATGGAGAACCATAGAGCGGCCTTTTACATCAACGAAGACGGAAATGTCGGCATACAGGACAAGGCCTCCGGAAAGTGGCTTACTTCCGTGCCTACAGAGGAGGCCAGGGAAGCGGACGAACTGGCGAAAGCCGTGAACAAGATGAACCTGGGGAGCGATTATCAGGTGGTGTTTGTAGACCAGAACGGGGCCACAACTGTGAAGAACACACTGGCGGGAGCCGTAAATGACGGTAATGTCAGACTGGAAGCCGTGGACGGTGGAGTAAAGGTCTGGTATTACATAGCGGATACGGCCGTGGCTTTTTCCGTATTGTACCGGCTGACGGAGGACGGCTTTACGGTGACAATCCCCTTTGCGGATTTCCTGGAGCACATCCAGGAGGGAAGAGTAGCGCCGGACCGGGCTACGGTGTCCTATTGGGGTATTCGGGACATCAGTATCCTGCCCTATTTCGGAGCCGCGGGGGCCCGGGACGAAGGCTATATGCTGATTCCGGACGGCAGCGGCGCGCTGATTGCGTTCAACAACCAGAAATCCTCCTATGGCGCTTACAGTCAGGACATTTATGGCAGAGATCCGGTACTGGTTCTGGAGAGAAACATGAAAAATGCCAGGAACGTGTTAATGCCGGTGTTTGGAGCTTCTTTCGGCGACTACGGTTTTTTCGCCACTGCACAGAAAGGGGCAGCCAGCGCCTCGGTGAATGCCATGAGTGCAGGCACACTGACCTCCTACAACAATGTCTACATGGCTTTCCGCTATAGACAGAGCATGTCCGCCGTTCGCTCCGTAGCCAACGGCTATGGGGAAAGCCGATCCCTGGCCAGCACGGTTGTGGTGGACAACCAATATTCGGAGAACTGCTACCAGCTGCGGTACTGGCTGCTGGATCAGGATTCCGCGGACTATGTGGGGATGGCCCAGTGCTATCAGGACTATCTGATCTCGGAGGGGATGACTAAAAAGGAGGCGGCCTCCCAGGCCTCCCTGTACCTGACCCTGTACGGTGGGATAGAGGACACGGATTATTTCCTGGGCATCCCGTACAAGACAGTGCGGAAGCTGACCACCTATACAGAAGCGCAGGAAATCATACAGAATCTGAAAGCGGGAGGCATAGACCATATGGCGGTGCGCTATTGCGGCTGGCAGAAAGACGGACTGGAAGCCACTGTACCCACCACGGTGAAATATGAGGGGGCTTTGGGAGGGAAGAAAGACTTCAGGGCCCTGGAGGACAGCGCCGAGGAGGCGGGAATCCGGTTTTTCCCGGATGTGGATTTCCTGAATTTCTATAAAAGCGGCAAATACTCTGTCAATAGCGACGCCATCCAGGCAGCCACCCACGACACCGCATGGCAGTATACCTACGACCTGAATCTGGGAAGCAGACAGAAAGAAAACCGCTGGAGAATGCTTACGCCTAACATGAGCATGGAGGCTTTCACGAAATTCATGGAGAACCGGGATATGCTTGCCTCCCGGGGAATCAGCCTGGGAGCGCTGGGTTCTACGCTATACTCGGATTTCACGGCCAGAAGCAATCGAATTCACCGGGACGATGCATTAAAGCTGTGGTCCCAGATGGTGCGGACAGCGTCGGAGGCCTTTGACGAAGTGATGGTGGAGACCGGAAATATCTATGCAGCCATGTACGCGGATTATGTGGCCAACGTGACCTCGGATTCCACAGGGTACAATCTGACCGACGAGACAGTACCCTTTTACCAGATTGTGCTCCATGGCTATGTGTCTTATGGTACGGAGCCCATCAATTTGAGTCCCGACCCGGAGAAAGCGCTGCTAAAGGCCCTGGAAACGGGGAGCAATCCGGGATTCTCCCTGATATACGGCGATGCGGCCGAGCTTTCGGACACCCGGTACAATTACTTGTACAATGCAGGGTACGAGAGCTGGAAAGAGTCCGTGCAGGAATACTACGCTCGAGTGGAGCCTGTGCTGTCGGCTGTGGCAGGGCAGGAGATTACGGGACATGAGAGGCTTGCGGACAATGTGTACCGGACGGATTTCGGCGCAGCCGGTTCGGTGTATGTGAATTACGGCAAAAAGGACGTCATGGCGGACAACATCACCATCGCCGCCAGGGACTATGTGTACGTGGAAAAGGAAAGGAGGGAACAGGCATGGCAGGAAAACGCAAATTGAACAGAATGCGGCGCAGGGAAGCAAGAACGGGCTATGCATTTATCTCCGTATGGCTGATTGGATTCGTGTTCCTCTTCCTAAGGCCCCTGGGCATGGCTTTCTACTATTCCTTTCAGGAAATGACCATTATGCCTGACGGGGTGCATTATACCTTTACGGGATTGGAGAACTTCATCTATAAGTTCCGGGACGATATTTATTTTTTTGACGATGTGGTGTGGCCGGGGCTGTCCAAATTTGTGATTGAGGTACCCATTTGCGTTATTTTCAGCCTGTTCATTGCCATGGTGCTGAACCAGGAATTCAGAGGCAGGACATTTGCCAGGGCGCTGTTCTTCCTGCCGGTGATCATCACTTCAGGCATCGCCATACAGGTGCTCCGTTCCTATGGGATGGACACCTCCATGGAGACGGAGAACACCTATTTGTTTTCCTCAAATGGTGTGGCCCAGATTTTAAGCTCAGCGGGACTGCCGCAGATGATTGTGGACGTATTCACTCAGATTGCGGACAGACTCTTTGACATTGTGTGGATGTCGGGCATCCAGATCATACTGTACCTGTCGGGACTCCAGGGAATACCGGCATCGGAATACGAGGCAGCTCAGATAGAGGGCGCCACAGCCTGGGAGTGCTTCTGGAAGATCACCTGGGTGAGAATCTCCCCCATTACCCTCGTGGTGGTGGTGTACTCGCTGATCGACTCCTTTACCAATGTGTCCAATACCATGATCAAGTTTGTTTATGAGGAATATTCGCTTCGAGGAAATTTGGGAGGGAGTTCGGCCTTGGGCCTGTCCTACTGCCTGGTGGCATTCCTGATCATACTGGTGATATACGCCATAACCTCCAGGCATGTATTCTATGTAAACGAGAATTAGAAAGGAGCGGCATATGAGAGTGCATATTGAGAAGCCGCATACGCGAAAAAGCGGGGAGAGGGCGGGAGCGCCGCTTCGGAAGCGCTTTGGGAAGAAGAACCTGTACGGATGGTCCAGACGGGTGTGGAGCGTCTGCAGATTTCTGCTGATATTCGGGCTGGGATTTGTCATCCTCTATCCCCTGCTGCAGATTCTGTCCAAGGTATTCATGCCTACGAATCAGTATCAAGACCTGAGTGTGATCTGGATTCCCAAATCCCTGACGCTGAACAACCTGAAGAATGCCATAGAACATACCAAATACTGGTCTTCCCTTTGGAACACTCTGATCCTGTGTCTGAGCTGCGCGGTCATACAGATTGTGGTCTGTTCCATGACAGGTTACGGGTTTGCCAGGTTCCGGTTCCCACTGAGAGAGCCGTTGTTCTTGCTGGTGATACTGAGTATCATCATACCCACCCAGATTATCTTCCTGCCCTCTTTTGTGCAGTATCGATTCTTCGATTATCTGGGCATAGGCAGGCTGCTGGGCCTGATCACCGGGAAGCCCTATACGGAGTTTACCACCAGCCTCATTGACTCCAGGTGGTCTTTCTGGATTCCGTCCTTATTCGGCGTGGGGCTGCGCTCGGGGATATTCATCTATCTGTTCCGCCAGTGCTTCCGCAATATTCCCAAGGAGCTGGAGGAGGCGGCAAAGATAGACGGCTGCGGCAGTCTCGCCACCTACGTGCGGATCATGCTGCCCAATGCCAAGTCCTCCATACTGACCGTGTTCCTGTTCTCCATGGTTTGGCACTGGAACGAATATACACTGACCAGGACATTCTTCCCCCAGCTCCATCAGCCGCTGGCCGTCATGCTGAACCGTGCCATTGACGGCATGGTGGACAACTATGTGCTGCGCCTGGATCTGGCATATCAGATGGGCGTGGTGTACGCGGCGGTACTGCTTTTCATATTGCCCATATTGATTGTCTATATCTTCGCCCAGCGCTGGTTTGTGGAGGGCGTGGAGAGCTCGGGCATCAAGGGATGATTAACTACAAAACTGTGATTTTATGGGTCTGCGCCGCAGGCAGGCGCAGCCTTATAAAATAGATTATAATACTTTATACCGAAGGAGGTAAGAAAATGAAAAAGAAAGCATTATTGAGCGCATTGCTGGCGGCATCCATGGTGATGGGTACCCTGTCAGGATGCGGAAACGCCGGCAACGGTGAGAGTTCCGGCCAGCAGTCGTCCACGCCTGAATCCAAAGAGGAGAGCAAGGCGGAGGAAAGCAAGGAAGAGGAGAGCAGCGAGACTCCTGAGGAGAGCGAAGAGGCCTCCGGATCCGATGCCGCATGGCAGAGCCTGCTGGAAATCGACACACTGGAAGATCCTAACGTAACCCTTGACCACTACTGGGATCCGGAGGGAAGAGACTTCTTTGAGATGGCGGCCATCAAGCGCTACGAAGAGAAGTACGGCGAGGGCACGGTTACGGTGAATG
Organism: Lachnospiraceae bacterium; assembly: GCA_022799755.1. Taxonomy (GTDB): domain Bacteria; phylum Bacillota; class Clostridia; order Lachnospirales; family Lachnospiraceae; genus Acetatifactor. The sequence goes on from JAAWOU010000036.1 coordinate 25,131, forward strand.
TCATCGGATGGAATGGGGGTATCGAAGCCCTGCAGAACGAGCTTTCCGCAAATGATGTGAGCGATTTGATATTTACAGAGGGAAATGCCTGTTTCCCCAGCTATGCCACCAAGAATTATTTCCAGCCCATTACGGAGTACATCCAGAAAGACCTTGGCAGCGATTTCATGGATGAGGCTTCCATGAGCAACTTTAAGTACTGCGATGAGTATTATGTATTTACCAACGCGGCAGCCACAAGGCCCTATCTGCTGGCTTACTATATTCCCATGTTCAAGGACAATGCCCTTGAGACCCCTGGGGAGCTGCTTGCCAAGGGAGAATGGACATGGGACAAATTCCTGGAGTACTGCGATATGCTCACAGTTGACAACGATGGCGACGGCAAAATCGACCAGTGGGGACTTGGACCTCGTTATAAATTGCAGAACTTCGCCTATGCCTCCGGCATCGTAGGCATCCAGGAAGTCGGAAACGGCGCTCTGCAGTCCAACTGGGAAGACGAGAACATGCTGAAGTATTTCGAGTTTATCACCAAACTGGAGACCATACAGGCCCGTGCAAAGAACGAGGAAGGAAATGTCTATAATGATGGCTGGCTGGGAACAGGCGCCATGTACATCGAAGCTATCAATCAGGAGCAGCTGGCCAACAGGGATGAGGACGGCAAGATCCTTGGCAACAATGAGGATACCAGTTTTGTCCCCCTGCCCACTATTGATGGTTCCATGGCTTCCACTCCCGTATGGGACAAGGGCTATGCGATTCCTGAGGGCGCGGGAAATCCTTTGGGCGGCGCCGTGCTGGCAGCTATGATTCTGGATGAGTATGCAAAGGGTCTGAAGGCAGAGCAGGAACAGTACATGACAGCCGATGAATTGAAGCTTTACTACGATTGTATGGCCAACACCATTCCCCAGAGGAAGAATGACGACCTGTATGAGGGCGTGACCATGAGCTACGGTGAGGAGGAAGCCAAGGAGGGAACTCCTGCGGCTACTATCATAGATACCTACAAGGATGTGGTAAAGAACGAAGTACAGGCTTACAATGATAAGCTTGGACAGTGATTACGGATTGGCGGTTGTAATACGGTCAGGCTGGCATTAGCGGCATGATTTTCGAACAAAACGGGCTATCGGAAAATTGATGGTCCGGCAAAGGCGGAGGAGAGGCAATGACTCGCACAGGTCACTGCCTCTCCTCTGAAAATTTTATGCTACTGTTCACGAGCAACTCCATGATGCTGAGGGTAAAAGGCTAGGCAAATGTTACTGCGGCTCTCCGTCTCCGGCATGCCCTCCGCATAATGGGTTTTGTGGAACAGCCTATTTCAGATAAGGTGCTGAGCCGGTTCCGGAAAGATGCTTTGATTCCCGCGAGCAATGAGTCAAGTGGGCATGCTTGCATGCACATTTGGCGGATCCGGGCGAAAGTAAGTATCCGGGGAGATTATGCCTGGACCGTCAGATGTCTGATTCTCGCAAAGGTTTTCCGCACATAAGGGATGGCCAGGACAAGGCAAGTGATGGCAGCCTCGGAGAAAATGTATATGCCGTTGTAGGTAAGGGAGTAGACAAAGGGAGACCAGCCTGCCCAGGCGTACTCCGCAAAGAAGATCCAGCCGGAGACAGTGGTGAAGAGCCACCGTCCGACGATGCCTGCGGCGTACCCTTTCAAAAGTCCGTTCTTCTGATCCGTGAACAGTCCGGAGAGCCCGAAAGCGCCGAAAGCCAGGGGGTAGTCCACGAGAAGCTGCACCGGGTGGATCACATAGGGGTCAATGATCAGCTGCAGCACACCGTAAGCCACGCTGGCAATCAGGCCGGCCTGTAGTCCGAACCAATAGCCCGGGAGGCAGATGATCAGCATGGAGAGCAGGGTGACAGAGCCGCCAAAGGGAAATTCGTAGATTTTCAGGTTGGAGAGCACTGTGCCCAGGGCAATGGCCATGGCGCAGAAAGCCAGCTGCTTTGCGGTGAGTCTGGCGGAAGCGCCTTTTCGTCTTACCGCATTGCCGCCGGATGCTTCGCCGTCAGGCAGGGGAGTGGTCCGGGAAGCTTTTTTCCCGGCGAAGAACACTGCCGCAGCCAGAAGCGCGGCGAAAAGAACTGTCAGCAAAACCTTTCCTAAAGCGGTGGGAATGTAGCTCACGGCATCCCCGTCTCGAATGACATTGTACAACATAAAAAATCCTCCTTATTTTTAGCTAAGGAGGAACGACATCGGCAGCCGGAGACATGAAAAGTACAAAATGTCTGCTGCTATGCTTCCTTACGCCGGTATTATCCGGTTCAAGTAGTGAGGGTTAGAGAGGATCTGGCTCCGTCTCAATCTCAGCGATGTGCTCCCCTAGCAATGATTCCCGCGCAATGAGTCCTTTGACGGCAAAGCAGAATCAAAATGACAAAGATCCGCTCTCCGGCGTATGGCTCCTGCTGCGGGATGTATGACAGCAGAAAATCCAGGAATGAATCCGCCGCTGTGTTTATAGCTTAATATAAAGGATTTTAGTGCCGGTGTCAAGCTTTTTCGCAGCGAATCAGTCCGTTTCCTTTACCTAGTCCTTTACCGCAGAACCACGACACTGTAGGAAGGGAGGGTAACCATACCATCTTTCATGGTCACTTTCCCGCCGTCCACGGAGAGGTATCCGGCGATCTCCAGTTCCCCGTACGTGGCTGCCGGCATTTCCACCTGCTTTTCTTCTGTCTCCGAGATGTTGTAGAGCAGGTAAATGGTCTTGCCGTCATAAGTCTTGGAAATGGCGGCGATGTCCTGATCTGTGATCTCCTCCAGCCTGGCCACGGTTCCGCGGGCAATCTCCGGATTCTGGTTCCGCAGCAGAATGGTATCCTTATAGAAGCTGTAGATGGAATCTTTGGCTTTCATCTGTTTCTGGGCGCAGTCAAACTGGTTTTCCTGGGGTTCCATATCCAGGGGACCTCTGGTCATGCCCTTGTCCTGGGGGTCGGAGGACCAGTACATGGGCGCCCGTTTGTTCTCGTCCTTTCCGCTGCCGGTCATGCCGATCTCTTCCCCGTAGTACACGAAAGCGCTGCCGCTCATGAGAATGTTCAGCGGAGCCGCCATTTTGACTTTCCGCTCATCATACTGCATATACCCTGCCGCTCTGGCCATGTCGTGGTTGACAAAGAAAGGGGCGTCAATGGCATCCTCCCGGTATTCCCGGATGGATTTCTGTACCCTGGTCAGGGCCTTTGCGTAAGCCTGAGCGCTGTTGGTCTCGCCGCTGAAAGTCAGGGTCTTGGTCACCACGCCTGTAGGGCCTGCGAACTCAAAATCAAAAAAGCTGTCGATACCGCTGGCATAATACTGGGCATAGACGCCGAGGCCGTCCCAGGCTTCCCCCACCATGTAAGCGTCCGGGGCGGCGGCTTTCACATAGTCGTTGAGCCAGGTCAGCACTTCCACGTTCTTACCGGCGGCTCCGCTGTAAAATTCCTTTACCGCATCCAGGCGGAATCCGCCTACACCTTTGGCCAGCCAGAAATCCACGATTCCCTCAAATTCTTTTCGCAGCGCCTGGCTTTCAAAGTTCACGTCGGGCATGCCACTCCAGAATACGCCCTCGTAGTAATAATCCGTAGAACCCACCTGGTACCAGGTATTGGAGCCGGGGTTGCCTTTTACGAAATGATAGTATTCATAGTAGGGGCATTCTTCGGCAGAGGGTTCCTCTCCCGCCTCCAGGGATTCCAGATAACTGCAGGCTTCAACAAACCAGGGATGCTCCGAGGAAGTATGATTGAGCACCAGGTCAATGATCAGCTTGATCCCTCTCTTGTCGCATTCTGCCACAAGCTCCTCAAAGTCCGCCATGGAGCCGTATTCCGCTTCGATTTCCTGATAATCTTTCACATCGTATTTGTGATAGGACGGGGACGGCATGATGGGCATCAGCCAGATTCCGTTAAAGCCCATGTCCGCTATGTAATCCAGTTTCGAGATCACACCCTGGAGATCTCCTACCTGGTCCCCGTCGCTGTCACAGAAAGAATAGACAAAAATCTCATACCAGGTGCGATAATTGTCGTCTATTACCGTCACTTCCCTGCTGCGCCAGTCCGATTTCCCACAGCCTGTCAGGCTGCAGACCGCCACCGCAGCCGCCAACAATAATACGAAAAATTTCCGAAACTTATTTATTCTCCCTTTCACTTTTCTGATAACCTCCTGTCTGAATTTGTTTTCGCAAAGTTTCGATATGTTGTAATCAGAATATCATTTTTTCCAGATATTGTCAAGCATTCCGTGTTCCGGGGATGGCAATGGGGAAAAGAATCTAAGATTGAATAATGGAGCGGTTTATGATACAATATCTTTGACGCTAATTAAAAAAATGGGAAATGCGGATATTTATATAGGCATTATAGGATTTTTTATAAAGTTGACTGCTTTGTGTATGCGACGGTTATATGCCTGATATTTTTACCAGGTAGATTTAGCGCATGACACATAGAGGCACACAGCTTTGCGAACAAGGAAACTTGCTGTATTTAAGCTACAGGTGTCCTCTTATGCCATGAATAGTTTGGCAGAAAGGCGGAAGAAAACCATAACTTTTGCCGGATGCTTTTGAATGACCGTACGCTGAAATGATACAAAGCAGGCTTTTGAAAGCGGATATGCTATCATGACAGGTACGGTTTTTGAATGCGAAGAATGAGGGGGATGTTTTCACAGGTTTCCGGCACTTGGGAAATTGAAAATCCGGTGGCGGGAAATCAGCCCGGGGGCAGGAACTGTGATTGCATAATAGAAAAGAAAGGAGAGAAAGCATGAGTGTATCGATTATGGCAGGAAACGCACCGCCAGTTTAGGAGGCTCTGCGGCCATCGCCATCGCGGGCGGCAGAGCGGAAAGGAAAGCGGTGGAAATTTCGGCAAACCGTTAGAAATAACAGGACGCAAAGCAAAGGGGATTGAGGTACGTTGGCATTATGCCAGCTTATCCGCCGGATACTTTGCATCCATGTGATTTTTAGCAAAGAGAGGAAGAAATGATGAAAAAATCTATGAAGCGTTTCGGCAGACGTGTATTTACACTGCTTGTCGCGGCGGCTATGTTTTTGAGTTATATGCCGGAGATGAAAGTATCGGCAGCTGCTGATTCAGAGATTTTCGAAGGCGGAGATACCATAACATCACATAATATTACAATTGCTCCAGGTGTCAAACCAAATGGCTGGACAAACGGGACGATTGGGTCAGATGGAAACCTCAATAATTATGGTGGAAGTATTACCAAAAAAGTGGGTGAGTCTGGTTTCTATAGGCGCTGCCCGACAAACTCAATCTCGGGGGGGGTACTGTGGTCATATAGTTGCTGAGTACACAGCCGATTACTTTACTGATTTCACAGTCGAGTCATCAAATAAAGGTGTAATTGGTGATGTATCTTACCAGATTGCAAAGTGGAATAATACCTATGGGTACTGTCCACAAATGACATTTATCGGGAGACAGCCTGGAAAGACTAAATTGACATGGACGTATTATGTTAATTTTTTTGTGCAGAGAGAGACGGGATATTGTAGGTATTGCGGACGGTATACTGTAATCCCGGCGGATTATACTTGGCATAAATATCGTGATGTTATTGACGTGAATGTCAATGCTGACTATGCTTTGGTGTATGAAGCGAATGGAGATAATGTTGTTAAGATGCCTGGTAATACGACCAGGACTGTAACCGACAAAACGGCAACATTAACAGTTTCCGGACAGCAGCCTGAGCGGAAAGGTTACAAGTTCCTGGGATGGAGTGAAGATCCCAATGCCCAGAAAGCTGCTTATACAGGAGGCGAAAGCATTCGTCTAAATTGGGAAGAGGGGAAAGGCAGCGTAGCCAACCCGGTCAGTAAGACACTTTATGCTGTATGGAAGAAAGCAGATCCTACGACTTACAAAGTAGTACGAGAGTATTATATTGATGGCACTAAAGTAGCAACGGTTTCAGGAGCTGCACGGGACGGGTCTGTTGGCGACGAGGTATATGGGCAGAAGCTTGCAGATGAAAATCCCGGCTGGAACTTTTATACAGTAGATGATGAGAGGTATGGATTTACTTTTTCGGACAGCAATCCGGAGCCATTGGTATTGGTGAAAGAACCTGAAAGCAACGTTATTACGTTAAAATATGTTTACGCTAAAACATATACAGTTATTTATCGTGACGGTGCAGATGGGGAATTTTTCGGTGATGAGTCTCACGGAGGGCTGAACGCAGGAGACAAAACTCCAGGATTTTCAGGTAATGTGAATCGAAAAGGCTATACTTTTATCGGCTGGAAATTGACTACAGGCAATCAGTATAATGGAACTGTGGGACTGCGGCCTACGGTAGGTGCAAAAGATGCAAATGAGCAAGATGAAATTATTTATGTTGCTCAGTGGAAGCAGATTACAGTGACGGTGAAAGACAGTGACGGAACGGCAGATGGCAAAGGTACATGGAATGATGGTACTGATGCGGATAAGGTGCTGACACTTGATGAAGGAAAAGTGACCTTGCCTGGAAAAGACAGTATCATGCCGCCGGAGGGAAAAGAGCTGGACAAGTGGAGGGATCAGGATGGTAAAGAGTATGAGCCTGGTCAGGAAATTGAGCCGGAGAAAGACCTGACGCTTATTCCGGTATGGAAAGAGGGCGCACCTGTGGAACCGACAGAGCCCACAGAGCCGCCGACGAACCCGACAGAGCCCACAGAGCCGCCGACGAACCCGACAGAGCCCACAGAGCCGCCGACGAACCCGACGGAGCCTACAGAGCCGCCGACGAACCCGACGGAGCCTACAGAGCCGCCGACGGAGCCTACAGAGCCGCCGACGAACCCGACGGAGCCTACAGAGCCGCCGACGAACCCGACGGAACCTACGGAGCCGCCGACGAACCCGACGGAACCTACAGAGCCGCCGACGAACCCGACGGAGCCTAC
>JAAWOU010000037.1 GCA_022799755.1 Lachnospiraceae bacterium
TCACGAAATCGGCCGCTTTCTCACAGCCCTCCTTGGACAGGACAGGCTCGAGCTTCTGTGCTACCTTTCCGTCCTCGTCGCATATCTCGCTGCGGTTGGCCACTGCGCCTACGGTCACGCCGTCCAGCTTCATAAAGCCCACTACCATATCCTTTGCGTAGCCCGCTTTCACCTCGAAGAAATCGTTATTGTCCGCCAGGATGGAAAGCGCCACAGAGGTGTCCCCCGCACAGCCTGCCAGCTCCTCGTTCACGCGGTTGAGATCGTCCGTGCACTCCACGATATCGCTGCCCTCGTTGCTGTTGGACGGCAGGAACGCGATCAGATCCCTGATCTTGGAAAGAACAGTGGCCTCGTCTGCCACCACATCCACGATTCCGCTTTCCTCGGACTGGAACGCAGCCGTGGAGGAATCACATTTGCTGATCACGTTTCCGTCCAGCGCATTGGGCGCATTGACGAAAAGCTTCGCATTCTTCTCCTCCATGAACGTGAAATCCGTCAGCGTCGGGAACAGGGCAAGTCCGCCGCCGCAGGTTCCCAGGATCGCGGTAATCTGGGGGATGATGCCGGATACATATGTCTGCTTCATGTAGATAGCGCCGAAAGCGTTCAGCGCGTCCGCCGCCTCCTGCAGCCTCAGCCCTGCGGAATCGATCAGTCCGATCACAGGGGAGCCGGTCTTCATAGCCAGATCATAGAGACCTACGATCTTCCTGGCATGCATCTCGCCGATAGTCCCGTTCATCACGGAAGCGTCCTGGCTGTACACATACACAGGCTTGCCGCCAATCACTCCATAGCCGGTAATGCAACCGTCAGAGGGAGTCTCGCCTGGTTTCATATTGAAATCAGTGGCTCTGGCTGTGACAAGGGCGCCGATTTCAACGAAACTGTTTTCATCGAGCAAAGCTGTTATTCTTTGGCTCGCTTTTGAAGTAGTACTCATGCTCTCAGTCCTCCATTTATATTAGATAAATACGAACAACTATACCGGGGATACCATGAAAAACGCAAATACCCCCATGATTATTGTCCCAAACAGTATATCACAAAAAATGCAACTCGCAAAGAACGAATTGCATTTTTTGTAAAATATTTTTGTGGCGCCTTTGCTGTCTGCAGAAAAGTCCCGATATTTAACGAATTTATTCCTCCGTCCCCTCAATCACAACCGTATATCCCGCCTCTGTCACAGCATCCGTGTACACCAGTTTGTAAAGAATCGTCCTGGCGTTTTCATAGGCCTTGTCCAAAAGCCCGTTTTCAATGGCCCGTCTCTCCATAGCGTCCTTGCTGTTGGCATCGAAAGCTCTGATATCTTCAATCTTTAGTTTATTGAATAGTCCGTCTCTCTCGTCAAGGGTTTCAATGCTTTCATCGTCTATCTCGTGGGAAAGTATTTCGGCCTTCGGGATATGTATTGTTATTTCCTTTTTCTCCTCGTTTACCTCCGCCCTCACTTTGCTGATGTCCACTCCGGCCTTGATGGAGCCGTCCCATTTTGCAATAAAGGACTTCGTCGTAAACGAAAACGGAATTTCCTTTCCGAACAGCTCCGCAGGATCTTCATATTTTCCCGCGTCCGTGTATAAATATTCTATTGTGGCAAGTTCTCCGATGTCACGGATTTCCGCATTGATCACGGCAATGTCGATCTCCTGTGAAGCCTCCTCATAGACTGCCACAGGTTCCGAGAGCCGTTCAACCTCTTGCTCCAGTTTCTGAATGGTCTCTTCATACTTCTCCGCAGCGTTTGAATAGCCTTTGTAGAATATTGCCAGAATTATTACTACAATTGCAGCAATGGCTATTAATATGACATATTTTCTGCTTTTCTTTTTGATCATTGAACTCACTTTCACTTCCTCCTCATTGTCTTTCCAGCAGCATGATTGGCAAAATCAGGCCCTTTTCATTATACTTCCTACCGGGAAAATCCACAAGACCGCAGTGAAAAAATGCTGCTTGCAGCCCGAAGCAATCCGGAACGCAAAAACACCCGCTTTCCCGAAACCGAAAGCGGGTGTTTTACCGTACTTTTCTATCCGTCTCTTTAATCGGTCAGCTTGGCGATCTGGCTCTCCAGCACCTTACCGGCCTCCGCGATACAGTCCGGAATGCCCGCCGGATTCTTGCCGCCGGCCTGAGCCATATTGGGACGTCCGCCACCGCCTCCGCCTACCTTACCGGCGATGCCCTTGATCAGGTTCCCCGCATGAGCCCCCTTAGCCAGCGCCTCCTCGGTGGCCATGGCGATCATGTTCACCTTGCCCCCTGCATCGGACAGGAGCACAATGACGCCCTCGCCAAGCTTGGTCTTCAGCTGATCGCCCAGATCCCGGAGTCCGTTCATATCCACATTCTCCACGCTGGCCGCAAGGAGCTTCACGCCCCTCACCTCGACCACATTGTCCATCACATCCCCAAGGGCTTCCTTGGCAGCCTTTGCTTTCAGGGATTCCAGCTCGGAAGTCAGGGCTTTCACCTCTGCCGTCAGATGTCCGCATTTCTCCACCAGCGTGGCAGGCGTGGCCCGAAGCGCCCTGGCCGCCTCCTCGATGGTCTGTTCCAGTCCCTTATAATAGGTAAATACGCCGTTTCCTGTCAGGGCCTCGATCCTGCGGACACCGGCCGCGATGCCGTTCTCCGACAGAATCTTGAAAGCGGATATGGCTCCCGTATTGGCCACATGGGTGCCGCCGCAGAGCTCCGTGGAGAAGTCTCCCATCTTCACCACCCGGACCTCCTCGCCGTACTTCTCGCCGAACAATGCCATGGCCCCGGTCTTCCTGGCATCCTCTATGCCCATGACCTGTGTCACCACGGGAAGATTTGCCGCAATCTGCTCATTGACGATCTGTTCTACCCGGTCCAGCTCTTCCTTTGTCATAGCCGCAAAGTGGCTGAAGTCAAATCGCAGTCTCTCGCCGTCCACATAGGAGCCGGACTGCTCCACATGGCTGCCCAGCACTTCCCGCAGCGCTTTGTGCAGCAGATGGGTGGCGCTGTGATTCTTACAGGTATCGCCTCTCCTCGCACTGTCCACTGTCAGCGTGGCCGTATCCCCCACCTTGATCATACCCTTTGTAACCGTGCCGATGTGGCCTACCTTGTTGCCCAAAAGCTTTATGGTGTCTTTTACCTCGAAGCAGCCGTCCGCAGTGGTGATTACGCCCGTGTCGGCATTCTGGCCACCCATGGTGGCATAGAAAGGGGTCTCCTCCGCAATGACTGTGCCCACCTGGCCGTCCGTCAGAGCTTCCACCAGAGCATCCTCCGTGGTCAGCACCGTAATCTTTGCATTGTGCTGCAGTCTGTCATAGCCTACGAACTGTGTCGTGACGGCAGGATCTATGGACTCATACACAGTCACATCCGCACCCATGTAGTTGGTCACCTTGCGGGCCTTGCGGGCCATGTCTTTCTGTCTGTGCATACAGACGCCGAAGCCTGCCTCATCGATGGTAAAGCCTTTCTCTTCCAGGATCTCCTGGGTCAGGTCCACGGGGAATCCATAGGTGTCGTAGAGCTTGAACGCATTCTCTCCGGACAGCTCCGTGGTGCCCTCCTCTTTCATCTGGGCCTCCATCTGGCCAAGAATGCTTAAGCCCTGGTCAATGGTCTTGTCAAACTTATCCTCCTCCTGGGTGAGAACATTCAATATAAACGCTCTCTTTTCCTCCAGCTCCGGATAGCCGTCCTTGCTCTCATTGATAACGGTCTCGCTCAGGGAAGCCATGAACTTGTCCTTGATCCCCAGAAGCCTGCCATGTCTGGCCGCCCGGCGGATCAGACGGCGCAGCACATAACCCCGTCCCTCGTTGGAGGGCAGGATGCCGTCGCTGATCATGAATGTGGTGGAACGGATATGATCCGTGATCAGACGGATGGACACATCCTTTTTCTCATCTGTCTCATATGCCACACCGGCGATGCCGCAGATCCTGTCCCGGATGGCTTTCATGGTGTCAATGTCAAATACGGAGTCCACGTCCTGCACCACCACGGCCAGACGCTCTAAGCCCATGCCGGTGTCAATGTTCTTCTGGGAAAGCTCCGTGTAATTGCCGTGGCCGTCATTGTCAAACTGGGTGAACACATTGTTCCACACCTCCATAAAGCGGTCGCATTCACATCCCACCTTACAGTCAGGCCTGCCGCAGCCATACTTGACTCCTCTGTCGTAGTATATCTCGGAACAGGGTCCGCAGGGACCTGCGCCGTGCTCCCAGAAGTTGTCGCATTTTCCGTTCTCGTCCCGGTAGAAACGGGTGATCTTCTCCCCGGGCACTCCCACTTCCCTGGTCCAGATGTCAAAGGCCTCGTCGTCCTCGCAGTATATAGAGGGGTAGAGACGCTCCGGATCCATGCCCACCACCTCTGTCAGAAACTCCCAGCTCCAGTGGATGGCGTCATGCTTAAAGTAATCCCCGAAAGAGAAATTTCCCAGCATCTCGAAAAAGGTCAGATGTCTGGCCGTCTTGCCCACGTTCTCGATATCGCCGGTGCGGACACACTTCTGGCAGGTGGTGACTCTGCGCCTGGGCGGAATCTCCTGCCCGGTGAAATAGGGCTTCAAAGGCGCCATGCCGGAATTGATGATCAGCAGGCTGTTGTCGTTATGGGGCACCAGCGAAAAGCTCTTCATTTTCAGATGCTCTTTGCTCTCGAAAAAATCCAGATACATTCTCCGTAATTCGTTTACACCAAATGGCTTCATGTGTTCTTCCTCCAGTTGCTTGCAGCCCCTCTGTGCGCCGGGACTTCTGATACTTCTTTTTTCTAGCGTCTATTATATCACTAATTTTAATTTTGTATAGTAGAAATTGCCTATAGCACCGTGACCTCCAGATAGCGGGGCAGCGCCACCACGTATACCATAATCAGCAGCGATGCCGCGATGCCTGCCATTGAACACAGCCACAGAATATTTTTCCGCCTCTCGCCGCCCTTTCTCCAAAGAGGCAGCTTTTCCAGCCCGCGGGCCACATAGTACAGAAAGGGAATCAGCCCCGGCATCAGATAGCGCCCCTGGGCCTGGTAGTCCGTTGCGTAGGCATACCGCACCAGCAGGATAAACGGAATGACAATGCAGAGGGTCATGGCTGCATGAAAGAACAGTCTGAGCCATGTTTTCTCTCTCCAGGGCTCCTGCCCTGTACTCCTGCCAAAAAACGCTCCCCCAATCCCTAAGGCGAAGACGCCCAGGTAAAAAAGATAGACAATCTTCCATGCGTATAGAGTGGTGGAACCATAGTTGGCAATAAAGCTAAGCGCCACTTTCAGGAAAAAGGTGGTGCCGAACAGCATGGAAAACAGGGATTTCCCCTCGCTGTAGTAGGTGTCTCTGCTGATGCCGTAGGAACGGATCAGATTTTCCTTGGAAGTCAGCCCTATGAAATCGCCGTCGTAGAGCATATAATTCCGGACGAAATGCCAGCCTATGCACAAAAGCACCGCCGCGGAAATGATAATGCCTTTTTTCAGAAAGGGTTTCCAGTCATACCGCAGCTTTCCCCCCTCTTTCCTGATAAAGCATGCCACAAACAGCACCATGCTCCCCAGAATAAATCCGTACCCGTTATAATAGGAAAGAGCGCATAGGATGATGCCTGCCGTCAACAAAACACAGGGCCGAAACGAGAAGCCGTCCTGCATTCCCGCAACCAGCCCGTAGAACATCAGCGCCGTGGAGAGCAGGCACATGGAATCCGGGTTGACATAGGTATGCATAAACAGGCTCTGGGGCAGAAAAGTCACCAGAAAGCAAAACAGCCACTTCACCCTGTCATCCTCAAACAGTCTCTTCCCCAGCAGCAGAATGACATATGCCATAATAAGTCCCTGGATTACATTGACCAGCCTTGCGGTGTACAGAAGCGCCAGTTCGGAATCCGTGAACAGAGCCGCAAACCGCATGGCATAGCCCTGGGTCATATAGGGCAGCAGCGTATAAAACCCGTAAGTCCATCTGCATTCGCCGCTGAAAAGCTCCTCCTCATACCCGGTGGGAAGAGTGCCGTGCTCGCAGATATAGAGCGGCACCTTATATCTGGAATGCTCGTCCGGCGGATTCTGCAATAGCGGGTAGGTATCGTTTAAGGGCTGATGCAGCGCAATGGTAAGCGTCGCCATCAGATATAGCGCAAAATAAACAACTGTGAGACTTTTTTCTCTGCTCCACTTCATATCGGACCTGTCCTTTGCTGTATCGTTCTTGAGGCATATCTTCTCGGACCGGCTCCCCGGGGCTCTTCCCCCCCGCGCCGGTCTGCGGAATGCGCAACTAGGATTATACCTGATGTCAGGGCTGATTTCAATCATAACTTCAGGGTTTAGGAAGTCACTGATCCGCTCACGAGACATTTTTTTCGCTGTTCTTGGGTATGTACCTCATATCGCTCACATTGTACACCGTGATAAATGCGGCCGGGTCTGCCTTGACAATGTACTGCATGAGCTTCTGATATTCGTTTCTGTCCACAATTGTAATAATCTCATTTCGGACGATGCCGTCATAAGCTCCTTTTGCCTGATAGATCGTGGCTCCGCTTTTCAATGTATACAGGATCCAGTCGCATATCTCCTCTTCCCTGTCTTTTGAGATAATGCAGACTCTCCGCTTCCTGTTCTGCCCGAAGATGAAATGGTCCAGCACAATGCCGTTCAAATAGGTACCCAGAACACTCAGCACCACCGTCTTCTTGTCGTACACCAATGCCGAGCTCAGCGCAACCAGCATGCCGCTCATCCCCATAGCCTTTCCGAGATCCATGTGCAGATATCTGTTGAGTATCTTGGCCACAATGTCAAGGCCCCCGGAAGAGGCATTCATGTTGAACAGAATGCCCAGACCGATGCTGACTGTGAAGATATAGCAGGCCACATCCAGCAGCGCATCCCCGGTCAGAGACTGGTTTCCCGGGAAAAGAACCTCGAAAATCCCCAGGAATACAGGCAGCAGAACGGAGGTATACACCGTCTTGAAGCCAAATTCATGGCCGCACAGCAAAAAGCCCACGGCCAGCAGAATCATATTCAGCGCCATCGTGATGCCGGATATGGACAAAAAGGGCACGAAATTTGACAGTACGATGGCAAGGCCGGACACGGAGCTCACTGCCGCGTGGCTTGGAATCAGAAAGAAAAAAACCGCGGCGGCAATGATCAGCGTCGCCCCTGTCATGACAAGCAATTCCCCAATGGTCTTTCGCATGTTCAATTGCATCTCCTGTTATATTGATATCTCTTGTTCTCGTTTCGCCGGACGCCGCCCCTTTTCAGGGATAGCGGCTCAGGAGGCAAACCACCTCTGTATTTCCCGTCCACGGAAACTGGTCCACGGCCGCTGCCCGCTCCACCCGGTATCCGCTTCCCAAGAACACCTCCAGATCCCGCACAAGGCTGGTAGGCTTGCAGGATATGTACAGGATCCGCTCCACCCCATAGGAAATGATCTTCTGCAGGGCTTTCTGGTGAATCCCGTCCCGGGGCGGATCCAGAATGATGAAATCCGGCCTCTCCTCAATGCCGTCCAGCACTTTCAGCACGTCCCCGGCTATGAACTCGCAGTTCTCCAATCCGTTTTGCTCCGCGTTCTCCCGCGCCGCGAGAACCGCCTCCTCCACGATTTCCACGCCGATCACCTTGCCTGCCGCAGAGGCCATCAGCTGCGCGATGGTTCCGGTACCGCTGTAGAGATCGTACACCACCTTGTCCGGCGATCCGTCTAAAGAGCCGCTCCCCAACTCCCCGATATAGGACCTGGCGGTCTCGTAGAGCACCTCCGCGCTGTAGGTGTTGGTCTGGAAAAAGGAGAACACGGATACCTTGAACCGAAGCCCCAAAAGCTCCTCATAGAAGTAATCCTGTCCATAGAGGATATCCGTGCGGTCGCTGCGCACCACATCCGCCTTGGAGTCATTCACAATGTGCAGAATCCCGGCAAACTTTCCCTTGAGACTGCCGTCCCTCTCCAGCCCCAGCAGCCTGTCCAGAAAGCCCTCCATCAGCCGGCTCTCCCGGGGCGGCATTGTCTCTGCGTCCTCTCTGCAGGCAGCGCTCCCGAAGCCCTCTGCCTCCTCACAGTCCGTGTCCGTTCCCAGACCGTCACTCCCCCAGGGATTCTGCGAGGTGGTCACCAAAGCCACCAGGATCTCCCCGGTCCGGGAGGCCTTGCGCACCAGCAAATGCCGCAGATACCCCTCATGGCGCATCCGGTGGAAATAGGACACTCTGCCCGGTGCCGGATACGCCGAAAAATATTCCAGTGTTGTCTTCAATATCAGCCGGAAATCCCGGTCCACAATCCGGCAGTCCTCCACGGTCACCACGTCAAAAAAGCTCCCGCGCTTGTGCATTCCCAAAGTCAGCGGGCCGTCTTTCATCTCGTCCCCAAAGGAAAACTCCATTTTATTCCGGTACTCGTAGGCAGCCGGGCTTCCCTTGATGCCCTCCCACTGCCATTTACTCTCCTGCCCGTCCAGACAATGATCCAGCAGCCGCTTCACCTGTCCCTCTTTTATCTTAAGCTGCTCCTCGTAGGGCAGCGACAGATACGCGCAGCCTCCGCACACACCAAAATGGGAACACGGACTGCCAGTCTCCAGAGGTGATCTTTCCATCACCTCCAGCAGACGGCCCTCCGCCTTCCCGTTTCTCACTTTGCTGACGCTCAGCTTTATCTTCTGGCCGGGCAGGCTGTTCCCCACGGTGACGATTCCCTCCGGTGTCCGGGCTATGCCCTTGCAGGGGAAATCCACTCTCTCCACCGTGGCTTCATAGACCTGTCCTTTTTTCATTTATTCAGTTCTCTCCCTCATCTACGAAAAAGTCGTCATCGTCCTCTTCCTCATCGTCTTCTTCGTCCTCGAATTCGTCTTCAAATTCGTCCTCGAAGTCATCCAGATAGCGGGGATTCAGATAACGGTAAACTGCGTACGCAATGCCGGCCACTGCCGCGACGATACCGATCACCGCCAGAATGCACAGCACCACATTACACTCTTTCTTCTCTTCTTCTTTCTTTCCAAGCAGTTCATTCAGCCTGGCGATGTCAATCAAATTCTCAAGTTTGTTCATAAGATTACCTCCATCTCGGCAGATCGGACTGCCCTTTATAGGATAAATTCTATTCCACAACTCCTATTATATCATATTCATTTGGAAAATACTACAGTCTTTTCAATTTTGCAAAAGAAGCGTACATAATTTTCTGTCCTGCCCTGTCAAAGTCAACCGTCACCTTATAGTCCCTGGTTTCCTGGTCAATCCGCAGCACGCTCCCCTCGCCGTATTTCACATGGGAAACCCGGTCTCCCACGCCGTAGGAAAGCGCCTCCGGAGCCTGATACGGCGCCCCTTTGGATATACCTGCCAGCTGGTTCAGACTGCCGATGCCCTTTGCAATGTAAGGTTTATCCGCCTTGGGTGTGGTCCTGGGACGGATGATGGCTTTCGGGCGGCCGGGAGCCGTCATAGAACTGCTCCTCTCCATAAAGGCCCCCTCACCCGGAATCACAAAAGCGTCAGCCATTGTCTCCCCGCTCATGGTCCGGCGCTTGGGCATCGCCCCATTGCTGTCCAAAAGTTCGGCCGGGATCTCCCCCACAAAGCGGCTCACAGGATTGTACTGGGTCTCCCCACGGACCATCCGCATCCTGGCACAGGTAAAGGTCAGCTCGTCCATAGCTCTGGTAATGCCCACATAGGCCAGCCGCCTTTCCTCCTCAATGTCGCCCGGGTCATCGGAATTGATGGTCAGATATCCCGGGAACAGCCCGTCCTCCATGCCTGCCAGATACACATAGGGAAATTCCAGCCCCTTGGCGGAATGCAGGGTCATCAGCAGCACTCTGTCGTCGTCACCGTCCACGCTGTCAATATCCGCAACCAGCGCCACCTCCTCCAAAAACTCCGTCAGCGTAGGCTCCTCATGGCTCTCCGTGTAATTCACCGCCTTTGTGATCAGTTCGTCCACATTGGCGATTCTGTCCTCGCCGTTCTCGTCATCGTAATCCTCAAGGTATTCCTGATACCCGATTTCGTCCACAATCATGCGGATCAGTTCCGCAATGGTCCTCTGGCCCCGCTCTCCCCGCAGACGGTGTATCAATTGTACGAAAGGGCGTATCTTCGCAGACGCTTTCCCGAGGCTCATGATTTCGTCCGCCTGCTCCATAGCCGCGTAGAGGCCGATGCCGCGCATCCGGGCATAGTCCTCCAGCTTCTCCAGGGTGGCATTGCCGATCCCCCGTCTGGGCACGTTCAGAACCCGCTTCACCGCCACCTCGTCCCGTCCGCTCTCTATGGTCTTCAGATAGGCCAGAATGTCCTTGATCTCCATTCTGGAATAAAAGTTTGTACCTCCTACCACATTATATGGCACGCCCTCCATAATCATGCGCTCCTCCAGGAGACGAGCCTGGGCGTTGGTGCGGTACAGCACCGCGCAATCCCTGTATTTCGCCTTTTGCTTACCCACCTTTCGGGCCACTTCCCGGGCGATGAATTCCGCCTCCTCGTAGGCTGTGTCGAACTGCCGCAGGCGCACTTTCTCTCCCTCGCCTCTGCCTGTCCACAGTTTCTTGGGCTTGCGGCCTATGTTGTTGCCGATCACGGCATTGGCCGCATCCAGAATGGACTGGGTGGAGCGATAGTTCTGCTCCAGCTTGACCGTGGCCGCCTCCGAAAAATGTTTCTCGAAATCCAGAATATTGCGTATGTTCGCCCCCCGGAATTTATAGATGGACTGGTCGTCGTCCCCCACTACGCATAGGTTGCGGTATTTTTTTGCCAATGCCCTCACCAGCTCGAACTGAGCGGTATTGGTGTCCTGGTACTCGTCCACCATGATATACTGAAAACGCTCCTGATAGGAATCCAGCACCTCCGGGCAGCTTTTGAACAGTTCCACAGTCTTTACAATGATGTCGTCAAAATCCAGCGCATTGTTCGCCTCCAGAGTCTCCTGGTATTCTCTGTAGGCATTCGCGTAGATTTTCTTCATATAATCATAGTCTCCGGCTGCGTCCAGCTCATACTGACTGACGCTGATCAGCTCATTCTTGGCCGATGACACGGCGGCCAGCATGGCCCGCTCCTTGTATGTCTTCGGATCCAGGTTCAGCCGTTTGATGACCTCTTTCATCACCGTCCTCTGGTCGTCGCTGTCATAGATGGTGAAGCTGTTGCCGTATCCCAGCCTGTCGATGTGCCGGCGCAGAATGCGCACGCAGGCGGAGTGGAAAGTGGAGACCCAGATCTGGTCCGCGCCAAAGCCCACCAGCCTGTCCACCCGCTCCCGCATCTCCCCGGCCGCCTTGTTGGTAAAGGTGATGGCGAGAATATTCCACGGTTTTACACCCATCTCCTCGATGAGATAGGCGATTCTGTGAGTCAGCACCCTGGTCTTGCCGCTCCCCGCCCCGGCGATCACCAACAGCGGCCCGTCCACCGTGGAAGCCGCCTGCCTCTGCTCCTTGTTCAGTGTATCCAGTAAACCCATTTTCACTCCCTCGTTTCCATTCCGTGCTTTGTCGTATTTTCAGCCTGCCCTCAGGCCGGGAACGGCCCCAGCCTTTCCGGTCATTGGCATGAAAAGGGAACGCCGCCCAAAAGCAGCGTTCCCGAAGCCTTTTGAGACTGATCCCTCTTATGGATTCATCCTGTCGTCCTCGTTGAAGACATCTCCGCATTCCGGACAGAATTTCGGCGGATGCGCAGGGTCCTCCGGCTCCCATCCGCATTTGTCGCACCGATACAGCGGAGCCCCCTGGGGCTTCCTGGCGCCGCAGTTGGTACAGAAATTCCCCTGGTTCACGGCTCCGCAGCCGCAGGTCCAGCCGGCGTCCGAGGGCTTGGGACTTCCGCATTCCATGCAGAACTTGCCCCTGTTGTCCCTGTGGCCGCATCTGCAGGTCCAGCCCGGCACAGGCGCCGAGCCGCCTCCCGCCGCCCGGTTCTGGGCTGCCTGGTTCCGGTTCTGGGCCGCCTGATTCTGTGCCGCTCCCATGGCAAACAAAGAGGAGGCGTCCATGCCGCCTGCCGCACCGGCCATGTTCATGCCGGCGAATGCCATCATAGGCCCTGTGGCCGTGTTGGCCGCGGCGGCTCTCATGGCGTCCGCCTGGGCTCCTACCAGTGTGGCTGCTGCCATATTGGGATTGCGCATCACAGCGCTGCTCTGGAGATCGCTGATCCGCTTGGCAGTCTCCTCTGGCATGGAGGGCGGATTCATCGTCATGCTGACCACCACAATGCCCCGGGTCTTCGCCCACTTTCCGGACAATTCCGCGTTCACCGCATCCACAAGCTCCATCACATGGTTCGGAATATCGGATACCCGCACCCGCAGGCTGCTGACTTTGCCCAGGGCCGGCTGCATGGCAGTCATCAGCTCCGCTTTCATCTGGTTCAAGATCTCGTCGCGGTTATAGACATCGGATACATTGCCGCATACGTTCTGGTAAAAAAGCAGCGGATCCGCAATCCGGAACGAATAGGAGCCGTTGCACCGGATGGTCACGTCCATGTCCAGGCCGATGTTGTCGTCTATGTACCGAAACGGGATGGGTGTCACCGTGCCGTACCGATTGTCCATGATTTCCTTTGTATTGAAGAAATAGACTCTCTGGTCCTTGCCCGAGCCGCCGCCGAAGCTGAAGCGCTTGCCGATGGCCTTAAAAGTATTCTTGATATTCTCCCCCAGATCCCCGTAGAACAGGCTGGGCTCCGTGGAATTGTCATAGACAAACTCCCCGGCCTCCGCGCAGAATTCCGCGATGCCGCCCTGCTCCACAATCATCATACACTGTCCCTCGTTGACAGCAATGATGGAGCCGTTGGAAATGATATTGTCCGTTCCCTTATTGCTGTTGCGACCTCCGGTGGGGCGTCTCCTGCCCTTTGCCACCAATATGTCATTGGAGAGGGAATCGCAGTAGAAATATTCCCTCCACTGATCCGCCAGCATAGAACTGACGGCATCCTTTGCCGCTTTTATCAAACCCATTGTATCATCCTCCGCTTCCTTTTGATTTTGTTCCCTGATGTCCGATTCTCTTTCCATTTTAGCAAATTTTCCGCTTTCTCTCAACCGCTTTTGAGAAATAATCTTTACAAAAAGCGATTTTTCGAATAAACTATAGGAATATCTATCTATCATATAACAGAAAGAAGTGAATTGACATGGGTAAAAAAGCGACGAAAGCCGCCGATAACATCTATTACCTGGCACGTTCCGAGGCAGCGGAGGGAAATTCCGATTTCTCCAGCCGGGAAAAAGCGGCCGAAATCGTAGGCATTGACCGCACCAGGCTGGCCCGTATCGAGCTGGACACCATCCCTCCTTATCCGGAGGAGGTCAAGGCCATGGCGGACGCCTACAACATGCCGGAACTGTGCAACTCCTACTGCGCCAGGGAATGTCCCATCGGGCGGGACAATGTACCGCAGGTCACCATCGACGATTTCGACAGACTGGCTTTAAAAGTACTGGGCTCCTTAAAGGATATCGATTCCCTGCGGGCCTCCCTGATCGCCATCTCCGAGGACGGCGTCATCGAGGACAGCGAACGCCCTGCCTTTCAGGAGATTCTGGATTCCCTGCAGAAGATCAGCAATAATGCCAATGCTCTGCGGATCTGGGCCATGAAAAATATCCGGCTGAAATAAACGAAAGCTGTCCCGCGGAGGAATCCTTTGGGCGGACAGATTTCCCTGCGGAAAAATGCCTTTCCCCGGTGCAATCCTCCCGGAACAGCCTGAACTTCTCTTCCCTGCGAATCCGCCGGCCGCCAGATAGCGGGCTGCTTTAACGCTTTCCGGTCTTATTGGGCTGCTTTTTTGGCAAATTCCTTTGTCACCAAATCTTCGTATGGCACCTGCTCCTCCAGCACGCCCGCGTCCTTTAAAATATTCTGCAGCAGTGAAAACGCATCCTCCTCAAAAATCAGGTTCTCTTTCCATGTATCCTGTTGGTAATAGCGCTTCACGATGGTGGTGAGAGTCTCCATGTCCGTCTCGGCGAACTGGGGCGCGATCACCTGCGCAATCTCCTCCGGCGTGTGGCTCTGCACATAGTCCATGCCTTTCTGCAAAGCATCCGTGAAAGCCTGAACCGTGTCCTTATTATTTTCCAGATAGCTCTTCTTTGCGGAGAAAGAAGTGTAAGGCACATAGCCGGAGTCCTCGCCCAGGGAGGCGACTACATATCCCTCGCCTTTCTCCTCCAGGGATGTTGCGTGGGGTTCGAATTCTACAGAGTTTTATATGTTACTACATGCACAGTCTGCAGAGATTACCATACTTTTGGAAATATCCTACTCTGCGAAATAATACTCCTCCATCCCCTTCAGCACAGGCGTCTTCTTCCCGCATTCCGGGCAGACATAGGTTCCGAAATAATAGCGGAGACATTCCTCACCCTCCTGATCCTCCAGCAGATTCAGCAGGTTTGGCAGCCACAGCCTGACATCCTCCAGGCTCCTGCCGTCCCACTTATCAGAAGACACTTTCATCTTCTTCATCCGCTCGGAAAGCGCAAAGTAGCCCACTTCCATATCCTCATCGCAGTTTTCGCAATTCGGGCAGACAATATAATAAGATTGAAAAGCGGAAAGGGAAAGCATATACGCAAGCCTCTGTTCCCCCAGAATCGCTGCCACGGCAACGGCAAACTCCCGTCTCCAATAGACTTGCTTCTCCCGAATATAGTCCAAATTCCCTGCCAGGAAATCAATGGTCATGGCGCGGATCTGCAGGCCTGCATTCCGGTAGCTCTCATAGATGTCCTCCTCGCCCGGCCTGTCCCCGTATACGTCAGTGGAGAGAAAGCTTCCTGCCGCCTGAATGCCCCGGAACATCCATTCCAGATCTTTCTCCCTTTCCCACCCCTCCATGAGCCTGGCCAGATACGGCAGCGCCAGCCAGGTGGCCGGGTAAAAGCTCATCTGGTGCCACAGGTTCTCGCAGAGATTGTCAAAGGCAAGCTCATAGTTTGTTTTCGGAATGTTTTCCAAACGGCGCAGCTTGAATGTCTCCGGAGCCTTGTCCCTCTCCCCTATCAGGATGACGAGGTAGTCTTCTATATTCCCGTATGCCCCTCTGTAGATTTCCCACAGCGGGGAGTTGAAGTCATGCAGCGCATAGAGATGCTGGTCCTGCTTCCGTTCTGTCGGTTGAAAAGGCACAGCCGGGCCGGACTTTTTCCTGGTTTTCTTTATACCGAAAGCCGCTCTCCTTGCATGGCCCGCGGCCTGCTTCTCCTGCGCTGCCTGCCTTTCCATTTCTGCCTGTCTCTCCTGATTAGCCCGCCTCTCCTGCTTTTCCTGCTTTTCCAGTTCCGCCTGCTTTTCCTGCTCTGCCTGCTTTGCTCTCGCGATGTGTTCCGGCAGGCGGACTTCTTTGATTCTGCAGTTCATGAAGCAGTCCGCATTTGAAATCTGACTGCCCTCCAGGGAAAGCCTTTCCAGACGGAAGAGCTTCAGGATTTCCTCCATATGTTCCAGCCCGGAGCAGCCAAGCAGACTCAGGCTCCTCAAAGTATACAGGTTCCCCAGGAAAGCGCAGTCAACCACGCCGCAGGCTGAAATCTCCAGACTCTCCAGAGCCATGCAGGCGGACAAAAAAGAAAAATCTTTCACCGGCATCGCCGATATGGTCAGCTTCTTCAGTCTTGACATCTTTCCGATTACACTGAAATCTCCCCTTGCGATTTCGAGCCTCTCCGGCAAGGCATCCTTAAGGGGATCTATCAGCTTCTGGTAGACCGGTCTGCCGCCGCAGGACAGGGTCTTGATTTTCTGAAGATCATAAAGGTTCTCCGGCACCCTGCCAAGGGCCTGGGCCACATAGGTAAGCAGGACAGGGTCTATTTTGATTTTTTCCGGTTCCATGTTGCATTCCTCCTTGATACGTCTTAATCCCGTTGATTCCTGTCAAAAATACTCCGGATTCATGAAAAGCGCCACCAGGCAGGCGATCTCTCCCTCTGCGTCCAGCCCCCAGTAGCCGCTGTAGACGCCGTCCCCCATGCCGCTGGAAAACAGGACCGTCCTTAAGCCGCTCCCCGGCAGCCGCCACTCCAGAAAGCTCCCGTCCTGGTTCTGGAACTCCGGATTCGCCCGGAAGCTTTCCTGGAAAAGGGCCGCGAAATAGTCCGTATACTTGTTCTTTCCCGGATTCTCTTTTTCCCACTTTTCAAAGAACAGCCGGTTCTCCTGGGAGACTTTCCCGTCCGCAATACAGGCAAGCCCCGTATCCACGCCGAAAAAGGTAAAGACACCCGGCTGTCCCAAATCTTCCGGTTCCTTTCCTTTGGGCATGGCAATCACATAGCGGACGGCCTCCTTAGGGCTGATCGGAAGCCTTGCGGCCGCAATCCTCAGGCCCGCAATCCGGGAAAGGCAGACCGACAGCTCCACGGGGTAGCTCCCGGCAGGAATCTTCCTGTCCAGAACTGTTTCATACTGGCTGCCCAGATAGGCAATAGGGTCTGCCAGCACCACCTCCCCTGTGGGGAAGTCCGCTTCTCCCGCCTGTACTACCTTGATTTTAGAGCTATCCGTAAACAGATTCCGGAAAAACGCTGGCTGGTAGGTATCCTGGTTCAGGAATTTCAGGTTCTTCTCAAAGGCAATCTGCGCCGGATGCTTCACCGGCTCCCGGATCTCCTTTCCAGTCCTTGTGTCCACGAAATATTTCCCCGTTTTGTCGCAGCGAAATTCCAGGTCGCTGCCCATGGGCATGTAGAACACATTCACCACTGTGGGCTCTATGTCTGCCAGGGTATTGAAATCCACAATCGCCATGTTGTTGGCGTCATTCACATATTCCTGGCTGTCCCTGTCCCCGAACGCCACCCAGCCGTTTCCCAGTCCGCCATCCTGGCGGAACAGCCACTTCAGCTTTGATGTGCCGTCCAGGATGGACTTCGTGACAATGGTCCCTCCGGCTCCCCGGATGTACACTTTCATTTCTTTTTGGCTCTCCTGCGGTTGTTTTTCTGCCGGCTGTTGTTCCGTTTTCTGTTCTGATTTGCCTTGCGCTGATTTCTCTTCTTTCTTCCTGCCGAATAATCCCATATGCTTTGCTCCTCCTTATCTGGTTCCTCCCATATCGTGGAAATATGCTATTGTCGAAAGCACAACTCTAAATTAGGACCCGACAGCCGCTGAAAGCTGTCGGGCCCAGATGCTGTTGTCTGTGGTTATTTCGTAAGTTCTTCCAATTCCTCTATCACCTGTCCGAATACGTCCAGGGCGTCCTGGATAGGCTGGGCGCCGGTCAGGTCCACACCGGCGATCTTCAGCAGTTCTACCGGAGGCATGGAGCATCCGCCGGAAAGGAACTTCTTGTATCGCTCTACGGCAGGCGCGCCCTCTTTCAGGATGTTGTGGGCCACGGCCACGGCAGCCGAGAAAGAGGTGGCGTACTGGTACACATAGAAATCGTAGTAGAAATGCGGGATCCTCGCCCATTCCACGCCGATCTCCGGATCGGACACCATATCCGGCCCATAATACTTGCAGTTTAAGTCATAGTAGACTTTCGTCAGGGCTTCCGCCGTCAGGCTCTGCCCCTCCTCGGCCATCCTGTTGGTGATCATCTCATATTCCGCGAACATGGTCTGGCGGTACACAGTTCCCTTGAAGCTGTCCAAGTAATGGTTCAGCAGGAACGCCCGCTCTTTCTTATCCGTGGTGT
The DNA here is from genome assembly GCA_022799755.1 of Lachnospiraceae bacterium. Classification (GTDB taxonomy): domain Bacteria; phylum Bacillota; class Clostridia; order Lachnospirales; family Lachnospiraceae; genus Acetatifactor. The sequence continues at coordinate 17,710 of JAAWOU010000037.1, forward strand.
GGGCCAGCAGATACTCCATCAGCAGGATCTCGTTGCAGGTGGAAGCCACTTCCGCCACGAAAATCCGGTAGCCTGCATACATGGGCGGCTGGCCATGGTTGGAATGCCAGGTGTGCATGGAATGGCCCAGCTCATGGATCAGGGTGAACAGATTGTCCATATTGCCCGTATAGTTCAGCAGGATATAGGGATAGCTGTCATAGGATCCGGTGGAGTAGGCGCCGCTGCGCTTGCCCTTGTTCTCGTACACGTCAATCCAGCGGTCGGCAAAGCCTTTTCTGACTACTTCAAGGTAGTCCTCTCCCAGGGGAGCCAGGGCTTTCAGGACCGTCTCTTTGGCTTCGGCAAAGGGAATCTCCTTGGACACGCCTGCGATAATGGGGGTGTAGATGTCGTACATATGCAGCTCGTCCACACCCAGCAGGCGTTTGCGCAGGCGTACATAGCGGTGCATCTTGTCCAGGTTCTGGTTGACCGTGTCGATCAGGTTCCGGTACACCTGGGAGGAGACATTCACTCCGTTTACGGCCGCCTCCAGGGTATTTTCATAATGGCGGGCCCGGGCGTTGAAGATCAGCTGCTTCACATGGCCGCTGTAGATGCTGGCCAGGGTGTGGGAGTACTGTCTGTATACGCTGTAGAACTTTTCAAAGGTCTCCCTGCGGACGCGGCGGTCTGTCGATTCCTCCAGAGGCACGAACCGCCCCTGGGTGATCTGTACCATCTCGCCCTTTTCATCCTCCACCTCCGGAAACGTCAGATCCGCGTTGTTGAAGATGGAGTAGGTCTGGTCGGGATTGTTGCAGATTTCGGAGGCATCGGCCAGCAGTTTTTCCATCTCCTTGGACAGGGTATGGGGCTTCAGGCGCAGGGTATCCTCCAAATCGATTCGGTACTCCTCCAGCTCCGGGCACTGGCGATAGTAGTCCTCCAAATGGGCGGGCTCCAGCTCCAGAATCTCGGGGACAATGAAAGAGATGTCGCTCCCGATGCCGGCCGTGATGGCGCTGAAGCGCTGGTTCATCTCCTGATGGGCGTCATTGCCGGTATCCTGATCACTGAGGCAGGATACGTATACGCCCAGATGGTGCAGTTTGCGGTACAGGTCCGTCTGCTGGCGCAGGGTGTCAAGGAGGCTCCGGGCGCTTTCGCACACATGTCCTTCCTGATCCGCCAGCTTTCTGCCCATCTCCCGGGCCTGTTTCAGGTCCGCTTCCCAGCTTTCACGGTCAGCGTACATCCTGCTTAAATCCCAGGTGTCCTCCGGGGCTACCTGCTCTCTTGTGGGTAATGTTTTTGCCATGACAATATCCTCTCTTCCATAAAATATTCTGAAACAGTATATCAGTGATAGGATAACATACTTTGGTAAAATAAGCTATATTATCCTGTATTTTCTCCATGTACAAATACTGCGGAGTCACTTTTCACAGGTAATTCTGCGGAGTGTTTTCCTGCGCATTTTGCACGAAAAACCCGAGACTGCGTGCACCGTTTAGCCTGTCCCACGTCCCGGGCCGGATCCGGATCGTCCGGCCCGAGGCGTCACGCGTCCTCCGCCGATACGACCACGGCTTCATCGTTGATGATCTTCACAGTCAGGATCTGCCCATTGATCTCTTCTTTCCATCCGTCGATCTCCAGTCCGTGCTGGTCCGCGTACTGCCTGACCAGCGCCCGCTTGACCGCCAGCACCCTCTTTGGAGTCAGCTCCATGTCCGGCCGCGGCCCCGCTGCCATCGTTTCTGCCATATGTATGCCTCCCTCCCAATCCATTCCTATGATGCATGGGTTGTACTTGTTTCCGGATTCCTTTGGATGAATGAAAAAAGTTTTTCAATCCGTTATATTGGGCGCTGCATTTGTCATTATATTGTAAAAGGGGGATTCATTGACTCCATAGAAAGATATCCTTATAGAAACGGACAATCATAATCTGATAACCGGTAAAAAGCCGCTCCCCGCCTCCCAATCGCTGTAGCCTGAATGATCATGACTATACTTCTGTGTTCTAATATGAATCCGGAGAAAGCGGGAAATTGCCTGAGGCCCGAGGGCGGAGCCGCAATCAGAAAGAGAGGAGATATATGCCTAAAATCAGATGCGCCATCTACGACCGCGTCAGCACGGAGCTGCAGGCAAAGGAGGGGCTCTCCCTGGACGCCCAGAAGCAGGCCCTCACGGACTACGCACTCGCCCACGGCTACGAGATCGTGGACTACTACGCCGACGAGGGCCTGACCGCCCGCAAGAAGATGCAGAACCGAAAGGACCTGATGCGCCTGCTGCGGGACGTGGAGGCCGACCGGATAGATCTGATCCTGGTCACGAAGCTGGACCGGTGGTTCCGCAACATCAAGGACTACCACAACACCCAGGCCATCCTGGAGGCCCATCACTGCAACTGGAAGACTGTCTTCGAGGAATACGATACCTCCACGGCCAACGGCCGCTTCGCCATTAATATCATGCTCTCTGTCAATGAGAACGAATGCGACCGAACCTCCGACCGCATCAGCTCCGTCTTCCGGTACAAGAAAAGCCGGAAAGAACATCTGAACGGGAAACCTGCCTACGGATATACTGCGGACAAGGACAAGAAGCTGGTCAAGGATCCCGCCAGGGAGCATATCGTCAATGACATCTTCGATCAGTACTTCACCACCTACTCCAAGAAAGCCACTGTGCAGTACATACTCGCCAAGTATGCCGGATCCCCCGTCTGTCCCACCATGTACCAGGTGAACCGCATATTGAAGAGCCAGACCTATACCGGCCGGATGTACGGCATCGAGGATTACTGCCCGGCCTACATCACCGCGCAGCAGTACCAAAGGATCCAGTCCGTCAGCGACTCCAAGACCATCCCGCGCCAGACAGAGCCTTTCCTCTTCTCTTCCATGGTAAGGTGCCCGGTCTGCGGGAAGAACATGAGCGGCTTCGTGAAGCGCCGGCAGCGAAAGTGCGGCGAAGTATCCGAGTACAAGCGGTACCGCTGCGGCGCAAAGTTCATGGAGTACCACAGCGGCGCATGCCTGTCCGAGTCCGTCATAGAGGAGTACCTTTTGACCCATGTGGAGGAGGATGCAAGCGCAGAGATAAAGGAGCTTTCCGGAAAACGAAAAGACCTGCCGCAGAAGCCGGACATGTCCGCCGCTGTCCGAGCGGAGCTGGACCGCCTTAATATCATGTACCAGAAAGGGAGAATCAAAGAAGCGTATTATGACGAACAGTACGCCCGCCTGTCCAGGAAGCTGAAAGATTGCAGTCCGCCGGAGGAGATAACAACATCCCCGGACGCCTGCAAGGCCATCTCCGGGAATTTTACGGGGGAATGGCAGCAAATGTACCGGAACCTGGATCCGGACCATAAGAAGTCCTATTGGAAAGAGATCATCCGACAGATTGAAGTGGATCCGGATACCCGCAGAGTATGCGGGTTCGGCTTTCGGATTTAGGGGTGCAGTAACATATAGTTTACTACCGTGAAATCCCCCTGCCCGCCGGAAAACGCCGCTGCCGTAGAGCCGAAGTCAATGCTCTGGTCAATGTTCACATCCGCCCGCGGGTCAATCCCGTTCTTTTCCAGGATATACTCAAACACCATCTGGGGCATCCCGCCGGCTCTGCCGCCCAGCACATCCTTGCCTTTGATCATATCCCAGGAAAAGTCCTCAATGGGTTCTCTGGACACCAAAAAGTTGCCTGCACGCTGGGTCAGCTGAGCGAAATTCACCACATAGTCCTCGGTTCCTCCCACATAAGTATAGATGGTGCTCTCGCTTCCCATGAAGCCGATGTCCGCCTCGCCGGTCAGCACCGCGGTCATGGTCTTGTCGGCCCCGAAACCGGTCACCAGCGTCAGTTCGATTCCTGCCTCCTCAAAATAGCCCTCCTCTATGGCCACATACATGGGCGCATAAAAAATGGAGTGGGCCACCTCGTTGAGCACCACCTTTGTCTTGCTGCCTTTCGCCGCCTCTGTGCCGCCTGCACCGCAGCCGGTCACGGCCGCTGCCGCCGTCAGAAGCGCCAGGCAGAGAACGCCTGCCTTTTTTATGGATAACTTTCTCATAGCTACCTCCATATGATTTGATAAAGTATCATATGAAGAAATGCCTGTCTTTGTTACACCGTTCCCGGAAATGGCACTGCCAGGCGCTTTTTGCCGTTATGCCTCTCCGCCTTCGTTTTTGGGAGCCTTTTTTCTCCCCTGCGTCTCGGCCGCCAGCTCGTCTATCATCTTCTCGATCATAAGTTTCTTCAGATATACGTCAAAGCCAAGCAGGCAGATGAACGCGAACATATGGAGGAAATCCGTGTCCTCCTGGGGCGCCCCCTGAAAGGCTTCCTGGGCAACCTTGAATTTCTCCTCAATGTCCGCTTTCATGGACTGGAGCATCTTATCCTCCATGCCGAAAGCTTCCCTGTAAATCGCCTCCATGTCGTACGCCTGGCCGTTCTGGAAATAGCGTTCCGTGATGGGCTTTAAGAGCGTCTGTATGTCGTTGATGGACAGAATTCCCTTATAATAATAGATAAATACCAGAAGCATCACATGCTCTCTGGAATATTTCTTTTTCATGGGCGGAGGCAGCAGATCGTTCTTCGCATAATTGTTGATCATGGTCTTGGTCAGTATCTTGTCCTCTCCGGGATATCTGGCAGATGACTGCAGGCGGCTGTCAATAAAGGTAGTGACCTGGTCCATGTACAGATCGATATTCGGTATGTCCTCGGGGCTGATGTATTTCACTCTGTCCAGACTTGCCAAGATACTGTTCAATATATCGTCATTGTCTATTGTCATATCTGTCCCCTTTCTCTGTGCTCCAGCGGCTGACAGTTTGGAATGGATACAGCTTTCTATTGTCTAAGTTTCTATTGTCTAAGTTCCATTATATAGTATTCATTACTACATGACAACATCTTCTTTCAAAATATTTTCTTAAGCTTTTCTGCCTTTACTTTAAGACTTTAATATGATAAAATATTGAGACAGAGAGACATTATGTCGGAATCATCAGAAAGCAGCCAAGAGGTGCCTAATCATGAACAAAAAAGTAAAAAGCGATGCCGTGGATTTCCTGTTCGACGCCATTCTCTGTCTGGAAAGCAGGGACGAATGCTACAGCTTCTTCGAAGATTTGTGTACGGTCAATGAGCTGATATCCATCTCCCAGAGATTCGAGGTGGCCGCCATGCTCAAAAATCACAACACTTATCTGGAGATTGCAGAGAAGACAGGAGCCTCCACCGCCACCATCAGCCGTGTGAACAGATCGCTGAATTACGGAAATGACGGCTACGAGACCGTATTCGGACGCATGGGCAGAAAGACGCCCTCGGACAATCCCGAATCTCCCTCCTCATAAAACGCCGCATTTTACGTGTAGCGAAAAAGCAGGCATGCTAAAAGGGCATCCCTGCTTTTTTCGTCTATGTGAATCGTATGTATTGTCGGCTAAGCCTGTGCGCCGTCCTCCGAAGAAGCTGTCTCTACCCCCTGAAGCGCATCCGCCACGGCCGCTTTGGCTTCCTTTTGCATCACTTTTATCTCCCGGCGGTTGGGCTTAGGCCTCTTGCTGGCATCCTGATTCATATTGCATCTGCCCTGGAAGATAGCCTGCTCGTCGATCACCAGGCCGTTTGTGGTAATGTCCCCGATGACCCTGGCCGTGGATGTCAGCTCCACTTTCTCCGGCACGTTCAGGTTGCCGTAGACCTCTCCGCCGATGATGACTTTCTTCGCATCGATGTCCCCATTGATGCAGCCGGATGCTCCGACGATCACGGTGTCCGATACTGTCACGTTCCCGTTCACCGTTCCGTCGATGCGGATCGCACCCTCGGCCATAAAGTCGCCGGCGCACTCCGCGTTCATTCCGATAATAGTCGAAATCTGTGTCTCGTTCTTCCTCATTTTCCCTTTCCTCCGCTTTTCATCAGCCGCTGATGGCCAACACTTCCATGGGACTGATATAGACACCGTCCCGCGTCATCTGGTAGCCCAGCTTGCTGTCATCGCCGGTGATCACGAACAAGGTGGCTCCCTGGGTGACTGTCTCTCCCTGCCTTACCTTGACCTCGCCCGCGCATCTGTAGATTGTGGTATATCCATTGCCGTGATCCACCCAGACATTATTCCCGTACTCAGGGTCCTCATTGACTACCACCACAGAGCCGCCGGCTGCCGCCACCACCATGGAACCGTTTGAAGCCGTAAAGATACAGATAGGATTGCCGTTCTCCTCCGTCTTCTCCTCCATGCTTGTCTTCCCTGTCAGCGGGAACTCCGTGGGCATGGTCTGCTTTTGCAGCTGTTCGGACAGTTGCGTCTCGCTCTGGGTCTTCTGATTCACTGTCTCGCTGAGAATCCCTATCGTCTCGTTCAGGTCGTCTATCTCGCCGTTGAGCCCCGCTACCTGACCCTCCAGTTCGGCTTTCTCCTGCTCCAGCCTCGCAATCGCTTCATTCTCTGCTTCCGTCCGCTGCGTTTCTCCGGCCCACGCGTCCTTTTCATACAAAAAGAACCCTATCAGCGCGCCGATAATGACGCACTGAACAAGGATAACTGTCTGCAGTATCCAGGGGCGAACCTTAAACTGCATCACCTTTCCGTCCGTAGCATCGGATGTCACAATCACCACATGGTTATTCTTGCGCTTATGTCCCTTACGTACCATAAAAGTCACCTCCAAATAACCTTTTAGTATTTTACCATAAATGTGGTCACACTTCAACGACAACAGAAGCATTTTGTTATGTTTTCACAAACAAAAAAGTCTATTTTATGCACTAAATCATAATTATCAGCTTTTTTATACACATTTTCAACAATTATTACCGGCTTTTTTGCACATATCCGACACTTTCCTCCAGGAAAGCTTTCCTCCAAACAAGTCCAGCGCGCTCCCGATGGTGACGTTCAGACGGTTCTTTCCCAGCTTTGCGAGCAGCTCCAGATCCTCGTAGCTGTGCACGCCGCCTGCGTATGTCACAGTCTTCCCGCCCCAGGCACCCAGGAAAGCCGCCAATTCCTCTTCAATGCCCTCTGCCTTTCCCTCCACATCCACAGCATGGATCAAAAATTCGTCGCAATATCCCGAAAGCCGCTCCAACAGCGCCTCATCCACCTTTTCTTCCGTCACCCTCTGCCACCTGTCCGTGACAATACAGTACGTCTCTCCTGTCTTCCTGCAGCTCAAATCCAGCACCAATCTCTTGCTTCCCACCGCGTCCCGCATCCGCTCCAGCCTGTCATAACAGATCTGTCCTTTCTGAAACACATAGGAAGTAACGATTACATGGGAGGCGCCCGCCTCCAGAAACTCAGACGCGGACTCCGGCGTGATACCGCCGCCTGCCTGCAGTCCGCCCGGATAAGCCCTCAGAGCCGAGAGGGCCTGTTCTTTTGTGGCAGCGTACTGCGCGCTGTCCCTGGCATTGAGCAGGATCACATGGCCGCCGCGTATGCCGGCATCCCGGTAGAGTCCTGCGTAATAGTCCGCTCCGTGCTCTGCCACAAAGTTCTCCTGGGCTGCACTGTCCGCATCCCGCAGGCTGCCGCCCACGATCTGCTTGACGCGGCCGTTATGAATATCGATACATGGTCTGAATTCCATCTTCTGTCCGAATTTCCCTTTCTTTTTCTTTTTCATGTATAAAAAAAATCATTTGTCACATACTATTGGCATGTCAGCCATTCTGCGCTCACGGTGGAGAGCACGCAGAGCGGATTTTCCACTGTCCTGTAGGATTGCGCAGAATCGTCTGACTTATCCCGATTACCACAGTGAAAAGTACCAGGCAGTAGAATGGAGGAAACTATGAAAAAAGCGAAGAATTTCTCAGGAGCCAGGAAACTTTTGGCATTGGGGCTTGTGCTGGCCTATGTGTGCATGGCTACCGCCTGCACCAACAATGACAAAAAGGACAACAACTCTGACAGCATGGCCGGAACCAGCACACAGGATTCCGGCTCCAGCTCTGTCGGAAGCAGCAGCGGGGACAGCAGCAATTCCGCCGCGGACGATGCGAACGGCACAAACACCGGCAACAGTTCCAACGCCGGGGACAATAATGTCACCGGAACCGGCGGCGCCACCCAGGGAGACGACGATTCCCTGCTGGATGACGCAGGCGACGCCGTCGACGAGGCAGTAGATGATGTCACAGACGGCATCGACAATATTACGGATGACCTCACGGGCAATGGCGACGGCACGGCCGACGAAAGCAATGGCACCACAGGCAGCAGCGGCGCCGCAAACGGCAACACCGGAAACACCACTGACGGCAGCGACGCCGCAAACGGTACCGGCACAAACGATAACGGTACCGGTACCCCGGACGCCCGCAGCCGCATGTACGGTCCCTCCACGGGCGGTGCGGTGAGATAACGATCCATCTCAGGCGTTTCCCTGATATGCAGCCATGGTCTGCGGCACAGGGCATTCGCCTGAGAATGCCTTTCAGCCCTGCGGACTCTTCCCGGATAAGGCCGTCCCGGCATGCTTGCGGCGTCTCCTAAGCCTGCCGGACCTCGCTGTAAGCCCCTGCCCTTTCCTCTACATAAGTCCCGCCGCAGCCGTCTATGATAAGCGGCCTGCCGCTCCGATCACATGGCTCATGTCATACATGCCCGCAGGCTTGCCTGCCAGGAACTTCGCGGCCTGAACCGCCCCCTTGCCGAAGACCGCCTTGGAATATGCCCTGTGGGAAAAAGTGACCACTTCGTCCGGACCTGCAAAAATCACGTCGTGATCTCCCACAATGGTGCCGCCTCTGACAGCGCTGATGCCGATCTCTTTCTCCGGGCGCCGCTGACGCCTTGCGCTCCTGTCATAGGTGTAAGAGTAAGCATTGTCCAGCTCTCCGTTGATGGCATCGGCCAGGGCAATGGCGGTTCCGCTGGGCGCGTCCACCTTTAAGTTATGATGCTTTTCCACGATTTCCATGTCAAAACCTGCCGGGGCAAGGACTCCCGCAGCATCTTTCAATAGCTTCAAAAGGAGATTCACGCCCAGCGACATATTGGCAGAGCGAAGCACAGCCACAGACTTTGCAGCCTGAGCCGCTTTCGCCAGCTGCTCTTCGCTGAGGCCTGTGGTGCAGAGTACACAGGGAAGCTTCTTCTCCACGCAGTAGTCAAGCATTCTGTCCACGGCTGCCGCCGTAGAGAAATCCACCAGGCAGTCTGCTTCCACATCGCATTCTCTGATATTCGTAAAGACGGGATAATCGCTTTTTTTCTCATCGGACACATCGATTCCCGCCACCAGGCAGGCCTCCGGATCCCCCTCCAGAAGTCCTCCTATTACCTGCCCCATTTTCCCATTACACCCATGCATGATGATTCTGACCATGTCTTCTCCTCCTGTTTGTAGTCGCTGCGCGACGGCTCTAAAGTGTAAAGTTGCATATCTTTACTATGCCAAAAGGGCTCCTGCGTCAGAAAAAGCCCGACGAAGCAGCCCCAGCCTAATCTCAGTATCAAAGTATCCCGTATGTCCTCATTGCCTTTTCCAGACGTTTCACATTTTCGGGCTCCATCTCGGTAAGCGGCCTGCGCAGCCCGCCCTCTATCATTCCCATCAGGCTCAGCGCTTTCTTTACCGGGATAGGGTTGACCTCGCAGAACAGCGCATTGCACAGTTCCATGGCCTCCAGCTGGCATTTGCAGCTGCCTTTCGCGTCTCCGTCCAGATACTTCTGGCAGATCTCATGGGTCTGGGCGGGAGCCACATTGGCCAGCACAGAAATCACACCCACGCCGCCCAGGGACATGACAGGAACAATATGGTCGTCATTCCCCGAGTAGATATCCACCTTTCCGTCCGCGATGGCTGCCAGGTGCCCTATCTGGTTGATATTGCCGCTGGCCTCCTTGACACCCACAATGTTCTCCACATCCGTGCACAGCCGCACGATGGTCTCGGGCAGAATATTGCAGCCCGTTCTGCTGGGCACATTGTAAAGTATGATGGGAAGCTTCACGGAATCCGCAATCGCCTTGAAATGTGCATACAAGCCGTTCTGGGTGGCCTTGTTGTAATAAGGGCTCACCAGCAGCAGTCCGTCCACGCCGAATTTCTCGGCCTCCTTTGACAGATAGATTGCCGTCTCCGTACAGTTGGAGCCTGTGCCTGCCACCACCGGGACACGCCCTGCCACAACCTCTGCGCAGTAGCGGATGGTCTCCAGATGCTCTTCATGGGTCAGCGTAGACGACTCGCCCGTAGTGCCGCACACTATGATGGCGTCTGTCCCCTCTGCAATCTGAAATTCCAGGAGCTTTGCAAATTCATCGTAATTCACTTCACCATTGTCGCGCATGGGCGTAACGATTGCCACACCCGAGCCCTTAAAAATAGACATTCTTCTTCCTCCATTATTTTTCATTTCTCTATTGTATGGATCTATTGTCAGATTTTGGCTTTACCCTCCGGCCCCCAGGTCTCAATCCGGGAAATTTCATCGGCCAGGGCGCAGATATCATCGTCCGCTTTGCCGCCCGTAAGGATAATGTCCGCATCCTGCCTGCAGTCCAGCAGCGCCTTTAAGTCCTCCACGGACACGATCTCTTTCTCCACCAGCCGCAGCACCTCGTCCAGTATGAGCAGATCGCATTCCCTGGTGACCAGCACCTTTTTGGCGAAGTTCATCTCGTTTTTGATATTGGCAATCTCCTCCTGCTTCTTCTCCTCCGAGAGGTTCTCGTAGTTCTCCCGGGATTTTTCGAAGCTGAAGAGCTTAATCTCCGGCTCCATTCTGCGCAGGAAATCCTGGGATTTCATGCCGTTCCCTTTCAGAAACCGGATGACGACCACGCTCTTGCCATCCATCGCGGCCTGGAGCGCCCTGCCCAGAGCCGCCGGAGATTTTCCCCGCCCGTCTCCGGCATATATATACACCAATCCTTTTGCCATACCACACCTCGTTTCACCCGCAAAGGCAATTTTTCGGACGGTTATAGCATACCACATTTTCCCGGTTTTGGCAAATCATTTGAAAATCCGGCTTTCAAATTTCAAGGAAATTTTATGCATCCCTGAAATTAACAGTGACAAATTAACATCTATAATTCATTGTCGTCCAGCAATTCCAGCTTGCTGACGGATACCTCAAAGGCCACTCTTCTCTCCACATTCTCCTCGTCCAGCTTTTTCATGTATTCCCGGCTCTGGATTCTCCCCCATACGGCACAGCGCTCTCCCACCTTGAAGTTATTGGCATAGCGCGCATTTCTGCCCCAGCAGATGCAGGGTATGTAATCCGACTTGCCATAGGGCCTGTTCACCGCAAGCAAAAGGTCTGCGATCTCTCTTCCCAGCGGCGTCTTCCTGTAGATGGGCTCCTTGCAGATGTAGCCGTCCAAAAAGATCTGATTCGTCTTGGAACTCTCCTCCATCTCGTCCACAAAGCTCACCTCTCTGGCAAACACCGAGAGCACCAGCCTGTTCTTGCGCTCCTCGTGGCGGTTATAGGAGCGAAACTGTCCGTTCACGCATATCAGCTCCCCCGTGTAGTCCGCATTCACGTCCATCAGCCGTTCCGATACCATGATGGGAATGGTGTCGTAGCTTTCGCTGAGCCTCTTACAGCGCACGTCCATCATGTAGAAGCCCTCTCCGAAGATTTCATGGCTATAGGTAAATCCGCTGGAAATCTCTCCCATAACCGTCACTTGGTTGTTCTCAATTACCTTATCTGTCATTTTCGTTCTCCCTTCTTGTTTTAAGACTTTTTCCGGTAACACCTCCGAAGGAACGGTTTTCCCAACGGATGGATATTACTATTTATACAATAGAAATTGCCGTATTAGAACAAATTCCCATCGCATACTTCGCCTTTTTTTGCGGAGGCAATCTATATTACATTCTAAAATATATAAAATATCGATAATCAGTCTCCGAATCCCGATAATTCTTGCACCTCACGGAAAATAGTGCTATACTGTAACAGTTTGAAAACTTGCTGAAAAAGCCATCGGCAAAGATAGACATTTGTTGACAACCCCGGCGTTTCCGGGGTTGCCGCAGGCGCTGCATTCACGCACATGGCGCAGAAATGAGGTTGAATAAGTATGAGACAAAAAAGAGAAAATGTAAGGAATGTTGCAATCATAGCCCATGTAGACCATGGCAAGACCACATTGGTGGACGAGCTTCTGAAACAGAGCGGCGTGTTCCGCGCGGGGCAGGACGTGGCAGAGCGCGTCATGGACTCCAATGACATCGAAAGGGAGCGCGGTATCACAATTCTCTCGAAGAACACCGCCGTCATGTACAAAGACGTCAAAATCAATATCATAGACACCCCGGGCCATGCCGACTTCGGCGGCGAAGTGGAGCGTGTTTTGAAAATGGTCAACGGCGTCATTTTGGTAGTGGACGCTTTCGAGGGGCCCATGCCCCAGACCAAGTTCGTACTCAGAAAAGCTTTGGAGCTGAAGCTCCCCGTCATTGTATGCATCAACAAGATCGACCGCCCGGAGGCCAGGCCGGACGAGGTGGTGGATGAAGTGCTGGAGCTGTTTTTGGAGCTGGACGCGGATGATGCTCAGCTGGACTGCCCCTTTGTCTATGCCTCCGCAAAGACCGGCGTGGCCTCCATGGATTCCGACGGAAACGGCTGCAGCATGGAGCCCCTCTTTGAGACCATAGTAAATGCCATTCCGGCGCCCGAGGGGGATGCGGATGCCGGCACACAGGTGCTCATCAGCACCATCGACTACAACGAGTATGTGGGCCGCATCGGCATCGGCAAGGTGGACAACGGCTCTATCAAAGTAAATCAGGACGTAGTCATCTGCAACCATCACGACCCGGACAAGCAGGTCAAGGTCAGGGTCAGCAAACTTTACGAGTTCGACGGCCTGAGCAAAGTGGAGGTAAGGGAAGCCGGCATCGGTTCCATCGTGGCCATCTCCGGCATTTCGGACATCCACATCGGAGATACGCTCTGCTCTCCCGAGCAAATCGCCCCCATTCCTTTCCAGAAGATCAGCGAGCCCACCATCGCCATGCAGTTCATGGTAAACGACTCTCCCCTGGCCGGAATGGAGGGAAAATACGTCACCAGCCGCCATATCCGCGACAGGCTCTTCAGAGAGCTGAACACCGACGTGTCCCTGCGGGTGGAGGAGACGGACACCACCGAATGCTTCAAGGTGTCCGGCCGGGGCGAGCTGCATCTGTCCGTCCTCATCGAAAACATGCGCAGGGAGGGCTATGAGTTCGCCGTCAGCAAAGCGGAAGTCCTCTACCGCACGGACGAAAGCGGCAAGCGCACAGAGCCCATGGAGCTGGCCTACATCGATGTGCCCAACGAATTCGCCGGGGCCGTCATCGAGAAGCTGGGGCAGCGCAAAGGCGAACTGCGCAATATGGGCAGCATCTCCGGCGGCACCTACACCCGGCTGGAATTCTCCATTCCCGCCAGAGGCCTCATCGGCTATCGGGGCGAATTCCTCACGGATACCAAGGGAAACGGCATCCTGAATACGGTGTTTGACGGATACGCTCCCTACAAGGGGGACATTCAATACAGAAAGCAGGGTTCCCTCATAGCCTTTGAGGCAGGGGAATCCATTACCTACGGCCTGTTCAATGCCCAGGAACGCGGCACTCTCTTCATCGGTCCCGGCCAGAAAGTCTATGCCGGCATGGTAGTAGGACAAACCGGACGCAGCGAGGACATCGAAGTAAATGTGTGCAAGAAGAAGCAGCTGACCAACACCCGCGCCTCCGGCTCGGACGAAGCCCTGCGCCTGGTGCCGCCGAGAATCCTGTCCATGGAACAGTGCCTGGACTTCATCGACACGGACGAGCTGCTAGAGGTCACTCCCAAAACCCTGCGGATCCGCAAGAAGATCCTGGATCCCACCCTGCGCAAGCGGGCTTCATTCCGCAAATAGTCTGATTTCATCCGCAAAGCTCCCGGCCTGACACCGGGGCTTTGCTTTTCTTCATATGAAAATCATACAGCCAAATAAGCCGAACCCTTTCTTTCGCTCCTCTTCCATCCGGGATAAACTCTGACGATTACAGAATCAAACCTACCTAAGATAACAAGACTTTCCGACATCCACATGTTGTAGATGAGATTACTTTACCAAAAGTTGCGGGCAAAGTCAAGAGGTTTCCGGAAATAAGACATGAATTGGTTCTTCTGCGTGAGCCGAAAGATTCTGGATGATAAGCCGATAAACTAGTCACCAACCCCCAGTTCAACTGGGGGTTTGGAACAGGCCCTATAAGGGCCTATGCCTGCACGCCCGAAGGGCGGGTGCCGCAAGCATCTGTTACCTA
>JAAWOU010000140.1 GCA_022799755.1 Lachnospiraceae bacterium
AAAAGATTGAGGCGCTTGGTGGAACAGCAGAGGTGATGTAATGCTTACGACGCTGAAGAACGCATTCAAAATTAAAGAGCTTAGAGACAAGATTCTCTTCACTTTCGCCATGTTAGTTGTGATCCGCATCGGATCACAGCTGCCTGTGCCGGGGGTGAACGGAGAGTACTTCAGGAACTGGTTTGAAGCCCAGTCCAGCGGAACTTTCAGCTTCTTTGATGCGATTACGGGCGGCTCGTTCATCAACATGTCTATTCTGGCTTTGAACATCACGCCGTATATCACATCCTCCATCATCATGCAGCTGCTTACCATTGCGATCCCCAAGCTGGAGGAGATGCAGCGGGACGGCGAGGACGGAAGAAAGAAGATAGCTGCCATTACCAGGTATGTGACCGTTGGTCTGGCATTGATTCAGTCCACTGCCATGGCCATCGGCTTCGGCAGACAGGGGTATCTGATTCAGTATAATGCCTTAAACGTGATCTGTGCGATTGCGACCCTGACCGCAGGCAGTGCGTTTCTTATGTGGGTCGGTGAGAGAATCACCGAGAACGGTATCGGCAACGGTATTTCCATTGTTCTGGTCATCAATATTATTTCCAGGCTTCCCGAAGACCTGGGCAATCTGTTTCAGCAGTTCGTGTTCGGCAAGGCTCCGGCTACGGCAGTGCTTGCGGTGGTGATCATATTTGCCGTGATCATTGCCATGGTGGTGCTGGTCATTATCCTGAACGACGGCGTGCGCCGGATTCCCGTGCAGTATGCGAATAAGGTCCAGGGCAGGAAGATGGTGGGAGGCCAGACATCCAATATTCCGCTCAAGGTGAATACCGCGGGCGTGATTCCCGTGATCTTCGCGCAGTCGCTGGTGTCTCTGCCCGGTTATATTTCCTCTTTTGCCGGGTATAACGGCACAGGTGTCTGGAGCGAGATCCTGAAATACCTGAATGCCGGCAACTGGTGTAATCCAAGCCAGATATGGTATAGTGCCGGACTGCTTTTGTATATTGCAATGATTATATTCTTTGCGTATTTTTATACTTCCATTACGTTCAATCCTTTGATGATTGCCGACAATATGAAGAAGCAGAGCGGCTTTATCCCCGGCATCAGGCCCGGAAAGCCTACCAGCGACTATCTGAACAAGGTTCTGAATTACATTGTGTTTATCGGCGCAGTGGGTCTGACGATCATCGCGGTGCTGCCGTATATCTTCAGCGGCGTGTTCAAGGCCTCCGTATCCTTTGGCGGTACCAGCCTTATCATTATCGTCAGCGTCATTCTGGAGACTATGAAGCAGGTGGAATCGCAGATGCTGGTCCGCAATTACAAAGGCTTCCTGGAGAAATAAAGTTCGGCCAGGCAGGGAATGGGATTTGCCGGCCGGAGCATGAAGCTTACAGGAGGGGCTTTCCCGGATATGGGGAAAGCTCCTTTTATCAAATGCCTGCCGAACGAAAGTGTTCGGCAATTGAAGTCCGCCAGAGCGGGCAGGGGGTATCAGAATGAAGATTATCATGTTAGGAGCGCCGGGGGCCGGTAAAGGGACCCAGGCAAAAATGATTGCGCAGGAATACGGGATTCCCCACGTATCCACAGGGGATATCTTCCGTGCGAACATCAAGAACGGCACACAGCTTGGCAAAGAGGCGAAGCAGTATATGGATCAGGGACTTCTGGTTCCGGATGAGCTGACAGTGAAAATCCTGTTGGACAGGGTGGCGCAGCCGGACTGTGAGAGCGGCTATGTGCTGGACGGTTTTCCCAGAACCATTCCCCAGGCTCAGGTGCTGGACGAGGCCCTGGAGAAGCTGGGAGAGAAAATCGACTACGCGGTGGATGTGGATGTGCCCGACGAGGATATCGTAAAGCGGATGTCCGGCAGGAGAGCATGTCTAAAGTGCGGTTCCACATACCATGTGGAGCATATTCCGCCTAAGAAAGAGGGCGTATGCGACAGCTGCGGCTCCGAGCTTGTGCTGCGGGATGACGATAAGCCCGAGACCGTGCAGAACCGTCTGAAAGTGTACCATGACCAGACCCAGCCCCTGATCGAGTACTACACCGGAAAGGGTGTGCTGCGTACCGTGGACGGGACCATGGATATGCAGGACGTGTTCCGGAGCATTGTAGAAATATTAGGATAGGAAGTGCCTTGTCATGGCGATTATAATCAAGACAGAAGAACAGATTAAGCTGATTCGGGAATCCTGCAGAAGACTGGCCATTGTGCACAAGGAGCTGGAGGAGCTGATACGTCCTGGCATCTCCACAAGAGAGATCGATATCAAAGGGGACAGCCTGATCCGAAAGATGGGAGGGATTCCGAATTTCCTCCATTATAACGGATATCCTGCGAGCATCTGTGTCTCCGTGAACGATGAGGTGGTGCACGGCATACCCAGCAAGCACCGTATCCTGCAGGAGGGTGACATCGTCAGCCTGGACGCTGGGATGATCTATAAGGGATACCATTCCGACGAGGCCAGGACCCACGGTGTGGGCCAGATCAGCCCTGAGGCCAGGAAGCTTATCGACGTCACCCGGGAAAGCTTTTTCGAAGGGATAAAAAAGGCAAAAGCCGGAAATCATCTTTTTGAAATTTCCAATGCCATTGCGGCATATGTGAAGCCCTACGGCTATGGTATCGTGCGTGATCTGGTGGGACACGGGGTGGGGACGAAACTCCACGAGGATCCGCAGATTCCCCATTTTGCCCAGATTAAGCGCGGGCCTAAGCTCCGCATGGGGATGACTCTGGCCGTGGAGCCCATGATCAATATGGGCCGGGCGGATGTGGAATGGCTGGATGACGATTGGACTGTGGTCACAGAGGACGGTTCCCTGTCGGCCCATTACGAGAATACCATCCTGATAACGGATGGGGAGCCCGAGATTCTGACCAAATGCTGACGCGTCCGAAGCCGCACCGATCAGGAAAGGGGTGGGGGGAGAGCGCGGCAGGACAGGATCCGCAGGCTGCAGAAAGGCATGGATTTGTATGATAGGACAGTTTGTGACCTCAAAGGCCGGACATGACAAGGGATGTCTATATGTAGTCGTGGCGCAGGAAGCGGATTTCGTCTACCTGTGCGACGGAAAGCAAAAAAAGCCCGAGGCACCGAAGAAGAAGCGCAGAAAGCATATACAGCCCATCAATGCGTGGGTGGAGAAAGCTTTGCTTGACAGGCTCCACAGCGGTGAGAAGATATATGCGGAGGAGATCAAGTACGCGCTGAAGACGTATTGTCAGACATGCATGAGCAATCAAGAATAATTGGAGGAAATATATGTCTAAAAGTGATGTAATCGAAATCGAGGGTACTGTGGTAGAGAAGCTTCCGAATACCATGTTCCAGGTGGAGCTGGAAAATGGACACAGAGTGCTTGCCCACATCAGCGGCAAGCTTCGTCAGAACTTCATCCGTATCCTTCCCGGGGACAGGGTGACTCTGGAGCTGTCGCCCTATGATCTGACCAAGGGACGCATCATCTGGAGAGATAAGTAAGAAAAGGGTACCAATCTACAGCGAAAAACTTGCAGATAACCCAAAATAATCGCAAAAAATGGTTGCAAACAAGTTTTTCTCATGTTATAATACAAAATGGTCTTTTTTGAAAGGAGGGTTTGAGATGAAAGTTAGATCATCAGTAAAACCAATGTGCGAAAAGTGCAAGATCATCAAGAGAAAAGGACGCATCAGAGTAATCTGCGAGAATCCGAAACACAAGCAGAGA
>JAAWOU010000141.1 GCA_022799755.1 Lachnospiraceae bacterium
GATACGCTTTTTATCAGGGGGAGAGTGAGAAACACCATGCGCTCCGGCAGAGGAAGAAAGCTTCCTTATGGCGGTACTTTTTCCGGTATCTGAGCTGCCGCAGGAATTATCTGGTTAATACTGCTGTGATGTGGTGCGTAGCCATTGTAATGCCGTATTTCTTAAGAGAAATGGCCGGGCTGTCCGTTATCCCGGTGGGGTTCGCGATTTTATCCCTAAATACCCCTGTTTGTATCCTGCTGTCCTGCGACTGTGACCTGGAGCAGGCAGTCCGTTTCCTGCCCGGACAGAAAGGTTGCTTTTGCGTCCCATACTGCCTGTTTATCTTTTCCTGTAATATGGCGGCGGACATGATATTCCTCTTAAGCTGGCAGATACAAAACGGCGGTGTCACTGTCTTAATGATTGCCGGGGCTGTTTTCTTTGCCCTGCAGAGTGCGGTGCTGTCTGTGCTTTTGGAATGGTTGTATCCCATTCGTGGCTGGAAGATTGAAAGCGACCTGTGGCATCATCCTCGGAAATATGTGGTTCCGGTGGTAATGCTGCTGCTTGCGGGAGGCGCTTGCGTATGGCCGGTACTGCTGTATGTCCTGCCGGCTCTGCTGGCTGTAGAAATTATAATTTTGCTGTTTATACCCAAAGGGCGCTCGTGAATGCGGCGGACTCCGTCCGTCAAGGTATATATCGGGGGCGGCGTGTCATGGAAATCTTATCGGCGGAAGATGATATCATAAAATTACAGCAGTGACGGACTTTATCCGGCCCGTGAGATTGTCACAAAACAGGGCGGTTATATCAAAGTGACTTCGGAAGTCGGCAGGAGATCGACGTTTTCGGTTTTCTTTCCCTGGAGATATTTTAGTTGAAATGTCCGGGTTTTGTAACATTTCAACCGCATTATCTTATATTTTTTATGTCGGTTCGGACATTTCTGTGACATTTGGGGTTTAAAATGTCCTTATCAAAGGGAAAGGAGCATTTGATTATGAATGTATTACAGACAATCGACCTGAAAAAGTATTATGGCAGTGAACCGAACATCACCCGGGCCCTGGACGGCAAGATTGTGGATAAAATTGCCGCAGGCGGCAAAAATTGCCAGAACGGCAATTAGGAGGTGGAGGATCATGACATGGCCTTTTGATAATGATACAAGTATAGTAGAAAAGAAGCTGGCAAGCCGCAGTATGAAAGCGGACAGGCGCCGGAGTGTTTTTATCATCCTTACGATTGCCCTTGCCGTGTGCCTGATGGGAACCCTCTGCTTTATCTACTCTGCACAGCAGAGCAAGACGCTGGATGGCATTCTGGGACAGTATCAGGCAGGGTGCGGCGGCCTGACCAGAGAAGAGGTCACCCGGCTTGTGGATGCAGGACAGTTTGAAAAATGGGGTTATACTGCAGACGCCGGTTCGTTCCGCCATGAGGACAGCGTTTTGAATGTCAGCTTTGTAAGCCCGGAGATGATCGACCTGATGGGCTATGGAGAGATTATCGGATCTTATCCCCAGGGGGAGGATGAACTCTGTGTGGAGCGGTCTTTTCTCAATTATTTTGACCTTCCGGCAAAAGAGGGCCAGACCCTTACCCTGGATCTTGGCAGGGGCGAAAAAACTTATACCGTCACAGGTATTTTGGAATCGGAGAACATCAGCCGGATTTTTACGGTATGGATCCCGGAAACCGCCGTGGATACAGACAGCCGCAGGGCGCCTTATGAGTTGTATTTCCGCTTTGCGGGAAGTCAGGTCATGGAACCGGACGGGCTTCGCACAGACATTGAAAGATTTTTCGCAGAAATGGACATACCGGCAGATCGAACCTTTTACAGCTCCAACTATTTTGGGATGGTGGATCTTTATCTGGGAAGCGGGATGGAGATTTATGTGCTGTCAGTACTGATTGCTGTCATCTGCGCCATCGTAATTTACAATATCTTCTATATTTCCGTGATGGGAAAAATGCGGGAATACGGCCGCTTAAAGGTGCTGGGAACTACGCCGGGGCAGTTAAAGCGGGTAGTGAAGCGGGAGAGGCGTTTTCTGACTGCACTGGCAGTTCCCATCGGGCTGATTGTCGCTGCGGTGATCGCGCTGACAGCGGTACCCGGTTACTGGTCCTGGCGTGACAACCTCCGGTCTGCGGTGATTATTTTCCTCCTGACTTACGGAATGGTTCTGGCTGCCACCAGAAAGCCCTTATCCATGGTGGGAAAAGTATCTGCCATTGAAGCGGTTCGGGCTACCGCTTATTCCGGCTATCAGGGACGCAGTGTTTCCAGACAGATGCACCGCCGCCTGACCATGCCCCGCCTGGCCCTGATGAATTTCTCACGGAACGGCAAAAAAGCGTTTGTAACGGCCACCTCCTTAAGCCTGACAGGGATTCTGCTGCTTGGTATTTCCGCCTATGCAAATTCGGTGGATATAAAAGAAATGGCCCAGTCCCAGTTTGGGGACAGGAGCCAGTACCTGCTGCAATATGAAAACTATGCAGGCCGGGAATTTTTTGAGATGCAGAAGGAAAACCCCCTGGGGGAAGCTTTGCGGGAAGAGCTTGCGGCAATTCCCGGTGTGGACTTTGTTACGGCTTACAGCATGGCCTGCGTGGAAATCCCCGCCATCAGTGATATTCCGGGCAACCGTGAGCATGAGCCTTTCATCGTCAGAGGGATTGACCAGGAGAATATGCTTAAGATGTATGCGGGTGATGCGGTTCTGGATGGAACTGCGGATTACCGTCAGATGCTGGATGGGGATGGCATTCTGGTCTGTCCTTCAGGCAGTGCGCTGAAAGAAATTTACAGGACGGATTATCAGGTTGGAGATACAGTTACTGTTTCCTGCTACAATGGACAGACAAAGACTTATACCGTGATGGGGATCGTTGAGGATATCCATATTGGAAACACAGCCCATTTCTTTATCCTGCCGGAGGAAAAGCTGCCTGTCCTTTATCCGGAAATTTCGGATTTTACCGGCTATGTGAATGTTCACACCAGACAGGACAGTGAACAGCTGCGGCGGGCGGTATTTCGCGCTGTACCCGATGAACGGGTGGAAATCACCGGTCTGGATGATCTGGCAGCTGAACTTGAGATCGGTATGCGGGGAGAACTTGGTCGTCTCTACAGCATTCTGGCATTTATCTTTGTGTTTGCCCTGATCAATCTTACGAACACGCTGATTACCAATCTTCTCACCCGCCAGCAGGAGTTCGGCGTGTTCCAGTCCGTCGGCATGAGCGGGCGGCAGCTCTCCCGTATGCTGTCCTTTGAATGTCTGTATTATATAGGGATCACATTGCTTGTCACCCTGACGGCGGGGACGGCATGCAGCCTGGCTGTGTGTCATGTTTTTGACAGGATGGGGATGTTCGGGGAGATCACATATCATTTTCCGGCGCTCCAGGTATTATTGTTTGCAGCCGCCCTGCTCCTGGTGCAGGCGGTATTCTCGGTCTGCGCAGTCCGTTATACCAGAAGGCTTTCCCTTGTGGAGCGGATTAAGGCGGTGGACTGACTTCGCTTGGAATGGAATGATCATAGTCAAAGGAGGCATGCTATAGGATTGGAGGCTGACACTCTCGTCCTGAACCATAAAAAGTCCACCAAGGTCCAGCGCTTCCATCTGCCTTCCCCCGTTCAGATTTTTCGGGAAAGTTTGATGAAATTATTGCTGGAGCTTAATTGTGTCCACGATTGCCATTCTGCT
>JAAWOU010000142.1 GCA_022799755.1 Lachnospiraceae bacterium
CAAAAAGTCGAGAGTTATGGGATATTTGTATAGCATCCATAACTCTCGGCATAACGGCCTTTTTCCTACGTTGATTTTTTCTTCGTGAAACAACCCTGCGTCCCGGGTGTCAAAAGCATTGTAAACGCATCGGAGCCCTGTCAGGTCCCCGCCTTCCAGTCTTTCCGGTTCCATTTCCATTGTTTCGAGGTACGTCCTGTACTTGCTTCCACCACCAGATTACATCCCTTTCTCCTGTCCACGCCGCAAACCGGGAAAGCTGCCTTCCCCGAATCGCTATTCCAAACTCCGGAACTTCCATTTCCCATCCGTCAGCCATTCGTTCTTATCAATCTTCCATCCGCCCTCTGTCTGTATTACCAGGCAGCGGTACTGGCTCAGGACCATGTCATCGCATTCACTGTACACATAGAACTTCTTCCGGGTGATCTGCTCCACGTCCACCACCCGGTAACCCTGATATGGCGGGACGGACGAATCGCAGAAAGAGACTTTCTGGCCCGGATCCACCCCGTTATAGCCGTGTGCCCTGCAGTATTCCAGGTACCGTTCCGTGACAAGGCCACTCCGGCTAAGCCTGCCGTCCCGGCTGATCTCAAAGAAATGCCTCACTGATTCCCTTGCCTCCCCTGCACGTCCCGCATCATAGGAAAGCCTCTTCTTCCAGCTGTCCCGCTGCGCCGCCCTGAACATGGATACCCCTTCCCGGTCATGCCCGCAGATGACGTTGAGCCTCCTGTTCACGGCCAGCTGCACCAGAGCCGCCCCGGTCACCTCCGTATCGCTGAGGTTCAGGTACTCCAGCTGCGGGAAAGAGAGCAGCAGCGAAACATCCACGTCCCGAAAGCAGGTTCCCTGCAGATTCAGGTTTTCCAGCGGTGATCCTGCAGCCCGGGCTACCACGGCGCCGGTGCATCCGGGATTTCCCGCCAACACCAGTCCCCTCAGCTTAGGGGTGCCATGAAACCAGGCCAAATCCGCATCTGATATCCCGCAGTTTTTAAACGACAGATACTGAAGGAAACCCGCTCCTGATAAGACGGACAATGCTCCCTCCCCTATTTCGCATTCTTTCAGTTCTACCGTGTCCAGGGTTTGCGTATGACCTGCCAGAGGACGGAGATCTTCGGCCCTGAATCTTACCTTTTCGCATTCCATGCCTTTCAGCTTTGCCGGCCAGGGTATCTCCAGGTTCTCTGCCAGCCCGCTTTTCAGATGGCGGATAATCAGACGACCTCCGTTACATCTGAGAAATGTCTGCCAGTCCGGTACTTTCTTTTCCATATGCATTCTCTCCTTCCCACTTCATTTTAATAGCTTCATGGCACCATTTCAATCCTGTTTTCCCAATTTGCAGCAGCAGGAATCCGGAGACCCCCTCCAGTGCCGGAATAAACAGGCTGGCCCCCGGCCCTGGCCATTGAATGCCCCATCCGAATTTGCCGGTGAATTTGCTGTTTCTCTGCAAAACTTATTGACTATATTTGTCTAACATGGTAGACTATGCGTACAGTCTAACAGTGTAGACAGGGAGGTGTGAGAATGGAGATTCCGAAAATCCACGAAAGCGAATATCGGTTTTGCCTGATCATGTGGGAGCATGAGCCTGTCACTGCCGTCATGCTTGTAAAGCTGTGCCAGGAGCAGCTGGGCTGGAAAAGGACTACTACCTATACTGTCATCAAGCGCCTTGTGGAACGCGGAGTGCTGAAAAATGAGAATGGCACAATTACATCCCTTATTTCCAAGGACAAGGCACAGGCCTGCGAGATTGACAAACTGGTTGAGAAAAAGTTTCAGGGTTCGCTCCCTGCCTTTATCGCTGCCTTTACAAAACGTCAGGATATGTCCGCAGCCGAGCTGGACGAAGTGCAGCGCATGATTGACCGCATCAGGAAAGGGGGATCGCAATGAACGAACTCTTTTTGAAGATTGTCAACATGAGCATATCAGCAAGCTGGCTTGTTCTGGCCGTGCTGCTGCTCCGTTTTGTATTCAAGAAAGCGCCCAGATGGGTCAATGTGCTGCTCTGGGGCATCGTAGCGGTGCGGCTGATTTTCCCATTCTCTATCGAAAGCGCACTGAGCCTGATCCCCAGTGCAGAGACAATAAGTCCAAACATCATGATGGACAAAACACCGTCCGTTCAGACCGGTATTCCCGTTCTCAACAGCGTAATCAATCCTATGATCGGCAGTTCCCTTGCCCCTGCCCCGGGAGACAGCGCCAATCCGCTTCAGATCTGGATCCCCATTTTGTGCATGATCTGGGGGATTGGTGTAACCGTGCTTCTCTTGTACACTGTAGTCAGCTATTGGCGTCTGCGGCGCAATGTCAGCGAAGCTGTCATCCTCCGGGACAACATCTTCCAGAGCGAAAATGTGGGCTCTCCCTTTGTTCTGGGCGTCATCAGGCCGAAGCTCTATCTTCCTTACAAATTGGAAAGGCAGGATCTGGACCATGTGGCTGCCCATGAACAGGCCCACATCCGCCGCAGGGACCACTGGTGGAAACCCCTTGGTTTCCTCCTGCTGACCATCCATTGGTTCAATCCCCTGATGTGGCTGGCCTATGTACTCCTATGCCGCGACATTGAACTTGCCTGTGATGAAAAAGTCATCAAAGTCCTTGACAGTGGGCAAAGGGCTGATTATACCCGGGCACTTGTTGCCTGCAGTGTCAGCCGCCCACTGATATCCGCTTGTCCTCTGGCTTTCGGCGAAATCGGTGTAAAGAAGCGCGTAAAGTCTGTGATGAATTATAAAAAGCCCTCTTTCTGGATCATCGTTCTAGCGGTCATTGCATGTGTGGCTGTTGCAGTCTGCTTCCTGACCAATCCTGTCCGTTTCCAGTTCGACGAGACAAGCCACACCATCGTTTCTGGCAGCTGTTTCGATTTTAGGGCTGCCGATGCCCCGGCTGCTGCTGAAATGGATCCTGCTCAGCTTAAGGAGCTAAGCCTTCGTCTGGCGGGGGTAAAAAATGCCGTAGAAAGCAGTAAATATGCCGGATTGACGCCGGGATACCAGATCAGCGCCCTTTTGCAGGACGGCACATACATCCGGATCAGCGGGTACTCTTTGTCTGATAAGGATATGGTGGATATTGAATGGAATGGAGAACGCTATGTGGTAAATGACCGCGGTTTTCAGGACTATCTGAGCCGAATCTGCGTTGATAGGGATATCCCTGCCGCCGACGGCACAGTGGCAGGAAAGACATATCTCTATGAAAAGGAAGGCATCATGGGTAATTTTGCGCTTACCCTCTATGAAGATGAAACTTTCTTTTATTCTGAGGGAATCGCAAGCAGCTATATGGGAATAGGCACATGGACGCAGGATGGCGATACCATTACCCTTACCGACAAGAAAACAGCCGGTGATGTCCGCATAAACCACTTCAGAATAGATGGTGAGGACCTTGTGTTTCTCTCAGAGGGTTCCTCCAATTTCATCTATGTCAAGGTTGAGAACGGCGAACGTTTTACCTATACCGCCGAAGTGCCCTGGCCCTACGTCAATGCAGATGTTCCGGAGGAATTAAGCTACTTTCACGGAAATCCACACTCTTGTTGTAAACCCCCCAAAAAGGTAGTGTAAAAAAGTTTGTGTCTTTGGTAGAAAATGGCTCCTTTTTGGTAAGAATCAAGATATGGAAATTCTTATCGAAAAGGAGTATTTTTAT
>JAAWOU010000038.1 GCA_022799755.1 Lachnospiraceae bacterium
TCTCGATATGCTTGCGGCTGCCCTGTCGGATTCCGTTTTCCTCCCGGATTTCTCCGGCGCTTCCGCTATGGCAGTTCTCTCCTCTGCTGTGGTCTCTGCCTCATCCTCTGAACTCTCCTCTATGCCGGAATCGGAGTCCTCTTCCTCCGGCCCCTTATCCTCCTTTTTTCCATAGGGAATACTTCCCGATAAAAGCAGTGCGCCCTTGGCGCTGACAGGTCCCACCATCTCATAGAGCACAGACGACGACAATATTATCGTCAGCATCATATTTCCTGTCTCCGGCGGCAGCATCCTCTGTCCCAGAAAAGCAAGGCCGATAGCCACCCCTGCCTGCGGAATCAGCGCCAGTCCCATGAAATTGCGAATCTCTCTGCTGGTCTTCATGAACATACAGCTGATATAAGTCCCCATATACTTTCCGACAATACGGACAATAAAATACCCTACCCCAATGGCCCCCACAGTCTGCAGCGCCCCGATATCCAGGTTCATGCCGGACACTATGAAGAAAATTGACATCACCGGCGGCGTAAAGCTGTTGATCTGGCGAAACAGCTTTTTGTCTCTTGTCAGATTTATGTACACTGCCCCGAACACCATGCAGGAGAGAAGCGGCGAGATATCGATAGCCGCGCAGATGCCGCTCAGGCCCAGCAGCATGGCAATGGCCAGAATCAGACGATTATCCTTGCTTCTGGCGGGTATCAGCAGTCGGCTTAAGAAGTATCCGCAGAAGACTCCCAGCACAATGACCAGCAAATTATACGCCACCGGGATCAGGATATCATGAGCGGAGAATCCCCCCGCCTCATTTCCATTGATAATGGCTGACACAATGCTGAACGCCAGCAGACACACCACATCGTCCAACGCCACGATCTGCAGCAAGGTGTCCACGAACTCTCCCTTGGCCTTGTACTGATTGATGGTCATCATGGTGCTGGCCGGGGCAGTGGCAGTGGCGATGGCCCCCAGAATCAAGGCAAATTCCCAGTTCAGCCCAAATACCAGCTTCAGCACTACAGTCACAAGCACTCCCGCCAGCAATGCCTCGCTTAAGGTGATAACGATGATCCGCTTCCCTGTCCGCATCAGCACTTCCTTTTTAAAGAACTTCCCCACCCCGAAAGCGATGAAAGCCAGCGCCAGGTCGCTTACAAATCCCATTCCCTCTATCATGGGCGCCGGAATGAAATTCAGGCAGCAGGGTCCGATCAGAATACCCGCCAGAATGTAGCCGCTTACTTTGGGCATATTCAGCGTATTCGTCATCCTGGTCAGGATGAAGCCGGAGAACAATATAATCGAAAGTGTCAAAAGCACCTCCGTCTCCTGATTCAGCTGACTCAAAAATCCGACCATATCCATTTCCCTCTCCCTCCGTTTCCTCAGTCTCCCGTTTCCCTGCTGTCCTATGATGCCCGGGACGTCCATAGGCTTGCCCAATCTATATGGCTTTGCCCTGATTTCCTGTATCTTGTATATGATGATATCGAGTATAGCACAGCGGTTTGAAGGAAGCAAGCGGCCTCTTTTTAAAAATTGCCTTGTCCCCAGTCCCATTCTACTATATAATAAAAGTGCCTGGCATCAGGCTTAAAAACAAATTTTCAGGAGGGAAAGAATATGCTGGAATTTCGATATGACACACAGTTGTTAATAGAGGGCGAGAACCTTGACGAAGACAGTATTACAGATTATTTTACAGAGCATCTCAAGGGCGACTGCCTGCTGGCGGTAGGCGATGAGGAGCTGATCAAGATCCATTTCCATACCAATGAGCCCTGGAAAGTTCTGGAATACTGCGCCTCTCTGGGCGAGATCCACGACATCGTCGTTGAGGACATGGACAGACAGGCCCGGGGACTGCAGGGATAAGACACAGCGGCGTCTTTCTGCGGCGATTGTCCCCGGCATCAGGCCAGGAGCCCCTGCCGTTCTCCGCCCTGTCCGAACCGTTGCCGGAAGCCAAAGATCAGGAGAAAATCATGATTCACAAAAGCACATATCTCGTTCCATATTTATACGACAAATTACCCGAAAAGGGCCCTGCCTCCGTCTCCCCGCTTACCGTGCAGGTTCCCGGTTCCAAAAGCATCACGAACCGCGCTCTCCTGCTGGCTACGCTGGCCCGGGGAACCTCCGTCCTGCGCGGAGTGCTCTTTTCCGACGACTCCAGGCATTTCCTGAAATGCATCCAGGATTTGGGCTTTCAGGCCGCCGCGGACGAAGCCGGCCATATCGTTACGGTTTCGGGCACCGGCGGTGAAATTCCCCTGTCCCAGGCCAGCCAATATGTGGGAAGCGCCGGAACCGCTGCACGGTTTCTGACCGCGTTTCTGGGGCTTTCCCATGGCGTCTATCGCATGGACGCCTCGGAGCAAATGCGCAGGCGTCCCATGGCCCCTCTGCTGGACTCCCTAAGAGAGCTTGGCTGTGAAGTCATCTTTGAACCAGGCTCTGAGGCGGGAAGATTTCCCTTTATGCTGCGGGGACACGGCTTCCAAAAAGACAATATCTGTATTGACATCGATGAGAGCAGTCAGTTCTTAAGCGCCCTGTTGATTGTCTCCTGTCTGTCAGGTCAGGACTTTACCATACGCATTCGGGGCAGCCACGGCATGGCCTATATCGAGATGACCCGCAGGATGATGGCACAGTTCGGGGTGGAGGTCCTGGCGCCGGATGAAAGGACCTTTCTGACCAGGGCCGGCCAGCATTACAGAGCTATGGATTATCGGATAGAGCCCGATGTATCCGCCGCCTGCTATTTCTATGCCATGACTCCGCTTCTGAATGTTCCGGTCATGGTAGAACAGGTGCACTTTGACTCCCTGCAGGGAGATGCGGCGTTTCTGCGTATTCTGGAGCAGATGGGCTGTCGGGCTTTTGATACCCCCCAAGGCATCCTCCTGGAGCCTCCTTTGGCAAAATCGTTCCAAGGTGTCACGGTGGATATGTCCGCCTGCTCCGACCAGGCCATCACTCTGGCCGCCATCGCGCCCTTTGCGGACACTCCTACCACCATCAACGGCATCGGTCATATCCGCCTCCAGGAGAGTGACCGCATCGCCGCAATTGCGGCGGAACTGTCGAAGATGGGTATCCGCTGCGAGGAGCGCAGGGACGGTATTACCATATATCCGGGCCTCCCAAGGCCGTCCGTGGTGGAGACTTATGAGGATCACCGCATGGCCATGGGCTTCGCTTTGACAGGGCTTCGCTGTCCCGGTATCGTCATTGACAATCCGGGCTGCTGCCGCAAGACTTTTGAAGATTATTTTACCGTTCTGGATGATGTTGTGAGGCGTCTGGTACAGTGACTAAATAAGCGGCTGTATACCATCAGGTATCACAGCCGCTTATGTAAATATCGTTGCCGGCAGAAAGCCGGGTTATCGCATTCGTATAGATGTTGTCCAGGCCCGCTATGCTATCCGGAGGTGCTCTTTTACTTTCCTCATTTCAGACTCAAGCACATTTACGCGGATGGAAAGCATTTCTTTTTCTGTCTCCACTTTCAATGCCTCGTGCAGATTTCTGGACAGATCAAGATGCCCTTCCGCAATACGCCGGATATTGACACAGATTTCATTTTCAATCATCAGCTTCATGCTTCTGATATTGGATTCCATCTGTTCCATCCTGGACTCCAATTGGCTGCCCCTGGATTTCATCTGGCCCATTTCGGCTTCCACCTGATCTATCCGGGATTCCAATTGGCTCATCCTGGATTTCATCTCGCCCATTTCGGCTTCCAGCCGATCCAGCTTGAACTCGATCTTGGACTCCATCTGGCCTATCTTAGATAGGATTAGATCTAATTTTTCACTATCTGTCATACGCCTGTTCCTCCTTTCCGATTCCAGTATAACACAAGCCGGGGCCGGAGTCCATCAATATTCGACAATATTTTGTTTCCGGTTTTGTTTCCCGGTTCCCGCCCGGATTACCGTTCACGGCTTCGCCGCTCACAGCAACATGATGCACATAGTCAAAGAAATCGAAACGAAAGCGCCCATGAAAAGCAACCCCGCCTTTACAGCGGACACACTACGGCGACACCGTATGCCGGCAGCTCCAGACGATCCGTTATCTGAGCACCTGAGACAATATCCCTGCCCTCCACACCCGGAACAGACACGGCTTCTTTGGTCCAGTTCAGATAAAACTCATACCTGTCCTCCTCGCCGCTCCTCACATGGCATTCCACGCCCTCAGGGAGCCTGCGCACCGAAATCCCGGCATCCGCCAGCATCCTCTCAAACAGCGGACGCATATCGGCCGCGCCGGTTCTGGCCGCCACATAGTAGGCATTGCCTTTTCCGTGACTCTTACAGGTCACGGCAGCGCTGCCCTGATAGAAATCATCCGCATAAGTGCCCAGCACCTGTGCATCCTGCACCCTCAGGATTTCCGCATACTCCGCCACTTCCCAGTCCGCTTTCTTCTCAGCCTGTCCGCCGCAGCACTCTGTTGTTCCTCCTGCCAAACTGCCCCCGCGTGAATTACCGCAAGATATTGCGCTGCCTGCAGCCCGCAGGGCATCGTCAGTAAGAATGATTCCGTTCCTGTCCGCAGGATAGAGAGAATCGATTTCCTCGCTGACAATGCCGAACAGTTCCTTTAGACCGTCCCCCGGGAAGCCGCCCAGGTAACAGAGCTGTTCGGAGTCCACATAGCCCAGCAGATAAGTGGCCAGCAGCTGGCCCCCTCTTTCCACAAATGCTCTCAGATTTGCCGCCGTCCCCGGCTGCAGCATATACAGCATAGGCGCCACCACAACATCATAGGGACTCAAATCCTCATCGGAACCTACGATATCCATGTCCACTCCCAGCCGGAAGAACTCTTTCCAGATATTGATACAGGTCTCCTCATATTTTTTGGTCTCCTGGCCCAGAGCTTTCATATCCTCAATGGCCCACCGGTTGTCCCAGTCAAACAGCATGGCTGCCTTTGTTTTCACCAAAGTGCCGGCAGCCGGAGCAATCCTCTTAAGCAGCTCCCCCACTTCGGCCACCTCTTTGAAAATCCTGGTGTCATCCGTTCCCATATGATCCACCACAGCGCCGTGGAACTGCTCATAGGAACCCCGGCCCTTACGCCACTGGAAATACTGCACGGAATCCGAGCCGCAGGCCACCGCCTGGAGACAGGCCAGCCTGTGGATACCGGGACGCTTCACCTTGTTGACTTTCTGCCAGTTCACCAGTCCCGGAGCGCTCTCCATCATCATGAACGGTACGCCGCGTTTCAGCGAACGCATCAGCGCATGCTGAAACGCCGTCTCATAGGCAGTATCCGCCAGAGTCTCCCAATCATTGTGGAAAGTGGGGTAATTGTCCCAGGACACCACATCCATATCCGGCGCCATCTTCCGATAGTCCAGCCCTCCGAACATGCGCATGAGATTGGCAGTCACCGGAATATGGGGGGTGACGCTGTGCAGCACGGCCGCCTCCGCTTTCATGAAATCATTGGTATTCCATGTGGTAAAACGCTTCCATTCCAAATTCAGCCCCATGACGCTGGTCTCACCGTGGACAAAAGGAGGCTCTATCTGTTCAAAATTGTTGTAGCGATGGCTCCAGAATGTGGTCCACCAGGCATGGTTCAGCTTCTCAATGTCATGGTCATATTTCTCGGCCAGATAGCCGCGGAATCTTTTGACACAATGATCGCAGTAGCATTCCCCGCTGAACTCATTGGAAATGTGGTACATGATTACACCCGGGTGGGAACCGAATTTTTCCGCCAGCTTTCTGTCCATGACGGCCACTTTCTCCCGGTAAACGGGAGAGCTCATGCAATGATTGTGCCGTCCGCCGTGATGCTCCCGCATCCCCATCCTGTTTACCCGCCTGGCCTCCGGATACTTCTCGTCCAGCCAGGCCGGGCGGGCCCCGGAGGGCGTGGCCAGCACGGTATAGATGCCGTTTTCATAGAGCCTGTCTATGATTTCCTCCAGCCATTCAAAATGAAACTCCCCCTCTGCCGGCTCCAAAACAGACCAGGAAAAAATCCCCACACTCATGCTGTTGATGCCGGCTTTCTTCATCAGCCGCACATCCTCCTCCAAAATGTCGGGCCGGTCCAGCCACTGCTCCGGATTGTAGTCGCCTCCGTGGACAAATCCGCCGACTTGGGGGAACAAAATTTTCTTTTCCATGATAAATCATCTCCTTTTCGTCTCTTAATTCCACATCGCTTTTAGTATATCTGCTTTCCCATGAGAAGTCAACGATTCCCATCTTGAACATTTTCTATTGCTTTTCCGGCAGGGAAAAGGTATACTTGAACTCTAAGCAATGACAGAACCGCGCTTCGCAAGCGCCTCATACATACCAGACTAAAAATAAGACAAGCTTGAAATAAGAGGTGAACGATATGACGAAAAAAAGAGCTGTAGTATCCCTGGGACACGACGCGCTGGGATATACCACAGGTGCACAGAAAGACGCTGTGAAAGTCACGGCCCGGGCTCTGGCCGATCTGGTGGAGGAGAATTATCAGCTGACCATCACTCACAGCAACGGGCCCCAGGTCAGCATGATCCACAAGGCCATGACGCAGCTGCACCGGGTCTACATTGATTACACGCCTGCTCCCATGTGCGTATGCTCTGCCATGAGCCAGGGTTATGTGGGATATGATATCCAGAACGCCCTGCGCAGCGAACTGCTCAGCCGGGGCATCTCAAAACCCGTGAGCACCATCCTGACCCAGGTCACCGTAGACCCCTACGACGAGGCTTTCTACGAACCCACCAAAGTCATTGGCCGCTTCATGTCAAAAGAAGACGCTGAGACCGAGATTAAAAAGGGAAATTATGTGAAAGAATATCCGGGAAAGGGTTACAGGCGCGTAGTCGCGGCGCCCCAGCCCATTGACATTGTGGAGATCGAGGCTATCCGCGCACTGGCAGAGGCTGACCAGGTGGTCATCGCCTGCGGCGGCGGCGGGATTCCCGTCATCGAGCAGCAGCAT
The DNA here is from genome assembly GCA_022799755.1 of Lachnospiraceae bacterium. Taxonomy (GTDB): domain Bacteria; phylum Bacillota; class Clostridia; order Lachnospirales; family Lachnospiraceae; genus Acetatifactor. Next base: position 6,994 of record JAAWOU010000038.1, read on the forward strand.
ATTCTGAAAGGAGCCTCCGCAGTCATTGAGAAAGACGCCATCGCCGGAAAGCTGGCTGCGGATTTAAAATGCCACGAGCTGATCATATTTACCGGCGTGGACTGCGTCTACCGGGATTTCGGCACCATAGACCAATTCCCGCTTTCCGCTCTGACTGCCAATGAGGCAAGAGAACTGATTGCGGCGGGACAGTTTGAGGCGGGAACCATGCTGCCGAAGATCGAGGCTGCCATCCAATATCTGGATAAAACGAAAGACGGCCGAGTGCTGATCACCTCTCTTGCCAGGGCATTGGACGCTGTGCACGGCAAGGCTGGGACTGTGATTACGGCGTGATACATGAAACTTTTCCACATATCGCGCAGACTCTCCGGGCGGATTTTGAAACGCCGGGAGAGTCTGTAGTTTGCGGGCTGCTGCGGCTATCCCCGCATCATCTTCACACTTCGTCAAAGAAAACTCCCAGAACTGCCAGCATCGCCCCGATCATGATAGCGAAATCCGAAATGTTAAACACAACCCGCCCCAGCGGTTTCCATCCCACCCGAAACGTCAGATAATCCACCACATAACGGCGTTTCAGTCTATCATAGGTATTGCTGAATGCCCCGCCCAAAAGAAACGTCATCCCTGTCCTGAACAGGCGGTTTCCCCGCTGTCCCAGGCCCAGCAGAAATCCGGCCGCCGTCAGGAGAGTGAACACAACGGACACAGCCGCCACCGCCCCGGGATATTTCTGGCCCAGGTTCAGCATGGCTCCCCTGTTGCGGTACTTCCGTATCAGGATCCGGCCCCGCGCATATGTTCTGGGCTCCGGGGCTTTTTCATCCGTCCCCCTGCCCAGCACATATCCGCCGGCGTCCGTCCTGCTCCTATCGATTTGGTTTTTAATCGCCAGATCGCCGAAAAAGATTCCCGCCGCTATAAACATATGGACAATCATGGTCATTTCACTTCCCCCTGCCGGCAAGGCTCTGGTCGGCACAGATCTCCCGGCCCCTGCTCCCTCTACCGCCCGAAAACATGTCCCCGAAAACGCACTTCTCCGCTTGAAACCGTGATAAGTGTATCTTACCACAAGCTAAATTTCATGACAAGTTTTTTATGGCCTATGTCCCCTTTCTTAAAGCTCGTCCGACAGAAAAGTCCCTCACCCCCTGCGAAGCACCTCCATCGGATCTTTCCCCGGAATCCCGGGCTCCGTCATATGATAGGGATCCATCACCCTGTTTAACTGCTCCTGGTCCATCAGGCCTTTTTCCAAAACCAGCTCTTTCACGGATCTGTCTGAATTCAGAGCCTCCTTGGCCACCTCCGCCGCCCTCTCATAGCCTACATAAGGACAGATAGCCGTGATGATGCCGATGCTGTTCTCCACCATCCGCCGGCACCGCTCCTCATTTGCCGTAATGCCCACAATGCAGTTGTCCACCAAAGTCTTCACCGCAAAAGTCAGAGTCTCGATGGACTGGAACAGCTTGTAGAAGATGATGGGCTCAAATGCATTCAGCTCAAGCTGCCCGGCCTCCGCAGCCATGGTGATAGTCACATCATTGCCGATGATATTGAACGCCACCTGGTTCACCACCTCCGGAATCACCGGATTGATCTTTCCGGGCATGATGGAGGAGCCGTTCTGCCTGGCAGGCAGGTTGATTTCTCCCAGCCCCGTCCTGGGACCCGAGGACATGAGCCGCAGGTCATTGGACATTTTGGACAGATTCACGGCGCAGTTTTTCACGATGCCGGACACGGAGGCATAATTGTCCAGGTTCTGGGTGGCATCAATCATGTCGTAGGACTGCACCAGATCCTGACCGGTGAGGATGGACATATTTTTCACTACTCTTCTGTAATATTGCACATCCGCATTGAGTCCGGTTCCGATGGCAGTGCCTCCCAGATTCAGACTTTTGATCTCCTCCTTGGCATTGTCAAAACGCTTGATGTCCCGGCTGATGGCGGAGGCGTAGGCGTGGAACTCCTGGCCCAGGCGGATAGGCACCGCATCCTGAAGCTGGGTCCTCCCCATCTTGATCACAGAGTCGAACTCCTCTGATTTCCGAAGCAGCGCCTGCTCCAGCCGGGAAAGCTGCTCCTGGGCCTCGGTGATCAGCTTCAGGGCCGCCATTTTGCCGCAGGAGGGGAACACGTCATTGGTGGACTGGCCGAAGTTCACATGATCGTTGGGATTGACGATGGCATAGTCGCCTTTCTTCCCGCCCAGGAGCTCGATGGCCCGGTTGGCAATCACCTCGTTGGCGTTCATGTTCAGGGAAGTGCCCGCACCGCCCTGGATGGGGTCCACGATGAACTGGTCATGGAGCTTTCCCGCGATGATCTCATCGCAGGCCTTTACAATGGCGTCCGCACGCTTCTTCTCCAGCTCTCCCACCTCGAAATTCGTGATGGCCGCTGCCTTTTTGATCTGGGCCACGCTGTTTATCAGCTCCTTGTGCATCTTCAGCCCTGTTATGTAGAAATTCTCGTGGGCCCGCAGGGTCTGCACCCCGTAATAGGCATCCTCCGGCACCTCTTTTTCCCCGATGGAGTCATGCTCCAGGCGGTATCCTTTCTTTTCTTCCATGCTCTTCCCTCTCCGTTCTTTTGAAAGTATATAAAGTTACCCCACCGCAGAATGTTTTTTCTGCATTCCTGCGGTATATGTGCAGCAGCATAACCGTCCGGTTCGCTGTCCGGGCTGTCACAAAGTCCCGGAATTTTCCCACAGAATACGCCCGAAAACACCTCGCGCAAACTGCCCGTGAACCGTTTCAGATATCAGCCGAATTATTTAGACCTCTCTCTTGACTTTACTATATATCCGGGCTACAATATTTTCAAATATTTATAAAGATATATTTTATATAGACTGTAGGCTATATAAGGTCTGCAGCAGCCAGCCCCAGGTAAGGCCCTTACCGGAGGCCGTCCTCCGCGGCAGGGCAGACCAGGCATCTCGTCCGCGGCAGGGCCCGGGCCTGCCCCCCGCGATACATCCGCCCGTTGCCCGCAGGAATCCAGAGAGTGTAAGGAGAGCCCCATGTTCCAGGGAATGCATTATGTCTATGAGGTCTACAAAGAAATGAGCTTCTCAAAAGCCGCCAGAAATCTGTTCATCAGCCAGCCATCCCTAAGCGCGGCCGTAAAAAAGGCGGAGGACCGGATCGGTTTTCCCGTCTTCGACCGCAGCACCAATCCCATCCGGCTTACCAGGCTTGGAGAAGAGTACATCCGCTCTGTGGAGAATATCATGGACGTGGAGCACCGGTTCCGGAATTATGTAAACGATATCCAGGGCCTGAAGAGTGGAAACATGGCCATAGGAGGCACAAACCTCTTCGCTTCCTACGTACTGCCGCCCCTGCTCTCCCGGTTTACGGAAAGCTATCCACTGATCCGTGTAAGTCTGGTGGAAGCCGCAACCTCGGAGCTGGAGGACAGACTCTTTGCCGGGTTCCTTGACTTATTGATAGATAATCGCACCATGGACCCGTTGATCTACGAAAAGACGTTTTTCTGCCAGGAGCATCTCCTCCTGGTGGTGCCCAGCCATTTTTCTTCCAATGAAAAGCTGAAAGACTATGCGCTCTCCCTCTCCGACGTCAAGGCCGGCCGCCATCTGGACCGTTCTGTCCCTCCCGTGCCCCTGGAGGCTTTTAAAGAGGATGCCTTTCTGCTGCTCAAAAGCGGCAACGACACCAGAAACCGGGCGGAAAAGATCTGCAGGGACAGCGGACATTTTGCCCCCAGGATCAAGCTGGAGCTGGAACAGCAGATCACGGCCTACAATCTGTCTCGCTACGGAATGGGCATTTCTTTCAACGGCGATATTTTGATCCGCCATATGCCAAAGGATCACAGCCTGATTTATTACAGGCTGCCGTATCCGGAGGCTGTGCGGGACGTGAATTTCTACTATAAGCGAAACCGGTATATGACCAGAGTGCTCAGCGAATTCCTGAAGCTGGTGTGAAACCGGAATCCCTGTTATCTGCTCCATATCCATGATACGGACAGAGGGCGCCCCATCCTCCTTTAAATGCATGCGAAGACACTTTGCAAAACCATCCGTTAGCCGTAAGCATCCGGGTTCTGCGGACAGCGCGCAGCGGGAACCAATATTTGACATTCTTTTGACATGGTGATAGGATGGATCTATACCCAAACGACATGTAACGGAAACCTTGACGGACTGCTTACACCCGGGACATGGCGCCCGGCAGAAACGATGGAGCTGTGACAGAATATGGAATTCCTGGAGAACACTAAATATGGCAAATTGCCGGTCACTGCAGGTGACGGGTTGTATCAGGCGCTGGCCGTAGGCGATCTGCCTGCGGCATGGCTGTTGGCCAGACCGCTGATGGATCGGACAAAGCTCGATCGGCTCTGTGCCCCTACGGCCTTTAACTGCGGACTATGCCTCTACCGGCTGAAAGAATACGAAAAGGCATTGGCCGGCCTGAGACGGGCCGAGCAGCTTTTGGGTACGCCGCCCGATTTGGATATCCGGGAGAAAGAACTCTTCTTTCGGGCGGTGGAAGCGGACGATCAGGTGTTTCTGCGCCCTCTGAATCCGGGCGGGGACAGCGGGTTGGAACGATATTTTCTGATCAGGGTCAGATGGCTGACGGCTCATTGTCTGCTCCGTCTGGAGCGACGGCAGGAGGCCGCCCCCGCCATCCGCTTTCTGTCCCAATACCATATAAAATTATAGAAGGAGACATACTATGCAATTGGACAATATGCTGTTGCAGGCCTGCAAGAACAACCAGAAAGCCGTGGTGCAGACTTTCCTGAGACGAGGCGGCGTGGATGTGAACAAAAGGGATGAATCCGGCAATACCCCCCTGATCTATTCCTGTATGAAAAACGCCCGGGAGCTGGTAAAGCTCCTCCTGGACAGTGGAGCAGACGCCTGTCTGGGCAATCAGAAAAACCGGACGCCCCTGCATTTCGCGGCCCAGGCCGGCAATTTCCAGATCATTTCGCAGCTGTGCGGCGCAGGCGCCGATGTGAACTGTACCGACAACGACGGCGTAACTCCCCTGATGCTGCTGGCCCAAAGCGGAAAAACCGATGCAGCCTTGCAGCTGCTCCAAAATCCGGACATTGACGTCAGCATCAAGGATAACGACGGCCGCATGGCCATCGATTACGCCACCTCAGCCGGACTCAGAGAACTGGTGAAAGCCCTTTCCCTGACCGATTCCGCCCATACCGACACCTACGGCAATACCACCCTCCATCACGCATGCTGGAACGAACAGAGCGAAGTGGTGAAAGTTCTGCTGGAAAAAGATCCTGCCGGCGTAAACAGGCTCAATGATGAAGGAGAATCGCCTCTGGTCCTGGCAGTCCGCAGATCCAATCTGATGATCGCGGAACTGTTGTTGGCCGCAGGCGCCCGGCCCGACTGCGCCGATGCGGAGGGTGTGGAGCCGCTGCATATTGCCGCTGAAAAGGGCGATCTCTTCATAGGAAAAGCCCTGCTGGCCGCAGGCGCAGAAATCAACCGAAAAACTTCCGACGGACAGACGCCCCTGATCCTTGCCGCCAGGAACGGCAAAAACGATTTCACCGCCATGCTCATCGAAATGGAGGCCGATGTAAACAGCGTGGACAACGACCAGCACAGCGCTTTGTACTATGCCTCAGAGGCAGGGTATACCGAAATCGTGGAACTGCTGCTGACGGCCGGAGCAGTTTCCTGACAGAACCGCCCGCGCATTTGTCTTCCATTCTTATGAACCCGGAAACAGAGAGCCCGGAAGTCTGTCCGAAATAACGCCGAATTCGGAAGCATCTATAAAGAAAGGAACCGGAAACATGCCCAATACCAAGCTGGCGCTGGAATCGTCCCTGAAGAAGCTCCTGCTGCACAAGCCCCTGGACAAAATCACCATCAGTGACCTGACCGCCGACTGCGGCATCAGCCGCATGTCTTTCTACTATCATTTTAAGGACATCTACGACCTGGTGGAGTGGGTCTGCGTGGAGGACGGCAGGCTGGCCCTCAGGGGCAAGAAGACCTATGAGACCTGGCAGGAGGGGCTGGAGCAGATCTTTGAGGCGGTGCTGGAGAACAAGCCTTTCATCCTGAACGTCTACCGCGCCGTCAGCAGGGACAAAATCGAGAGCTACCTCTACAAGCTCACCTATGGCCTGATCGCCGATGTGGTGGAGGAGAAATCCGCCGGCGCAGACCTGGCAGCGCAAGACAAGGCTTTCATCGCGGGATTCTACAAATACGGCTTCGTGGGCGTTATGCTGGACTGGATCGCGGAGGGGATGAAAGCGGACTATCGGGAGATCACCCGCAGAGTCTGGGTCCTGATGCACGGCAGCATAGACAATTCCGTACATAATTTCGAATGTTCGGGAAAATGACCCCCCTGATTTTATCAAAACGGCCCCTGTGATAAGTTTTTTATCATCGGGGCCGTTTTGTAAATTGGAAAGAGCATAAAAATGCTTTAAGATACCATCATAAGGAACAGCCAATACGCTTTGGCAGACGGTTCCAGGGAACCGGACACCGACCCGGCCCGGGACGGCGAGAGATCCGCCGCCTTGTACGGCCCGAAAGTGCGAAATATCAGAAAGGATGGTATCAGACATGGCAAAGAACAAAAAACTGGCAATCACAGCGGCAATCGCGGCAGGCGCAGGCGCCGTGGCAATCGCAGCAAAAAAGCGTAAGACCGCGCAGAAAGCAGTCCAAAAGAAAGCAGCTCCCACCGCAGGACATACGGAGTACCGCAACACGGAACTGGGCAAACACGTAAGGAACAGCAAGGGCATCTACTACACAAACGGCAACTACGAAGCTTTCGCAAGGCCCAGAAAGCCCCAGGGAGCGGAGGACAAGAACGCCTATATCGTGGGCAGCGGCCTGGCTTCCCTGGCGGCGGCCTGCTTCCTGGTCCGGGACGGCCAGATGAAAGGGGACCATATCCACATCCTGGAGGCCATGGACATCGCAGGCGGCGCCTGTGACGGCATCTTCGACCCTGCCAGGGGCTACGTCATGCGGGGCGGCAGGGAGATGGAGGACCATTTCGAATGCCTCTGGGATCTCTTCCGCAGCATCCCCTCCCTGGAGACACCGGGCGCGTCCGTGCTGGACGAATTCTACTGGCTGAACAAGGAAGACCCCAACTACTCCCTCTGCCGCGCCACCGTAAACCGCGGGCAGGACGCCCGCACCGACGGCAAGTTCAACTTAAGCCAGAAAGGCGCAATGGAGATCATGAAGCTCTTCATGACCCGGGACGAAGACCTCTACGACAAAACCATTGAGGACGTGTTCGACGAGGAAGTCTTCGATTCCACTTTCTGGCTGTACTGGAGGACCATGTTCGCTTTCGAGAACTGGCACAGCGCCCTGGAGATGAAGCTGTATTTCCAGCGCTTCATCCACCATATCGCGGGCCTGCCGGACTTCAGCGCCCTGAAGTTCACCAAGTACAACCAGTACGAATCCCTGATCCTCCCCATGCAGAAATACCTGGAGGACGCAGGCGTGGACTTCCGGTTCGGCACCGAAGTCACCAATGTGATATTCGAGAAAAAGGACGGCAAAAAGGTGGCAAAGGCCATTGAGTGCAGGGTCGGAGGCGTGGAACAGGGCATCATGCTCACAGAAGACGATCTCGTCTTTGTCACCAACGGCAGCTGCACCGAGGGCACTGTCTACGGCGACCAGAACCATGCGCCCAACGGGGACGCGGAGGTGCGCACCAGCGGCTGCTGGAACCTGTGGCGCAACATCGCAGGACAAGACCCGGCTTTCGGCCATCCGGAGAAATTCTGTTCCGATATCTCCAAGACCAACTGGGAGTCCGCCACCGTCACCACCTTAGACGACAAGATCCTGCCCTATATCACCGACATCTGCAAGCGCGATCCCAAGAGCGGCAGGGTGGTCACCGGCGGCATCGTCAGCTGCAAGGACTCCTCCTGGCTCTTGAGCTGGACCATCAACCGACAGGGACAGTTCCGGGAACAGGACAAGGACAAAGTCTGCGTCTGGGTCTACGGCCTGTTCACGGATGTGCCCGGCGACTTCGTGAAGAAACCCATGCGGGAGTGCACCGGCAGGGAGATCACCCAGGAATGGCTCTACCACATAGGCGTGCCCACGGAGGACATCCCGGAGCTTGCGGATCACAGCGCCGTCTGCGTGCCCACCATGATGCCCTACATCACCGCTTTCTTCATGCCCAGGAGAAAGGGGGACCGCCCGGACGTGATTCCTGACGGATGTGTCAACTTTGCGTTCCTGGGACAGTTCGCCGAGACCCCCAGGGATACCGTCTTCACCACCGAGTATTCCGTGCGCACCGCCATGGAGGCCGTATACGGACTGCTCCATGTGGACAGGGGCGTGCCCGAGGTCTGGGGCAGCGTCTACGATATCCGGGAACTCCTGGACAGCAGCGTGAAACTCATGGACGGCAAGTCCCCCCTGGAGATCCCGCTGCCCGGCCCCCTGAACGCCCTGAAAAAGCCCCTGCTCCGCTTCGTCAAAGGCACGGTTGTAGAAAAGGTGCTGGGGGACCACGATGTGTTAAAAGAGGGCATGATGTGACAATTTCGGTGTCTCTGCCGAAACCCGGCACCTCCCCTCCGTTCCCTCTCTGTGCCGCACAGGGGCCCGTCCACCGGGCGGGCCGCCTGGCCTCACCCCTCCCTTAATGTATCGCTGAAATCGGAAATGTCCCTTTCCTCTCCCCCCTGTCTTCATCTGGTGTAAACGCAGGCTCTGTCGAAAAGACAGCTTTCCTTTCGTGTTCCGGACGGTATAGAATTCTCTTGTCTCCACACACTGCCAGTCCTGCGGCAGTTTTTTTCCGATGCAATACTTAGTCCTCAGCAAGGCTTTGCGGACTCTGCCCGCACCGGGGCCGGAATAAATCCGAACAGCATGGACACAAAATCCAAAAGACAATCAATCAAAAAAATGTCGGTTTCGGAATCTATTGACATGGCATGGCAATCACGATATATTCATATGAAGAAATATCATTAAACCAAAATTAGGGAGGTTACGAAGTTGAAACGACGTATTATTTCGGTTGTCATGGCTTTGTGTCTGTGCATTTCATTCCAGTCAGTGGCATCTGCGGAACCGGAGATTCCATTGCCTCAGGAGAAAGTTTCCCTGTCCCGGGAGGCCATCGCCTTACCTGGAGAGGAAGTGCCTCTGACTCAAGACGAGACTGCTCCTCCCTCGGATGACTCCTCTCTGACTCCAGACGAGGCTGTTCCTCCCTCGGATGACTCCTCTCTGGCTCCAGACGAGGCTGTTCCTCCCTCGGATGACTCCTCTCTGACTCAGGACGAGGTCGTTCCTCCCTCGGACGACTCCTCTCTGACTCCAGACGAGGTTTCTGCGGAAGAGGCCATATCCCCGGCTGCTGCAGACAGTGCAGTCCCTGACCTGACACAGGTCTATGAGGCCATGATCACCTTGAAAGACAATGAGCAGTATAAAGAGGGAACCCCCTGGACCAACTATGAGCCCTATTCGGACTCAAAAGGGTATTATCATTGGAAAGGCGGCCTCCTTGGAGGGGCGAATATCTCCGCCGTAGGCTGTGTAGCCTTTGCATTTATACTCAGCGATGCGGCTTTTGGCAGTCTGCCCGCCAGGATGTACGCAGCAGGCGAATTTGAATTTTCGGATATCAAAGCGGGAGATATCCTGCGAGTCAACAATGACGTGCACACCGTGATTGTGCTGGAAGCCAACGATGTAAGCGTTATCGTTGCCGAGGGAAACATCAGCACAGGAGATCACCAGGGCAAGGTTCATTGGGGGCGGATCATCTCCAAGGAAGAAGTGATGCGCGATACCAGTCATTATATCACCCGCTATCCGGCAGATTATATCCCGCCGAATGATCCCGGCACTAACGATATCATCCAACAAGGTTCATTCGCCGGAGGATTCACCTGGACGCTGACAAAAGCCGGCACAATGACCGTCTCGGGCAGCGGAGCCATGCCGGATTTCAGCAGCGCGAATGAGCAGCCCTGGAATGATATCCGCGGCGAAATGCGGAAAGTGGTTATAGAGAACGGCATTACCAGTATCGGTTCCTGTGCATTTTGGGACTGCGGGATTCTCAGTGCGGAGATTCCCTCCAGCGTGACCGCAATCGGAAACAGCGCTTTCCGCGGATCTTCGATCGTTTCCGTGACCGTTCCCCCCAGTGTGAAGGCAATCGGTGACAGCGCTTTCCGGGGATGTCAAAGTCTTAGTTCGGTGACAGTTTCCGAAGGAGTGGAGAAAATCGAACAAAATGCTTTCTACTCCTGCGCAAATCTCACTTCTATAGCCCTGCCTGCCAGTATTGGAGAAGTGGGTGCCGCTGCATTTTTTCAGTGCCAGAAGATGACAAGCGCAACATTTGCTCCCGGAAACAAACAGGTAATGTTAGGGGACAATCTGTTTACGAGATGCTACGGTCTGGCGCAGGTGAAACTGCCCCAAAGCATAGACCGCATAAGTGTAGGCATGTTTCAGAATTGCCTGATGCTTGCCGGGGTGGAAATACCTCAGGGCACGGAGAGTATTGACGAATCGGCTTTCGCCTCCTCTGCCGTGAGCGTGGTTTTGATTCCGGACAGCGTAACCACAATCGGACAAGGTGCATTTGCGAGCACCCGCCTGACTGACATATACTTTACCGGCACCGAGGCCCAGTGGAACAGTATCACGAAACAGGGGGATACGGCATCTGCAGTGTCAAAGGTTACGATGCATTACGAGTACAGCCCGGAACCTACCCCGGAGCCGACACCCACTCCCACTCCCACTCCGGACCAGACTCCCGCGCCGACGCCCACTCCGGCTCCGGACCAGACTCCCGCGCCGACACCTACTCCGGCTCCGGACCAGACTCCCGCGCCCACGCCTACTCCGGCTCCGGACCAGACTCCCGCGCCGACACCTACTCCGGCTCCGGACCAGACTCCCGCACCGACGCCTACTCCGGCTCCGGACCAGACTCCTGCGCCGACACCTACTCCGGACCAAACACCCGCACCGACACCTACTCCGGCTCCGGACCAGACTCCCGCGCCCACGCCTGTTCAGACACCTGCGCCGACTCAGCCTCCCGCGCAGACGCCTGCACCCACGCCGGCCACAATGATTCCCTCCATCGTCGGTGAGTCCGGCAGGGATGGTTGGGAAGCCATCAAGAACCAAGCCGCAAATGCTTCTGAGGGGAATCGAATCAGCGTAAATATGAACGGCGCATCCGTTGTACCCGGAGATCTGCTCGACAGCGTAAAGGGACAGGATGTCACGATCTCCTTTGACATGGGCGGCGGAATCGTCTGGTCCGTAAACGGAAAAAATGTTACGGCAGATCATGCAAGCGATGTGAATCTGTCCGTACAGGTCAAAACGTCAGCCATTCCGCAGGATGTAGTGAATCCTGTGGCCGGAAATCGTCAGGCAATACAGCTCAGCCTTGCCCACAGCGGCAGTTTTGGCTGCAGCGCTATGCTTACGATCAATGTAGACTCGGCTAATGCGGGCTCGTATGCAAATCTCTTCTACTATAATGAAAGCGTCGGCGGACTTGAATTTATCACTGCTGACCGGATAAACGAGGACGGTACTGCGGAACTGACATTTACACACGCTTCCGACTACGTAATCGTCGTTAGTGATAATGTCATGGGGGATCCCGCGGCCGCCGGAAACAGCGCACAGGGAGCACGTTCTCCCAAAACCGGTGAATTCGATACAGAAACGGGCGAATCCGGCGTCCATGAGCTACAGCAGGAAAGAAACATTCCGAATTTTACATGGCTGCTTTTGGTCGGAGCGGCTGCTGCTGCCGCCTGGCTGATCCACAGGAAAGCAGATAGAGAAAACATGCGTTGATCCCTGCGTACCGGCGTTACTGTTCACGGCGCACAGCAACGTGATGCACATGAACAGTAACGTACCGGCAGGACATAGTCTGCCCTGGCTTTTTCTTTTATTGACTTTTCCGGGCGAATATGATACGGTAAATATTGCGTATGCTTTACTGCTTTAAATCGAAAACGTGCGGAAGATTACACAGAGGTCAGTGGAACACATCTGTTTTCCATTGTCACGAAGAGGAGGAAAATGATATGCCAGTCATGGAATTTCTCGAAAGGAATGCCAGGGAATATCCCAATGAAATCGCTCTGGTGGAGCTGAACCCGGAGGAAAAGGACACCCGGAGAACCACATGGAAAGAATACGACCTGATCCAGCCGGACCGCTTTGAGCCTTACCGCAGGGAGATTACCTGGAGTGTGTTCAACGAAAAAGCCAATCGCTTCGCCAATATGCTCATCGGCCGGGGCATCAAAAAGGGAGACAAAGTGGCCATACTGATGTATAACTGCCTGGAATGGCTTCCCATCTATTTCGGAGTGCTCAAAAGCGGCGCCATCGCGGTGCCTTTCAATTTCCGCTACGATGCGGCCGAAATCCTGTACTGCGCGGAGCTGGCTGAAGTGGATATGATCGTATTCGGGCCTGCTTTCATCGGCCGTATAGAAGCCAATGCGGAGCGGCTCTCCAAGGGACGGCTGCTGATCTATGTGGGAGACAACTGCCCCACCTTTGCGGAGAGCTATCATGAACTGGTGGCGGACTGTTCCAGCCGGACTCCGGATATCCCCATTACCGATGAGGATTTCGGCGCCATTTATTTCTCCTCAGGAACTACCGGTTTCCCCAAGGCCATCTTACATAAGCACAAAAGCCTCACCCAGGCTGCGGAGATGGAGCAGAAGCACCATGCCACGGGCAGAGAGGATACTTTCCTGTGCATCCCGCCCCTGTACCACACCGGCGCAAAGTTCCACTGGATGGGCAGCCTGGTGGCCGGCAGCAAAGCCGTGCTCTTAAAGGGTACCAGGCCGGAGACCATCCTGTCCACCGTCTCAAAGGAGCACTGTACCATCGTCTGGCTGCTGGTGCCCTGGGCTCAGGACATCCTGGACGCCCTGGACGCGAGACTGCTGCATTTGGAGGATTACGAATTATCCGGGTGGCGTCTGATGCACATCGGCGCCCAGCCTGTGCCGCCCTCTCTGATCAAGCGCTGGAAAGCGTACTTCCCGAGCCATGCCTACGACACCAATTACGGTCTGTCAGAATCCACTGGTCCGGGCTGCGTGCATTTAGGCATGGAAAATATCCACAAGGTAGGAGCCATCGGCATCCCGGGCTACCGCTGGGAATGCAGAATCGTGGACGAGGACGGCCGGGAAGTGGCAAAGGGCGACGTAGGCGAGCTCTGCGTCAAAGGCCCCGGCCTTATGACCTGTTACTACCGGGACGAAAAGGCCACGGCCGAGGCTTTAAAGGACGGATGGCTGTGCACCGGGGACATGGCCATGCAGGATGAGGACGGCTTCTATTTCCTGGTGGACCGCAAGAAAGACGTCATCGTCAGCGGCGGTGAGAACATCTACCCTGTACAGATCGAGGACTTTCTGCGCACCTGTGAGAAGATCAAGGATGCGGCTGTGATCGGTCTGCCCGACAGACGTCTGGGCGAGAAGACCGCTGCCATTATCGAGCTGAAAGACGGTATGGAGTGCACTGAGGTGGAGATCGACGAATTCTGTAAAGAGCTGCCCAGATATAAGCGCCCCAAGGAGATCATCTTCCATGAAATCCCCAGGAACGCCACGGGCAAGATCGAGAAGCCGAAACTTCGCAAGATGTACGGCGCCGACCAACTGGTGGCCCGGGAGAACAGGAGCTGAGAAAACCGCCAGCCGGCATAAACCGGAAAGAATGCCCGCACTTAACGCATCGTACCTGTTCACGGCTTCGCCGCTCACAGGTACATGATGCATACAAAATGAGCAAAAATCGCTTACTTGGGCATTCTTTCCGGTTTGTTTTCATCTTATCTCTCTATGTGTCCGATTCTCAAGGAATTTGGGTTCACTTTGCAGCGCCGCTCCGCCGCTTCAGTCTCTCAATCTCCCGCTTCTGCTCGTCGATGCTCTCCCCGGAATAGGTTTCGTATTCTTCCCGCAGACATTTGATAATCCGCTGTCTGTCCCTGACGGCAGCCTGAAAATCCCCCAGTCTCTCGTGGAGCTGGGCCATAGAATACAGGCCGTCACTGATCCTGGGCGGTTCCTGCATCTCGAAGCATTTCTCATAATCCGCCAGGGCCTCCTCATACCGGCCCAGCTTCTTGAATCGGTCTGCCCGGTCGCAGTAGGCCTGCCATCTGCCCGGAAAATGCTCTACCCCTGCGTTCCACCAGGAAATCGCTTTCTCCGGATCCCCCTTGCCCAGCATCACATCGCCTGTGTACACATAGTACTGATGGGTATTTGCCGCCGTACGCATCTGTTCAATATAGGGGACCGCCTCGTCATACCATCCGTCCTTGAGAAGATTCTCGATGATCGCGTAAAGCCCTCTGTAATTGCCCGGATTTTTCTTCAAAAACTCCTTGAAATATTCTGTGACCTCGAAATGATTGTCATACCACTCGTCCCCGCAGACCCCATTGTTGGCTTCCAGATATGCCACCCAGCCCGACTTATCCTCCGGATCCAGATCCAGAACCTTTTTCGCATACTCGCTGGCAATCTCATGATCGCTGTGGGCTCTGTGGTTGTACAGATATGCCAGACAGCTGTAGGCTCTGACATTTCTGGGTTCGTTTCGCAGCACGCCCTCCAGGAATTTCACGCAGTGCTCAAAAGTCTCGGGAGCGATCCGCCTCTCATTCCTGAACATGTTCTCAATGCGCTCGAACCAGGCCTCGTCGGAAAGCTGGAACAGCTCGTCAATGGTAACTCCGAAAAAGATTGCCAGATTCGGCAGCAGCGAGATATCCGGCACACTGGAACCCGTCTCCCATTTCGACACAGCCTGAACGGACACCCCCAGGTATTGCGCCAGCTCCTCCTGCTTCACTTCTTTTTCCAGCCGCAGGGCCCTGATCTTTTTACCGATTTCCATTCTG
This sequence comes from Lachnospiraceae bacterium, assembly GCA_022799755.1. Lineage (GTDB taxonomy): Bacteria > Bacillota > Clostridia > Lachnospirales > Lachnospiraceae > Acetatifactor. The sequence goes on from JAAWOU010000038.1 coordinate 22,002, forward strand.
TTTCCTCCATTCAACCAATATTTGATCCATAATGCTATGTCAGCTGACAAAACCAGTATAAATCATATAAATTTGATTATCAATCGAGGCATATTCAATTCCATTCTACCAGCGGTTGACCGGCTGCCGTTCACGGCTTCGCCGCTTATAGCAACGTAATATCAGTACCGCCAGGCGTTTTCCCGCATACGCCGCTTGCCCTGTATCGATGAAAGCCCTCCTCCGAATCTCCCCCACGGAAATCACCCCGGAGACGTCTCTGCCCCCGGTCGGTGAAAATGCGGCGCATTGATATCGCCGGCAGTGAATTATACCGAAACCAAAAGTGGGCAGCGAAAGCCAAAATCCCGATGAAAGTCCAGTATTTATGAAAAACACGCGGGAGAGGTCTCCGCATCTTGGTCCCTCAGCCTGCGGCATATCCTGCGGTAAAAGAAAAGGGACATTCCCGTGGCCACGGTCCAGCCCACAGGCCAGGAACACCATATGCCCAGGGCAGAGCCCGTCCAGCCGGACAGGAGGAACGATAAGACCACCCGCAGGATCAGATCCGTGAACGTGGCGGCCATGAACTGGCGCATGGCGCTGGCGCCCCGAAGGATCCCGTCCGCCACCAGCTTCACGGACACCACAAAGTAGAACGGAGCCAGGATCCACAGAAACTGCCTGCCCGTCAGAAGCGCCGTCCCGGAGCCGCTGTCCAGGAAAAGCAGCAGCAGATATCTGCCCAACGCCATATAAGCTATGCAGAAAGGAACGCACAGGCACCACACCAGCTTCCGGCCGGCCCGAAAGCCGTCCCGGATCCGTCCCGGCTGTCCGGCTCCCAGGTTCTGTGCCGCAAAGTTGGATATCCCGTTGCCGATGGTGGTGAAAGAGGTGATCACCAGGTTGTTCAGCTTCACCGCAGCGGAATACCCGGCAGCCACGCTGACCCCAAAGCTGTTGATGCGGCCCTGAATCAGCATATTCCCCACAGAGATGAAAGACTGCTGCAGGATGCTGGGGACAGCCACCACCGCTATCTTCCCCAGCAGTTCCCAGGAGAAGACCGGAATCTTCCCCTCCGTCCGGATGTCCCGCAGCCGCTTCAGCACCAGTGCCAGGGACAGGACGCAGCTGACCCCCTGGCAGAGGAATGTGGCCCAGGCCACCCCGGCGACGCCCATGGAAAAGCCTTTCACGAAGAGGATGTCCATGAGGATATTGGCCGTGGAGGACAGGGCCAGGAAGAGGAACGGCGTCCTGGAATCCCCCAGGGCCGAGAAGATGCCCGTGGCGATATTATAGAAGAACAGAAACGGCAGGCCCCAGATGTAGATGTCCAGGTACAGCGCAGAATCCGCCATGACCTCCGGCTGGGTCTTCATGAGCCGCAGCAGTTCCCCGCAGGATGCAAGGCCGCAGAGCATCAGGACACTGCAGAGGATGCCGCTGGCGATCAGCGCCGTGTAGACGCAGGATTTCATGGTCCGGTAGTCTCTGGCTCCGAACAGCCGGGATACAATGACGGAACAGCCTATATTGCATCCAAAGGCAAAGGCGATGAAGATAAGCGTGATATGATAGCTGTTCCCCACTGCCGCCAGGGCGTTCTCGCCGATAAATTTCCCTGCCACCAGCGAATCCGCGATGTTATAAAGCTGCTGGAACACAATGCTGCCGAACATGGGCAGGCAGAATGCCCACAGCACTTTCCGGGGATCCCCCTGTGTCAAATCCTTGTTCATATGTCCTCCGTCCTTTCCGTTTCTCTGTTTTTCTTACAATTTTCCTGTTTCCCTTTACATTTCTCCGGAAAGCTATTATACTACAGGCTGAAGAATACGAAAAATATATATATGATATATGAGGTATCTAAAATAGATATGGATGTGGACTTTGAGTATTTCAAGATATTCTACTATGTGGCAAAGTACGGAAATATCACCAAAGCGGCGGCGGCCCTGGGAAACAGCCAGCCCAATGTGACCCGGGTGATGAAGCTTCTGGAGGCCCAGCTGGGCTGCAGACTGATCCTGCGGGAGACCAGGGGCGTCAGCCTGACGGAGGAGGGCGAACTGCTGTATTCCCATGTGGAGGCCGCCTGCCGGCACCTATGGAGCGCCCAGGCGGAAATCCGCGGCAGAGATTCCCTCCGAAGCGGCATTGTGGAAATCGGCGCCACCGAGACGGCGCTGCACCTGTTTTTGCTGGACGCGCTCCAGGACTTTCGGCGCAGGCACCCGGCCGTCAGAATCAAGATACACAACCACACCACACCGGAAATCCTTAAGCGCCTCACGGACGGAAAGCTGGACTTCGCGGTGGTCACCACGCCCCATTCCATGCCGTCATCGATTCAATGTGAGAAAATACTTGATTTCACGGAAATATTGACAGGAGGGACAGAATACAGAAGCCTATCCAGAACCCCGTCCAGGCTCAAGGACCTCCAGAACTGTCCCTGGGTCGGACTGGGCCGGGGAAGTGCCACCTATGAGTTCTATCGGGATTTCTTCGCAGCCCAGGGGCTGGATCTGGAACTGGACATGGAGGTCGCCACCTCCGATCTGCTGCTGCCGCTCATTCTGGACAATCTGGGCATAGGCTTCGTGCCGGAGCAGCTTGCGCTGCCCCTGATAAAGGAAAAGCGACTGGTGCAAGTGCCCCTGGACTGTTCCCTCCCGAGACGGGCCGTACAGATTGTCTCTGACCGCGGACACGGCATGGGGCTTGCGGCGGACGCTTTCTACCGGTATCTGAGAGACCGCTGAACTCCGCATTGCCGCCGCAGGAAGAGTATGGTACAATGACTTTATTCCCGGCGCAATACGGCCCAACGGCCATCCTGCCATGTGCGCCGCTGTGCCAATGGCATGGTGCACATCCAAATCTTCCGAAAGGCGGTGACCTTATGGCTATCCGCATAGCCATATGCGATGATGATGAAAAACAGCTCCAGGCCCTGAACGCCCTGCTCTCAAACTGGGCCCGCAGCCAGGGTGTGGCTGCCCGGGTGCTCCTCTTCCCCTCGGCGGAGGCTTTCCTCTTTGCCTATGAGGAGGACAGCGCCTACGACATCCTGGTGCTGGACGTAGAGATGAAAGAAATCTCCGGCATAGAGCTGGCAAGGCGTGTCCGGAAAGAAGACGGACGCGTAGAGATTCTGTTCATCACCTCCCACTTCGAGTTTATCAGCGAGGGCTACGAGGTGGACGCGCTGCACTACCTGACCAAGCCCGTGGCCCGGGACAAGCTGTATGCCGTCCTGTCCAGAGCCCTGGACAGGCTGTGTGCGGAGCCGCCCTCCGTCATCATCTCCTGCGAGGGAAAGACCGTGAAGCTCCATGAGCCCGACATCCTGTATGTGGAAGCCTTTCTGCACTACATTTCCATACACACGCCGGAGCAGGAATACAGAATAAAGGAGAGTATCTCCTCTTTTGAGAAGCGCCTCACGGATGATTTCTTCCGCATCCACCGTTCCTATCTGGTCTCGCTGAAAAAAGTCATCCGGATCACCCACAGGGAAGTCGCTCTGGAGGACGGAACGCTCCTGCCCCTGGCCAGGGGAAAATATGATGCGGTGAACCGGGCCTTTATCGAGAGGAACTGATTCTACCGACTATGAATAAGGGCAATAGCAGATAACAGGAAAGAAGCAGCATGAGAAACAAGACTTACCTAAAGCTCATAGAATACCAGACCGAGCAGTCCAGACAGCACCTGGGAGAGGTCCAGGGCATCTACCGGGAGATGCGTGGCTACAAGCATGACTTCCACCACCACCTCCAGGCCCTGAAAGGTCAGCTGGAGGCAGGGGAGACCGGGCGGGCCCTGGCCTATATCGCCCAGCTCGACCAGCAGCTCATGAGTGTGGACACATTACTCAAGACAGGCAACGTGGCGCTGGACGCCATCCTGTCCGCCAAAATCGCCCAGGCCAAGGCTGCGGGCATCGCCGTCACCGTAAAGGCCAATGTCCCCGACCGGCTCCTGCTCTCCGACCTGGAGCTTGGCATCATCGTAGGAAATCTCCTGGAGAACGCCATCGAGGCCTGCCAGCGTGCCCAAGGGCAGCGCTTCCTGCGCCTCTACATGGGAATGAAAGGAAAGATGCTCTACTTCTCCATGCTCAATTCCGCAGGCGCCAAAGCCTCTAAAAGGGGAAAACTGTTCTCCTCCCGCAAGACAGGCCTCCACGGCTTCGGCCTGCGCCGGGCGGAGGGCATCCTGGAGGCCCACGGGGGCTGGTGCAAATACAACAGCGAGGACGGAGCGTTCACCTCCGAGTTCCTGGTGCCCGCCGTGGAATAGCGGCAAAAATGCTTGACGTTAGGTCAGGCATTTTTATTTTCCCCTCTCTGCAATTCATGCCCTGTCAAACGCAATTCGTGCACGGATTGTATTTTCCCGCTTTTCTGCGATACAATAAAAAGCATAAGGAAGTGTCACACAACTTTGGAAAACCAGACAGGAGACGATGCCTCATGAAAGAAAATAAGAAACCAAAGACCAAGCCCTACCGCTCCACCCTGGACAATGCCCTCTGGAGCTTTTCCAAGATTCTCAAAGAAGCGCCAGTGTGCTTTCTGCTCCTGGCACTGGAGGTGCCGCTGAACATATGCCTCTCCTACACAGAAGTCTATCTCCCCTCCCTTGCGGTGGCCGAAGTCACAGCAGGGGCGTCCTTTAGCCATATGGCCCTCAGGGTAGGCCTTGTCATCGGGCTGATGCTCACAGCAAACGTTCTGCGCACCTTTTGCCAGCATCTGTCCGAAATCTATTACCTGTCGTTATACAGTTTCCGGAAAAGCGTGGAAACGGACAGAAAGTCCGTGACCTGCTTCTTCCAGGACTATGAGCGCAAGGATATCCGGGACTTAAGCGACAGGGCCGCCATGGCCACACAGCAGTGGAACGGCGTGCGGCCCGTGTCGGACGTGCCCAGGCGCAGCATGAAGCTGATCGAGAATGTCCTCTGCTATCTGCTGTTCGGGTCCATCATCTCAAATGTCAGTCCTCTGCTGGTGCCGATCCTGACCATTGCTCCCCTGGTCAGCTGGCTCTGCGCCAGAGCCTACCGAAACTGGGAGTATGCCCACCGGGAGAAATGGACCGACATCGACCGGAGGCTGTGGTATGTCCAGGGGGAAACCTCTGATTTCAAGGCGGGCAAGGACATCCGCATCTATGGAATGGCCGGTTGGCTTGGGCAGGTTTACTCCGACCTGTGCGCCCGGCGCTCTTTCTGGAACAGGCAGCTTGTCTGGAGGAGCTTCCTCTCCCGGATAGCGGACCTGTTGGTCATCCTGCTGCGGGACGGCGCTGCCTATGCGCTGTTGATCAAAATGACGCTTCAGGGGGAGCTTACCGTAGACAGGTTTCTGCTGTACTTCTCGGCTATCTCCATGTTCGCCTCTTTCATCGGCAACATTATGACCGAGTGGAGCGGCATCCACTCCACCAGCCTGGCCCTGTGCGACTACAGGCAGTACCTGGATCTGCCGGGACAGGACGGCACCGGGGAGGCGGATGCAGAAGACTATCTGCACGGCGCTCCCGAGATTGCTTTCGAGCATGTATCTTTCCGCTATAAAGGAGCCGAAGCCGATACCCTGGCAGACTTGGAATTGACCATAAAGCCCGGGGAGAAAGTGGCCCTGGTAGGCTTAAACGGCGCGGGCAAGTCCACTCTGGTAAAGCTCCTGTGCGGCCTCTATCTGCCCACGGAAGGCGATATCAAAATAGACGGCGTCTCTTTTCGGAAATTCCGCCGGGACGATTACTACCGCCTGTTCTCCCCCGTGTTCCAGGACGTGCAGACCGGGTTCTTCACTTTGGCGGAGACGGTCTCCGGGCAAATCGGGAACGGCACGGACTATGCCCGGGCCAAACATTGCATGGAGCTTGCGGGGCTGGGCGAAAAACTTTCCTCCCTCCCCCAGGGCATCCGCACCAGGCTGGACAAACAGCTCTACCCGGACGCTGTCGAACTCTCCGGCGGCGAAGCCCAGAAGCTGATGCTGGCTAGGGCCCTCTACAAGGACGCCCCCATTTTGGTGCTGGACGAACCCACCGCGGCCCTAGACCCCATTGCAGAGAATCAGATCTATCTGCAGTATCAGAAAATGACCCAGGGCAAGACCTCCCTGTTCATCTCCCACAGACTGGCCTCCACCCAGTTCTGTGACAGAATCCTCTACCTGAAAGACGGGCGCATCGCGGAGGAGGGCACCCACCAGGAGCTGATAGCTCTGGGGGGCGAATACGCAGAGCTCTACGAAAAGCAGAGCTGCTGGTACAAGTGTGAAAGAAATCACTAAGCCCGAAAGTACCTCGCTGAGTGATTTCAAATAAGAATTCTGTTGTGTGTGTCGGCGTGAAAGGAAGCATGAGCGAAATGATGCATATTTTTAACAGCGCATTATAGTGCGCAGGAGGGTGTATTTATGAAATTATCAGAACATATCCGGATATCCAAAAGAGCCATAAGGCATCTCTTTACCCTGAGCAGATCCTATGCCGCATGCCTTATCCTGAACGCTTTTCTACAGAGCCTGATGCCCTATGTGCCGATCTACTTTTCGGCCCGGCTCATAGACGGGCTGTACGAAAAGCAGCCCGTGCAGACGCTGGCCCTCTATGTGGGGCTTACGGTGGGAATCGTATTCCTGCTGAGCCTCCTAAGCGCCTATCTGTCCTCCAGGCGGGACATAGCCGACAATGAATTAAATTTAAGCGAGCAGTGGACCTTTTCGCAAAAAGCCATGCAGATGGCCTACGCCTCCATCGAAGATCCGGAAGTGACGCTTCTGCGCAAGAGGATTGCCATGGAATCCCAGACAGGCTATGACCTGTGGTATCTGACATCCTCTACGGAAAGGCTGGTCTTCAGCGTGACCAGGATTCTCGCTTCCCTTTCCATGACACTGTCTTTCTTCTTTCTGGAGGGGATTCCCCTGTTCATGAAGCTGGGGTTCGCAGGCGGTATCCTGCTCACCATACTGTGCGGGGCTTTCGCCTCCAGGAAGAGCGAAGCCATTTTCAGCCGCTTTCTGGACACTGCCGTCCATCTGAATGTCTTCCAGGGGAAATACTATGACTATATCGGCCACTACAGCAGCGGCAAGGATATCCGCCTCTATGACATGGCCAAAGGTCTGCTGGACTTCAATGTGGGCACCATGACGGAATTCAACCGACACGCCCTGGCTATGTGCCAAAAGCAGGCAGCTCTGAAAGCGGCAGACATAGCGCTGAGCCATGTACTGCGATTCTGCGTCTACCTGATCCTCCTCTACGCGGCGCTCTCGGGCCGGATCACCCTGGGCTCCATCGCCCGCTATGTATCCTGCGTCATGCTGCTGCTCACCGCCGCCTCCGAGGCGGTGGCCAACTTCCAGAGGGCTCTGGTGAACCATACCTATTTAAAGCGCTATTTCTCCTACCTGGACATCCAAAACCCCATGTACCAGGGCTCCCTGACTGTGGAGAAACGGGATGACAACGAGTATTTCGTGGAATTTTGTGATGTGTCTTTCCGCTATCCGAACACGGAAACTTACGCCCTGCGCCATGTAAATCTGAAGTTCAAGATTGGGGAGAAGCTGGCCATCGTCGGCAAAAACGGCAGCGGCAAGACCACTTTCATCAAGCTCATGTGCCGCCTTTATGACCCCACGGAGGGGAAGATTCTGCTCAACGGCGTGGACATCCGGAAGTACGATTACGATGAATATATGTCCATCTTCTCCATCGTCTTCCAGGATTTCAGGCTCTTTGGCTTCCGACTGGGGGAGAACGTGGCCGCAAGTCCCTCCTATGATCCGGGGCGGGCCGCCCACTGCCTGGAGCAGGCCGGCTTCGGAAAACGCCTAGCCGCTATGCCTGAGGGCGCGGACAGCTTCCTGTTCAAGGAGTTCGACGACAGCGGCATAGAGATCTCCGGCGGGGAAGCACAGAAAATCGCCCTGGCTAGGGCCCTGTACAAGGACGCGCCTTTCCTCATCTTAGACGAGCCCACCTCAGCCTTAGATCCCGTGTCCGAGTACGAGGTGTACAGCAGCTTCAACGAGATCGCCGGGGACAAGACGGCCATTTACATCAGTCACAGGCTGGCCTCCTGCCGCTTCTGCGACAAGATTGCGGTGTTCGATGCCGGCAGTATCGTGCAGACAGGCAGCCACGAGGCGTTGATCCGCCAGAACCAAGGCCTGTATCACCGGCTCTGGCACGCCCAGGCACAGTACTATACGAAAGATGCGGCAGGAGTCTGACATCGTGGGAGTCCAGGCCCAAAAACAGGAAACCCCCGCTGCCCCCGGATTCCGGGCATATGCCGCAGCCGCGCCAGGGCGCAGCCGGCTCCTGGCAGAAGAACGCAGCCCTGGCCACGCCTGGGATGCCCGGGAGAATCCTTTCAATGTTCCCGGGCAAATCTTTCCATTCAAAATTTTCCCACGAAAAAGAGCCACTCGTTGCGAATGGCCCCCCTGACTGCACTCTACGCCATGCTGCTGTGCTGGTGCAGGTATTTCTCCTTTGTGGCAAGCCCTCCCCTGATATGGCGCTCGGATTTGTTCAGATCCAGCACTTTCCTGGCCTCCGTGGCCAGGGTGGGGTTGACCTGCATCAGGCGTTCTGTTACGTCCTTATGTACCGTGCTTTTCGATACGCCGAAAGTCTTTGCTGTCTGTCTCACCGTGGCATTATTGTCGATGATATAGTTGGCGATGCTGACGGCACGCTCTTCAATATAATCCTTCAAAGGAATACCCCGTGGGATGTTTTTTACTATTGTATGAAGGATTTCGGGAGGGTATGACTGAAATTTCGCCAATTCTTCCACCAGCTCATATAGCTTAGTCTCTGGTGCAATCTCGGGCAAGTGATTCCAACTCTTCTTCAAAAAAAGCAAGCTCTTTTATCATTTCCGCTGTCATCCTATCTGTATTTACCATAATATTACCACCCAATCAAAATACTATTGTTCTAGAACTCTCTTTATCAATCCGGCTTTCCCAATCAGAACCTTTTTTCCGCAGAACGCAAAACCATACTTTTTAATTCGTTTTGTCGGAATACCTCTTGCCCGCAATATAGCTTCATACTGTTTTTCCTCAATCTGTATCTCCCAAACCATCCCTCTATCAGCCTCTCGAACATCGCCTGGACTTCCAGGTTTGTCAGTTTCAGTTCATATACTTCCTTTCTCAAAAGAGCGTTGAACGTATGTTGAACCACTTTCAGATAACCGCTGGCAAGCAGGAGGCTCCACACCGCCTCATCTCCCTGCTCTAATTCGCTGAATACAATCTGTTCATTAAGATTAATGGCAAAGGTCTCTCCCCGCAGCAGTTTTTCCATGGTCATCTTCAACTCGGGGCTTCCCTCCCGCACCAGCTTGCCGGCCAGGCTGTTGGAACTGG
>JAAWOU010000039.1 GCA_022799755.1 Lachnospiraceae bacterium
TGGCAATGGTAAGGGCAGTACCGTCCAAAAATTTATTTCCCATTTGTCTCCCTCTTTTCTGCGCGGCATTTAAAGTCCCGGCTATAATAATATCTGCAATATCACTTAATTTATACATTGCGCTTGCGATATCCCACAGCCGAAATAATGGCAGAAGCGGAAGCCAAACTTATAAATTACATTGAAAAAATCAGCGGTAAAAACGGAATACGCCGAATACCTTGCCCAGGATTTGACAGTTGTCCACAATGATCGGCGCCATGGAATCATTTTCCGGCTGCAGGCGGATATGACCGTCTTCTTTATAATAAGTCTTCACAGTGGCGGAATCGTCGATCAAAGCCACTACGATTTCTCCGTTGCTGGCCGTGCTGCAGGAATTGACAAAAACCCTGTCGCCGTTGAAAATTCCGGCATTGATCATGGAATCACCGCGGACATTGAGAATGAAAGACTCGCCTTTGGGCACAAGGTCTGCCGGCACGGGAAAATAATCCTCGATATTTTCCTCCGCAAGAATGGGCTGCCCGGCCGCCACATTACCGATAATGGGAAGATTTACCATCTCCGTTCGTATCATCTGAAATCCGTCGTCACAGATCTCGATGGCTCTCGGCTTGGTAGGATCCCTGCGGATGTATCCGTTCTTCTCCAGTGTCTCCAGATGAGAGTGGACCGATGAGGTGGACTTGAGCTTTACGGTCTCGCAGATCTCCCGGACTGTGGGAGGATAGCCTTTTTTCAATATTTCTTCTTTTATGTAATCAAGTATCTCCTGCTGCTTGGCGGATATCTTTCCGGATGCCATATATTACCTCCTGCTTTTTATATTTGCTTTGTAGTTCTTTCGGTTATCTATACTTTATCATATATGAGGGAAAAAAGCAAACATATATTCCAAAAATATGTTCGCTTTTTCTTGACAAACAAATGTTCTCATACTATAATCTTAATCAGAACAGATGTTCCGGAACATATGAGCGCATACGGACAAGAGGAGAGGGATTGAGATGAGGACAGAGCAGAAGAGTATCCGCAGGATGAACAACGGGGAGTTGAGATTTTACAGATGTATGCTCCGGCTGCGCAGAGAGCGCAGGCGCAGACTTCTGATTTCGATGTTTACGATGCTGGCAGTGGCCTGTGTTATCATAGTGGGTTCCGTTTTTTATTCTTCCATAAGGACCCAGGCGGGTAACGGCTTTAAGTATTATACCACTGTCACGGTTGAAAGCGGCGAGACCCTCTGGAGCCTCGCCGATGAGTATGTGGATTATAATTATTATAGAGATAAAAACAAATATATCTCAGAGGTGAAAAGCATCAATCACCTGGACGAAGACTGCACCATCACGGCGGGACAGTCACTGATTGTCCCATATTATTCCAACGAATATGTGGAGTGAGCTATATCATTTCCGACCCTGCTGCCTGCGGCGGAGTTATATTGACTCTCCCTGGGAGGGCTTTTCGCGGAGTCTTACATATTGAGCGGCTCTGCGGCGGTTTGCATCCTGCTGGGCCGCATAGTGTTTCCTTGTGGTATTGACATCCTTGTGTCCGAGGACATCCGCCACCAGGTAGATATCTCCGGTCTCCTGATAGAGAGAGGTTCCGTAGGTACTTCTCAGCTTATGGGGGGTGATCTTCTTTAGGGTAGTAACTCTGGAGGCATATTTTTTCACAAGATTTTCCACGGCTCTTACAGTCATTCTGCGGTTCTGCAGAGAGAGGAAGAGAGCGTTTTCATGGCCCTCAAGAGGAATGACCCGTTCCCGTTCCTCCAGATAGTCCAAGAGCGCGGTTTCCACCTCCTCGCCGAAATAGACAATGGCTTCGTATCCGCCTTTTCGGCGTATTTTGATACCGCACACATCAAAGTTGATATCCGTCAGATCCAATCCCACACATTCCGATACGCGGATACCGGTCCCAAGGAGCAGAGTCAGGAGCGCCACATCCCGGATCCTTGTCTTTTGATGATATTCCAGTTCTTTCTTTGTGAGCTTGCTGCCATTCTCCACCTGGTCTAGCAGGATCGCGACTTCATTGGGCTCCAGGCGTATGATTTCCTTGTCGTGGAGCTTTGGCAGAGCCACCAGGGAAGCCGGATTATTCTTTAGCATTTCCGCCTTGTAAAAATAATTATAGAAGCTGCGCAGTGCGGCAAGCTTTCTTGATTTTCCCCGCTCCGCGTTGGTAATGTCCTTGCCGCCTTTTTGATAGAGAGTCATATACTCCAGGTATTCCTCAATGTCAAGATGAGTCAGCTGGTCCAGCAGGGAAAACGGGAAGTCGCGGATTTCCATATTTTTGTACACTGCGTTCTGTTCATGAAGATATTCAAAGAACAGACGGATATCATAGGCATAGGCCAGCCTGGTGCGGGAGGAGGTATATTCCTCGATCCCGCGGAAAAAGGTCTTACAGAAAGGAGGGAGCGTCTCCAGGACAGCCCTCATCTTCAGGATATTCTGTTTGTTTTGTTCGTCATGGTAATTGTTCTTATTTAAGACAGCCATAGGCAGACCAACCTTTCATATTGCCGTTTTGGATTGCTGTGAACATTCTCTCCTTTACCCCCGGGTTTTCCTGATTTAACTGGCGGAGCAGATTCTTCACATACTCGCGCTTGGTATGGCCGTCCGCCGGACAGGGACTTTTCACCACAGGGACATTGTGCTTATGTACAAAGCCGATGACATCAGCTTCATTCATGTACAGAAGAGGGCGGATTACCGTAAGCTGTGTCCTGTCAAGGTAAGTGACGGGAGAAAAGGTGTGGAATCTTCCTTCGAAGATGAGAGACATCAGCATGGTCTCCACCACGTCGTCCTTATGGTGCGCGTAGGCGATTTTCTGACAGCCCGCCTCCTTGATGGCCTGATTCAGGGCGCCTTTGCGCATCTTGGCGCAGAGAGAGCAGGGATTGTCCTCCTTGCGTTCCTCAAAGACAATCTGGGCGATATCGGTCTGTACAATGGTATATTCCACCTCCAGATCCCGGCACAGGTCCTTGATTTTATCAAGATTAAGATTTTGGAAACCAAGGTCTACCGTGACGGCATGGATATCGAAATGCTTGGGGTAAAAACGTCTTAAGCTGTGGAGCGCATATAAGAGCGTGAGACTGTCCTTGCCGCCGGAGATACCCACGGCAATTCTGTCGTCATCCTCTATCATCTGATAATCGTCCACGGCTTTGCGGACATAGCTCAGTACCTGTTGAAGCTTCATGTGTATACCATCCTTTCCGTTACTATTTTAGTATTTTTGTGAAATAAAGACAATAGCCAATTGACCAAATTCTATTATATTTTATGGGCAGATGGATATACTCTTATCAGGCTTAGCCCAAAAGCCTGCCACAGAGAGAATAGAAGGAGAAGAAGATGGTGAATTTTTCAGACAGTATAACAAAGGACAATCTGATGAGAGCTTTCGCAGGGGAAAGCCAGGCAAGGAACCGCTATACCTTTGCTGCCTCCCAGGCAAAGAAAAACGGCCTGTATGTCATCAGCGCGGTTTTCGGATTCACGGCATCCCAGGAAAAGGAACATGCGGAAATTTTTTACAATCATCTCAAAGAGATGGCTGGCAGCACCATTCATGTGGACGGCGGATATCCGGTGGACCTCTTTGACAATGTAGGTGAGCTGTTGGACAAGGCGCAGCACAATGAATACGAGGAACACGATCCGGTCTACAGGGCTTTCGGGGAAACGGCAAAAAAAGAGGGCTTTGACCAGATCGCATTTTCCTTTTTTCAGATCGCAGAAATTGAAAAGATTCATGGGGACCGCTTTGGGAAATTTGCGAAGCTGCTCAAAGAGGGAAAACTTTTTGTATCGGACGTGGAAGAGGAGTGGATATGCCTGAATTGCGGCTATGTATTCAAAGGTAGAAAAGTGCCTGAAGCTTGTCCTGTGTGCCGGCATGACAAAGGCTATTTCATCCGATTTGAGCTATCACCCTTTGGCAGGCAGTAAAGTTTAGTAAAGTTTAAAACATCTTTTGACATTTTTTGTAAAATCTTAGGAAAGTCTACTTGTTATGTGAAGAAATTAAGAGTATTATAATAAGTATAGTAATGAGATGATACAAGAAAGGGTACCTTATATGAAATTCAATAAAGACAGCAGGTATGTTCGGTGGGGATTGACAGCATTCGCCGTTATCGCGGCAGGGATCACATTTTATTACTTTATATTTCACAGTACGAACATTGTGTTGGGCGTCGGCAGGATCCTTGATATCCTCAAACCTGTTCTGTTCGGACTGGCTACGGCATACCTGCTGACTCCGGTGTTGAATTTCGTAGAAAACAAGATTCTGAGTCCGCTTTTTGACAGATGCAAGGTGAAAAAGGGCAGAAGAAGAAGCATGTTTACCAGGGGAATCGGCATATTAATCACGGCTTTTCTTTTTGTGGCTTTGATTTATATGCTGGTTTCCATGCTGGTTTCGCAGATAATCCCCAGTGTACAGGGGATCATTGACAACTTTGACTCTTACAGCAAGAACTTTACGAACTGGATCGAACAGACTCTGAAAGATAATCCTGAAATCGGCAACTATGTGACCAGAACTCTGGATCAGATGGAGAAAAAGATTACGGAACAGTTCAGCGACATTCTGCCAAGCACAGCGTCGATTATCAAGACAGTGTCACAGAGTATCATAAGCGTGCTGGATGTTCTGTGGGATTTTGTCATTGGATTCATCATCTCTATTTATGTGATTGCAAACAAAGAGCGCTTTGCGGCGCAGGCAAAGAAATCGGCCTATGCCTTATTCGAACAGGAGACGGCCAACACCGTGATCCGTAATTTCCGCTTTACCCACAAGACCTTTATCGGCTTCCTGAGCGGCAAAGTGCTGGATTCCATCATCATCGGCATACTGTGCTTTATCGGCACTACATTGATGAAAACCCCCTATGCCATGCTGATCAGTGTGATTATAGGCTTTACGAATATCATCCCTTTTTTCGGGCCGTTCCTGGGTGCCATTCCCAGTGCGATCCTGATTTTTGTGGTGGATCCCATGCATCCGCTGAACTGTGTCTATTTCGCGCTGTTCGTGCTGGCGCTGCAGCAGTTTGACGGCAATATCTTAGGACCGAAGATACTGGGAAATTCTACGGGACTGACAGGATTCTGGGTTATCTTCGCCATTACTTTTTTCGGAGGTCTGCTTGGCGTATTTGGAATGATCGTGGGTGTACCGATCTTTGCTGTGGTATACGCTGCCGCCAGGGCATTTGTCAATATGAAGCTGGAGAAAAAACAGCTGCCGAAAGAGACAAATCAATACGAAAATGTGGAATACATAGATGAGGAGAGGATCATACATCCCATGGGCGAAAAAGCTGAAGATGCTGAAGATGGAAAAAATAAGAATCAACAACATACCGTTGAGAAAAAGAAAGGTGTGCGTGGTAAATGAGATTCCTGATACAGAGGGTAAGTGAAGCAGATGTGTCTGTGGACGGGCAAAGCGTCGGCAAAATAGGACAGGGATTCCTGGTATTTGTGGGCATCAGCAATTCCGATGTGGAAAACGGCGAAAAGATTGCGGATAAGATGGTCAGAAAGATGCTGGGGCTTCGGATTTTCAGTGACGAGAACGGAAAGACGAATTTGGACTTAAAATCCGTAGACGGTCAGCTGCTGATTATATCACAATTTACGCTGTACGCGGATTGCCGTAAAGGAAACAGGCCATCCTTTATAAATGCAGCGCCACCGTCCGAAGCCAATGCTCTCTATGAATACATCATAGATAAGTGCAGACAGGAAATATCCGTGGTGGAAAGCGGAAGCTTTGGCGCACATATGAAAGTTTCCCTCATCAATGACGGACCATTCACGGTAGTGCTTGATTCGGGGGATATGGCTTGACCTCCTCCAACTATTCGTTAAAGTTGGCTTTTGCGAATAGTTGGAGATAGCCCGCTCTCACTGTCTATACAATACCTTTTACCCAATCGAAAAGAAATACGCCGCCATCTGTGCTCTGGAACTGAAAGGTTCCGTTTCCAGCAGCTGTCGGATTTCCTGCCTGGAATAAAAACCGGCTTCAATCTGTTCGTTTTCCGAGCTGTGGTCTTCCAAATTTCCTTCCACCTCCACGAATGCAATATAGGTTGTCGTATCGGAGATGGCAACCGCCGCAAAGGACGGCGGCAGGATCTTGTTTATCTTCCGGACCCGTAACCCTGTTTCCTCATAGAGCTCCCTTGCGATACAGTCTTCCAGTGATTCGGCAGGCTCCAGCATTCCGGCGCAGAGATTGTATACCATGCGGTTGACGCCCATCCGGAACTCATGGAGCAAAAGCATTTTGTCACCGCGTGTTGCCACAATGGACACGCCGCTGGGACTGCCGCCTACATCCTCGATGCCGGCAAGCTCTCTGCGGCTGACGATTTCGTATTTCTTTTCCCGGCCGGCTTTGTTTCGATAGGTGAGCTCATAGTTTTTCAGATATTTTCCGTCCTTGACTTTTTCAAATTTCATAAATTCCATGGGAAAGCCTCCTTATTTTAGATGGAATATGTCTGCAGCTGCTCCCGCAGGGGCTTGCTGATTTTCTTCCTGGTAATCTCCACCAGCCCCAGAGGTGTCATGTCTATTACGGTAGTCTGTATTTTATCCTGCTTGACCAGTGACTTCAGTACATGGAGCAGATGGGCATTGTCTCCTGGGGTGCGCATATTGATGAAATCCACAATAATAATGCCTGAGAGATTTCGGAGGCGAAGCTGTAATGCGACTTCCTCCGCCGCCTCCAGATTGACTTTGCGGTAAGTATCCTCCGGATTCTTTCCGGCTTCGTATTTTCCGGTATTTACATCTATGACTGTCAAAGCCTCTGTGGGTTCAATGACCAGGTATCCGCCTGACTTCAGCCACACCCGACTTTCCAGAGCCGTCTTCATCTTACTTTCAACGGCATACAGCGCGGAAAGCGTCAGCATGCTGTCCTGATAGAAACGTATGGGAATGCCTAAGGAGTTCTTCTTCTCATGCTGCAATAGCTGCTCGTAAAAAGTCTCCTGATCTGTGATGATTTCCCAGGCGGTCTCGCTGTGCGGCGTCTCATCCATGCAGACATTTTCTTCGGATCGTATTTCCTGAGCAGCTGCGTGCTCGCCGGTAAATTGTTCTAAGGCAGCCAATATCTCCGTATCGGTTCGCTTCAGGCAGGAGAAGCAGCTCCGGTATCTGGCGATATAAAGCAATCTGAGATACGCGGCGGCCAATTGGTAAAAATGCTCCGACAGCTCTTCTGCGCACTCCAATTCCCCTGCCCGTGTTCTGACGATCAATCCGGTGGGAGGCAGACTGAATTTCGGGGAGGAAAAGTCCAGGTGTTCCGAGTCGGACTGTGTATACCAGGCATCGGGTAAGAGCAGCCGGCATTCCTGGGTCAGACAATTGCCTCTTTCGATATTCAGAAGTTCTAAATCCTGCAGAAACTTGTGCAGATTCCCTTTCTGCTTTTTGTCAAGCTTTGTGGAATAGCACACCCTTTCGGATCCCATTGCCAAAACAAAATAGTCGTTGGATAAGGAAATCTGTGCAGTCACGGACGCACGCTTTGACTTCTGGGCATCCCGGGTGACCTGGACGAGAATTTCATCCCCCTCCAGGAGACGGCCGTCAGGGGTGCGATTCAACGTCTGAAGCATGCCGGTCTCTTTCAGCGAGAGAAAGCACAACTCTCCTTTTTCGATCTCCACGAAACAGGCATTGATATTTTTGGCCACGCTTTTTACTTTGCCTATATAGACGGAGCCGATTTTACTTGGAATTTTCGGAAAAAAGGATGCGTCTATCAGCCTATCGTCCCGTATGGACAGAGCGCAGCGCTGCCCGTGATAGGATGTAAAGAGCAGTTTTCCCTGACTTGCAGTCTGACGTAGCGCTGCTTCCTCTTTCGTGATCGTCACGGAGGGCTTTTGTGCGATTTTTCTGCTCATGATATATTGGCTCCCTTCCAACTTGTCATCCGACATAATCTTTAGCAGTTTTTTGACTCGACAGGTCAAAATGACCGTCCGGGTCAATCACGTCCGCAAAGTTTTATGTCCGCGAAGTATTCCCTGCCTCTGTTTCGCAGTTCATGTTCCGTGCTTTCCGCTACGCTTAACAGACATAACCGATATCATCCAACGGCGCCAGTACCCTCTTCTCCGAGGTTCCAATATCCGTATACACATCTTCCCTGGTGATGATCAGCGCATTCTCTTTCAGGCTTTCGCCGAGGTGGGTCAGAATAGCCTCTACCACCTGCGCAGGTTTGATATTCCCCCCGCTGGAGGCATCCACCAGCATACGCAGTGTCAAAGGATTTTCCTCGGCGGTAAGCTGAAAGATTCCCTGTCTGATATCGATCTCCCGGCTTCCCTTTTTGGTCTCCTTGGTGATCAGGATCTGCTCTCTGGCCAGAAATTCCGACAGGGCGGCCCTGACATCTGCCACAGGCTCTCTGTTCTCGCGAAAGCGCACGGTATAACCGGCCGCTGCCACGCTGGCCATGGCGTTTCCCGCAGAGTCCGGCAGTACCTTGACGGATACGACTTCGACTCCGGGAACACTGACGGCATTTAAACGCTCCAGCACATCCTGGCAGGAACCGATAGAGTGAACCTCTATATCCATATACTCTCCGTTGCTGGTGAGACCCACGCCCAGAGGGGCGGCAAAGGCCATGACCTGATGGGGGCTGAATCCGTTGGAATATACCACATCTATCCGGGCCCTGCGAATGGCCTTTTGGAAAAAGCGCATGACGTCCAGGTGCCCGGTATAACGGACAGAGCCGTATTTCTTGAATTTGATGCGAAGTCTCATAATCGAATCCTTCCTGTTCTCTACTTTTACTGTTGTTTCGAGTCTGGTCCGGGTTCAAAGCAGATGCCTCCGCCGAACCTTGCCGCGCCGCAGCCCTGACACTTCTGTTTGCAGTTTTCCGAGATTTCTTCCCGCTTTGCCTTTTCCCATTCCCTCTTTAAAAATTCCTTGGTGACGCCGCAGTCGATGAAGTCCCATGGAAAGACTTCATCCAAAGGCCGTTCTCTGTGGGTGTAAAAGGAGACGGATAAGCCGCATTCCTCCATGGCGTTTAACCATCTGTCATTGTCGTAGTATTCTCCCCATGCGTCATAGAAGCCTCCTTTTTCATAGACTTTGCGTATGACCTCGCATAGTCTTCTGTCGCCTCTTGCGAGAACACCTTCCATCACGCTGGCGTCGGCCTCATGCCAATTGTACTTGATGCTCTTCTGGTTCAGCTGTTCGGAGACGGCGGTTCTGGTCAGATAAGCCTTGTGGAGGAAATCTTCTTTCGTACACTGGGCTGCCCACTGGAACGGGGTAAAAGGCTTGGGCACGAAAAAAGAGGTGCTGGCAACAATCTGCACTCTTCCCCCTGCTCTGCGCTCTTTGGGGATTGTTTCGAAATAGGTGGCGGCAATCTTGTTGGAGAGCTCCGCAATTCCGCGGATATCCTCTTCGGTCTCTGTGGGCAGGCCAAGCATGAAATACAGCTTGATTTTGGTCCAGCCGCCCTCGAACGCCAGCGCTGCCCCTTTTAAGATATCGCTTTCGGTCAGCCCCTTATTGATGACATTCCGCAGCCGCTGGCTTCCGGCCTCGGGCGCGAAAGTCAGGCTGGACTTCTTCACATCCTGGATCTTGCTCATGACATCCAGGGAAAAAGCGTCAATCCGCAGAGACGGCAGAGAGATATTCACATGCCGTTTTCCGCATTCCTCTATGAGGAAATCCACCAGCTCCGGCAGCTTGGAATAATCGCTGGAACTCAGAGAGCTTAAGGAGATTTCTTCGTAGCCTGTATTCTCCAGCATCTCCATGGCGTATTTCTTCAGGGTCTCCACATCCCTCTCCCTGACGGGGCGATAGAGCTGGCCGGCCTGACAGAAGCGGCAGCCGCGGATACAGCCCCTCTGGATTTCCAGCACGATACGGTCCTGCGTAACCTTGATAAAAGGAATCACCGGCTTTGTGGGATAATAGGTATCTGTCATGTCCATGACGATTTCCTTGCGGACGGTGTCGGGGATACCCTCTTCCACAGGGAAGAACCGCTCTATGGTGCCGTCCTCTTTATAGGTGACGTCATAGAAGCGGGGGACATACATACCCGGAAGCTTTGCCGCCCTGCGCAGAAATTCAGTCCGGCCCAGCCTTTGTCTCCTGCATTCCTTATATAGATTCAGAAGTTCCCGGTATCTGGTCTCTCCCTCTCCGATGTAGAAAATGTCAAAAAAGTCCGCCAGAGGTTCCGGATTGTAGGAACAGGGGCCGCCTCCGATGACAATGGGACAATCCTCTCCCCTGTCTGCTGCATTGATGGGAATCTGCGCCAAATCCAGCACCTGCAGCACATTGGTATAGCACATTTCGTACTGCAGGGTGATTCCCAGAAAGTCAAAATCTTTGACAGGGTCCTGGGACTCCAGCGCGAACAGCGGAATATGCTGCTCTCTCATAAGGGCGTCCAAATCCACCCAGGGGGAATAGACTCTCTCGCACCATACATCCTCCATGGAATTGAACATATCGTATAGAATCTGTATTCCGAGGTGGGACATGCCGATTTCGTATACATCGGGAAAGCACATGGCAAATCGTACCGCCACTTTGGCGGGATCTTTCATGACAGCGTTATATTCGCCGCCTATATATCGGACGGGTTTTTCTATGCCCATTAAGATGTCGTCGCTCAGCGCCAATTTTCGTTCGCTCATCTTCTCTCCTCTTTTCGTTTCTATTTCCACGTTTCTATTTTCACAGTTCTTTCATCTGTTTCTATTTCCACGTTTCTATTTCCACAGTTCTTTCATCTGCTTCACATCCGCCCCTGTCATCTCCCGGTCAGAATAGCGGGCCTGTTCATAGATATCCGCCATGCCGCTTAGCGAAAGTTTC
Source organism: Lachnospiraceae bacterium (assembly GCA_022799755.1). Classification (GTDB taxonomy): domain Bacteria; phylum Bacillota; class Clostridia; order Lachnospirales; family Lachnospiraceae; genus Acetatifactor. Next base: position 10,962 of record JAAWOU010000039.1, read on the forward strand.
CCCTCCCACTCTCTGGCAGTGTAGAGTCCCAGGCTGTCCTTGTCCTGGACATTGGCTCTGGGTGCAAAGGCCGCCAGCTTCTTTTTATAGAGTTTCCGGATCCGCTCTCTGGGGGAAAGCGCACTGAACGGATTCCATCCCTTCTTGTCCGAAACCTTGTCTATTTCGCATTTCTCGCGCAGATCATAGGCCTCTCCGATGTCAACCTCCCGCTCTCTGTAACGAAATACCATGTATTTCTGAATGAGCTTGAAGAGCTTCCAGAGCAGCACGCCGATGCCGATAATGATGCCCGCGCCGAAAGCAACCATAGCCAGGACCTCCAATACCTGCCAGAACCAGAACGGCTCATTGGCGGGCGGCAGGTTCATACCCATGCCGCCGGAGGGCATTGCCTCCTCCGCCACGGGCTCCGGAACTGCTTCCGGCTGAGAAGAACCCGACAGCAGGAAGCGCAGAATTTCACGCAGCATTTTTCCCAAAGGCTTCAGAATGCCGGCCAGCCATTCAAACTGGGTGCTGAATATCAATATGCCCAGTCCCAGCAATGTGTAACAAAAGACCAGCCCCATGCCGGAGTGAAACATCTCCCCGGCGGGAAGATATCCCGCACTGCTCTGATTCATGGACAGAAAATGCAGGTAGTGGTCCGTAAAGTAGATGATGAAATACAGCGAAATCCCCGCGATCAGGGAGACATTGTAATAGTTCTCCCAGCCTCTGGTTCCCTGATAATACTGAAACAGCGCCGTCGCGGCCGACAGAATCACGGCAAATGCCAGATGGATACTGTCGGTGTACACTTTGTCATGCTTCACGCGCAGCATAAGGGACTGCAGCAGATATCCCGTGACACAGACCGTGCACAGGATTCTGGTCAGAATGGACTGACCCGAGATCGCAAAGACAAGAACAGCCGTACCCAGGTGGGCCAGCAGGAAGAGAATGAGATTCCTGATCTTACAGCGGAAAACAAAGAACAGGGGCGGTATCAGACCGCACAGAGCCCACATAAGCAATCCGGGCTCGCCTATTTCGAGTAGTTTATTTGCCACACCCATAACGGTCAGGGGCAGGGGGAAAAGCAGCCAATGATTCATCTGCTCTGTCAAAAGCTCATTGATATGTTCAATCCGTTTAATATTCATGCGATCCTCCAGGGCGCTGTTACGCGGGACTTTTTACCTGTTGAAATAAATGACTTCAATCCGTTTCCTCAGCTCCGGCGGAAGCTCCGGTTCTTTATTGCCCTCTGCCGGGTAGAACCAGGTAAAGGGATTGCCCGCCTCCTCATACCTTGTCAGAAGCGCCGTGAAGTCATCGTACCAGTTGGGCGCAACGAAGCAGGTGAAAGATCCATTTGCCTCCTGCAGAAGACTCTCCTCAAAAGTCTCCACAAAGTTCGCCGTCTGCCGGGTGGTGTCCACTCGCGCCAATGCGCGGTAGATGAAGTCCATCTGACTCTGGCTGGCCTTGCCGTCAATGCTCAGGGGCTGACCGGTGAGGATATCCACACCGTTCCCGTAACAGGACACCTGCATTCCCTGCTGCAGGAAAAAGAGGCACAGGGACGCAACAATACGCAGGGACATCTCTACGGCATCCTCCCTTTTCAGGATATGGTCATCCTCAATGTTGAAGAAAATACGGACGCTTTTTAAAGAGGTATAATTCCTCTGATTTACCTTGAAATCTCCCGTCTTGGCAGTGGCTTTCCAGTTGATGCTGCGCATGTCGTCGTAGGGCTGATATTCCCGGATGCCGCGGTATTCGAAAGGATCCTCCAGCAGATGGCGTCTGGTGAGCATTTCACCGTTTAGCTGCACAAAGGACCGGCGCAGCTGACTGCTGTCGTAAGGCTTGGGATATACATACAGCTCTGCCTTTACGGGCTGATCCGCTACCAGCTGACTGAGGAAAAACAGATCCGAGGCCACCAGGCTGATTTCATCTATGGTGTAATACCCTCTTTTGCCGCCGCTGAATTTTAGGGTGCGGGTCACTCTCTCTCCGCCTCCGATGCGAAAGACGTCATTTCGGTAGTATTGGTCCGTGGTGCGGGACCCTTTTTCATTGCCGAACAGCAGATGGCGGTCTGTCTTGAACTTCACTTTCAGCATGGACAGCGGCAGCCGTTTTCTGTTTTCTATGATTTCTTTCAGCTCCCCCTGCTCCCCCTCGAAGATATGGCCCGTGGCGAAGCCGACGGATACCCGCAGATGCTTCCGCCAGAGCTTCACATAGAGGGATTTCTGCACAATGAAAAGGAGATAGGCGATAAGGCCGATTCCCAATATTTTGATCATCTCTATACTCCCGCCCGCTTTGCGGGCACTCACATATTTTTACGCGCTGAACTCCTCGGTGGGCACAGGGATGTCGGAAATAATCTGCTCCATCCGCTTCCTGGTGTTCTCCGTGCCGCCGCTGCTAAAGCCTAACACGATGCGGTGCGCCAGCACAGGCACCGCCAGAGCCCTGATGTCATCGGGAATCACATAGTCTCTCCCGTCCAGGTAAGCGTACGCCTTGGCACAGCGAAGCAGCGCCAGACTGCCCCTGGGGCTGACGCCCATGACGACCTGTTCACCGGTTCTCGTGGCTTCCACAATGTCTACCATATATTCCCGTACGCATTTATGGACAAAAGTATGGCCGGCTTCCTGGCGGGCCCGAGCCAGCTCCTCTAAGGTGAGGACGCTCTCCAGCTCCGCCAGCGGCTCCTTATCCATGTATTTTTCCAGGATCGCCAGCTCTTCCGCCCTGTCCGGCAGTCCCATGGACAGGAGCATCATGAAACGGTCCATCTGGGCCTCTGGCAGCGGAAAAGTACCGGTGGTCTCCACCGGGTTCTGGGTGGCGATGACGAAAAAAGGGCTTCCTGGCACATAAGATTCGCCGTCGATGGTCACCTGGCGCTCTTCCATACATTCCAACAGACCGGCCTGTGTCCTGGGAGTGGCCCGGTTGATTTCGTCTGCCAGCAGTATATTGGTGAAAACCGGTCCTCTGCGCAGAATGAATTCGTTTTTCTGTCTGTCAAAGACATTTAAGCCTGTGATATCGCTGGGCAGAAGATCCGGCGTGAACTGAATCCTTGCAAAATCAGCGCTGATGCTTTTGGCCAGCGTCTTGGCCAGCTTTGTCTTGCCTGTGCCGGGCACATCCTCCAACAGCACATGGCCGTCCGCCAGAAGCGCTGTCAATAACAGCCTGGCAGTCTGCTCCTTTCCCACGATGACTCTGGAGATATTTGTCAGAATCTTGTCTCCCAACAGCTTTCCGCGGGAAGCGTTCTTTCCGTCATTACCCATTTCCGGTTACCTCTCTTCCAAACTATTTATCCTTATTCTATCATAATGCAGTCCCAAATGCCATATTTTTAAATAAGCTTTCTATATGGTTTCGGGGAATTCGGTTATGAGTGATGCGACGATGGAACAAAAGCTGCGTCTGGTGCAGCAGGTGCGCTCCAGATATCGGGAAGACCAGTATGATTTGTCCAACAGGGAGCGGATATTGTACGGGAGGACCACGGTCAGTTCAAGAAGACAGGGATATGATGACGACTACTATGACGACTTCTATCAGGACGGGGATATGGCTGTGCCGGGAGCGGTATCATCCTTTCGGCTGCGGCTTTTTCTGGCGATGTTTCTGGCAATGCTTGTGATTATCATGGATACCAATCATATGACAGTGGCCGGAATCACCTCGGAAAAGATATATGAGGTGATTTCGGCCGACTATGAGGAGGTGCTGGAGACGTGGGCGGAGGCCCTTGCCTCCGGCGCCTCCAAATAAAGGACGGACGGCTTACAATGCCCCGGACAGATACGCGCAGGCGTTCAGAATCGTCTCCTGCCGCTTTCCCGCCATGAAGTAGAAATCCAGCTGTCTGTCGTACTCCGCGTACAGATAGGAGCCATAGGCGGGAATGTCACAGAGAAAAGCCGGATGGCAGGTGGCTGCCAGAATGCCATATCCCCTGTCGGACATCAGGAAAGGGAAGCCCGCCTCCCGGCGGGAAATGTATCTGGCGCCGCCCCGCAGGCTTAGACCCGGCTGCCCTTTGGCGCCGAAGCTGTAGAGGCGCTCGTCTTTCGCCCAGTCCAGGTACAGCCATGTGCGCAGGCGTCTGCCGGCCCCTGTCTCCATTTGGCGGCAAACATTGGGATGCTCTGCCAGGAGCAGTTTCGGGGCTTTTTGATTCTCCGTCAGGGCCAGGTAGCGCACTGCCCCGGTTGTCTTGTCCACCTGGAGCGCCAGTTCGTCCGTGGTCAGCTCCACCGTTTTGCCATTGTCCCGGTACATCCAGTACTTTTCCGTCCGGTCTGCCGCAATGCCGGGATGCACGGCTTTGCAGGGCTGGCCGTCCCTGACAAAGGAAATCCGGACAATGGCGCTCCCCACCGGGCTGAGGCGGAGGATCCCGTAGCGGCTCTGCAGATAGAGTCCGTCCGGTTGCTTTGTGACCCAGCGGACAGCGAGATCAATCTTTCCATGGCCGAGAGGGCGGAGATTCGAGGTGGCCGGAATGTCGCCAAAGGCCGGGAGCAGGGAGGAGGGGGCGGCGTTCCCTGCCGAAGTGGGCGCGGGACGCGGCTGCCGGGGAGTGACGTCCGCCTGCTTGACACTTGTCTGCTTGGCGCCTGCTGCCTGCGCGTGACCCACAGGTGACAGGGACACTGCTGCCCTTTGGACCAGTTTGCCGGCATTTCTGTTTCCGGGCTTCACCGGGGTTTGGGGAGCGGGCGTTTCCGGAATCGTTTTTTTCGGCTTCGGCCTCTTCTGGGGAAGCGGGTCCGCGATCAGCCCCGTCAGATCCTGCGTATGGAGCACGCACAGCTCATGGAGCGCCCTTGTGGCGGCCACATAGAGAAGCTTCGCATGTCCGTCATCTACCGGGTACTCTGCCCTGGTGGGATCCAGGATCAGCACCGTGTCAAATTCCAGACCTTTGGTGTATTCCACCGGCAGCACCATGACGCCGTTGCCGAAGACCGCTTTCTCCAGATCGTTCTCCATGACTTCGATATACTGTCCCAGTTCCTTAGCGGCCCAGGCAGCGCCGTGCTCGTTTCTGCAGACTACGGCAATGGTGCCGTACCCCTTTTCCAGCCATTTCCCGCAGATGTCCGCAGCTTCCCGAATCATGTCGTCCTCGCTTGTGTGAAGCACGGCAACAGGGCTGCCGTGGCGGATAATAGGCTCCACCGGATAGCTGGAGAAGCTGCCGTGATGGAGGATGTTGGCGGCGAAATCGGAAATCTCCACCGTATTGCGGTAGCTTTTTTTCAGGATGCCGAAGCTGTCCGTCTCGTTGGGCAAGAGCAGCGCGCGAAGCTCCTCCCAGTCGTTTAGGCCGAAGCCGAAATGGATATTCTGGGATACATCTCCCATGACCGTATAGGTGCAGTCCTTGACGCAGAAATGCAGAACAGAGTATGCCATCATGCCGAAGTCCTGCGCCTCGTCGATGACGATATGATGGGCCTCGCTGATGACATCCGTCTCCTTGATTCTCTTATAGAGATAGGCCAGAGCAGCCAGATCGTACACGTCAAATTCATCGGCCGGAATGTCCACGCACTTGCCTTTCAGGGCCTGCAGCTCCAGGAATTTCCGGTACAGCTCGTAAATGGAGCCTTTCCAGGTCTTGGGGCCGTATCTGCCCCGATAGGCTTTCAGGATGGCCTTGCGCTCGGACTCTGTGTATTTGACGCCCTTACCCTGGAACTCTTCCTTTATTTTGATTATCAGGCGGTCGTTGAGCATGTTGATCTTATTCTGCATGGATATCCTGGGATTCTGGCGAATATAGCGCTCCACTGCCGCTTTGTCCGCCAGCAGCACCAGACTGCGTGGATTGACTGTCTTGCCTACGGTTTCGTCATAGACACCGCTCTTGCCGTCCTTAAGCCCCTCCACAAACTGCCTGGGATTGAGATAAACGGACTCCCGCAGGATGCCGTCCCATTCCAGCTTGTCGCAGTAAGCCTCCAAATCCCGAAACCATTCCAGACCGCCCTTTTTACTGTCCTTGTCCTTACTCTGTCCGCGAATGCGGTATTTCTTTTCGTCCCAGTCTTCGTACAGGAGCCGGACAAACAGCTCCTCCATGGTCATCTGGCGTATGCCGTACACATCCAGATCCGGCAGGACTCCCGTGATATAGTTCAGCAGAATCCGGTTGCTTCCCACGATATAGAAATCATCCGGTTTGAAGCGCTCCGCATAGTTGTACAGGATAAAGGAAATCCGATGCATGGCCACGGTGGTCTTTCCGGAACCGGCCACCCCCTGGACGATGATATTGTGATAGGGAGATTTTCGGATGATGATATTCTGCTCTTTCTGAATGGTGGCCACGATCTCGCTGAGCACAGCCTGCTTGTTCTTGGCCAGGTATTTGGTCAGCAGATCGTCATTGGCGACCACCTCGCTGTCAAAGTATTCCAGCAGCTTCCCGGACTCAATCTCATAGGTGCGCTTTCGCTTCAGGTCGATGGGGATTTCCTTTTCGCCTGGCGCCATATAGCTGCACTTTCCCAGTACATTCTCGTAATAGGCGTTTGCCACGGGAGCGCGCCAGTCTATGACCATCTGATGGGTGGCGTCTTTGGCGATGCCGCCTCTGCCGATATAAAGGGATTCCTCCTTGTCCAAGGTCTCGTCATGAAAATCAATCCGCCCGAAATAGGGTTTGTTTTGCGCTCTTTCATTCCGCTCCAGGGCATGCTTCATATGTTCGTGCATGGTGGTAAGGTTCTGCAGGGCATTGATCAGCTCCGGATTGTCGTCATGAAAATGATCCAGCATGTCGTCAATTTCCGCGCCCATCTCGTCAACCTGCCTGCCGTAGCTTTCCAGATTGTCCCGTATGACAGAAAGCGTCTGCTCTAAAAAGCTTTCCTCCGCCTGACGGGTAGTGCCTCGTATCTGTTCCTCTTGAATCATCGGTTGCTCCCTCCTATGCGTTGTATTTTCGTGCGAGTCGTCAATACATAAGATTATAAAGAAAAATAAAAATAATACTAGACTTTTCTTTTGAAATTTGGTAAAGTGTTATATAGAATCGTGCCTGAAAAAAGCTGCTGTTAACCGGCAGCTTTTTTTCGCAATTTCGTCATGCTGATTTATAGAAAGAATTTTATAGAAAGAATTTTATAGAAAGAATTTTATGGAAAGAATTTTATGGAAAGAAATGGCTGATTTCATTGCAGCCCCGGCGGAACTCTGCTACAATGAAAAATACGGGAAAACACGAATCCGGGTTTTCGAAAGGAGGCAATTATGGCAGCACAGGGAATAAAACAGGATATGGGAAACGACAGTATACCGAAGCTGATGCTGAATCTGGCGATTCCGGCGGTGGTGGCACAGCTCATCAATATGCTCTACAATATTGTGGATCGGATATACATCGGCCATATTCCGGACGCAGGGGCATCCGCGCTGACGGGGGTGGGACTGTTTCTGCCTATCCTGATGATGATCAACGCTTTTGCGATGCTGGCAGGTTCGGGCGGCGCGCCCAGAGCCGCAATCGCCATGGGCAAGAAAGATATGGAAAGCGCCCGAAAGATTCTGGGAAACTGCTTTAGCGTGCTCATGATTTTTGCCGTTGTGCTGACGGCTGCATTCTATGCCTTTGCGCCGTGGCTGCTGAGGCTGTTCGGCGCCAGCGATGTGACGCTGCCCTACGCGCTGTCCTATGCGCGCATCTATATTCTGGGAATCGTCTTTGTGATGATCGTGATGGGAATGAATCCTTTTATCACCACCCAGGGCTTTGCGAAATTCAGCATGATCACCACGGTGATGGGCGCGGTGTGCAATATTATCCTGGATCCGATCCTGATCTTCGGGCTTAATATGGGCGTGCAGGGGGCGGCTATAGCCACAGTTATCAGCCAGGCCGTCAGCGCTCTGTGGGTGCTGGGCTTTTTGCGGGGAAAAAAGACTTTGCTGAGGCTTACGCTGCCCGATATGAGGCTGGAGGCGCCTGTCATACTGCCCTGTCTTGGGCTGGGGATTTCCACCTTTGTGATGCTCAGCACGGAGAGTATCCTGAATATCAGCTTCAACAGCAGCCTCTCCCGCTTTGGCGGAGATGTGGCCGTGGGGGCTATGACGATCATCTCTTCCTGCAGCCAGCTGGTGGCACTGCCCCTGCAGGGTATCTGCCAGGGCGGGCAGCCTATCATGAGCTATAATTTCGGCGCGGGCAAAAAAGAGCGTGTGAAGCAGGCTTTCCGCTGCCAGTTCCTGTCCTGCACGGCCTACGCCTCTGCCCTGTGGCTGCTTATGCTGCTGTTTCCCCGGGTGTTTGCCGGTATCTTCAGCAGCGATGCCGTTTTGGTGGATTATACCGTCTGGGCCATGCGCATCTATATGGCGGGCATCTTCTCCACCGGGATACAGATCGGCTGCCAGCAGACCTTCATGGCCCTGGGACAGGCCAAGATCAGTCTGCTCATGGCATGCCTGCGGAAGCTTGTTCTGCTGATTCCCCTGATTTTCATCCTGCCGCAGATTATTTCCAACCAGGTCTTCGGCGTATTCGTGGCAGAGCCCGTCAGCGATATTCTGGCAGCGGCCGTCACTGCCACCATGCTCTTCACCAGGCTGAACAGAATACTGGACAAAGGCGCGGGAGGACAGAAAGCACAGGCATAAAGCCTGTGCTTTCTTAACGGTTCGCCAGTTCCGCAGTGATTTCCTCCCAGCCGATCTCTTTCTGGGCCATCAGTACCATCATATGGTACAGGAAATCGCTCATCTCGTACTTGACCTCAGTGGCGCCCGGGTTCTTGGCGGCGATGACGATCTCCGTGGCCTCCTCCCCCAGCTTTTTCAGGATCTTGTCGATACCCTTGTCAAACAGGTAGTTGGTGTAGGAACCCTCCTTGGGATGGATTTTTCGGTCCTTTATTACGTCAAGGACTTCCTGAAAGACCTGCAGGGGATTGGCGCTCTCTTCCCCGTCCTTTTTGACAATGCCGTTAAAGAAGCAGCTCCTTGCCCCGGTATGGCAGGCGGCACCGATCTGGGAGACCTTTGCCAGGAGCGTGTCCTTGTCGCAGTCCGCGGTGAGGCTCTTGAGATACTGGAAATGGCCGCTGGTCTCTCCCTTGAGCCAAAGCTGTCTGCGGCTTCTGCTGAAATAGGTCATCCGGCCGGTGCGGAGCGTCTGTCCGTAGGCCTCCTCGTTCATATAAGCCATCATCAGTACTTCTCCTGTGCGGTAATCCTGTACGATGACAGGAATCAGACCGTCCGAATTCTTCTCCAGGTCGTCCCATTGCAGAGCGGCATCAAATGTATCCACCAAAATTCCGTTCTCCTTGCATAAGCTTTTCAGCGCCAGAATGTCCCGGTAATTGTCGTTGATGGTATTTCCCGTGACTCCGCAGACATTCTCATAGGCAAATATCTCCATGAGTTTATTCAATGCAATCTGGTTCACCTCCACCAGGAAAGGAAGCCGCGTAATCCCCTGGGTTTCCCTGATTTGGTGGGGGGTCTGGAGAATCAGACCGCATACATAGGTCTCCAGCAGTTCTCTGTTTTCGGCAATGATGTCCGCGCTGTGGCTGGAAGCCAGAAGCTTGTCTCTGCCGAAGCGCAGGGAGGCCTCTTTTGTGAGGGCAATATTGCTCTCTGCGGTGAAATCCAGGACAGCCCGCCTGCAGCCTGCGTAGAGCAGCTTCTTGATATCCTCCAGACGATTGACATTTCCGGCTCCCGTGACCTCCATCTGGGCGGCGGCGCAGATCTCTCTGAGCATCTCCAGTGCCTCCTCATGGGCCTGGTCGTCATGGGACATGTCGAATACGATCAGGCCGTCTGCATTGTTCTCATTGTACAGATGCACCAGACGCAAAGGGTCTGTCTCCACCACGGACAGATCGTTCAGCCGCCTTACCGCATGACCGTTATAAAGATAGATACATGGTACGAATTTTTTTACTAGCATTTTAACAACCTCATTTGTTTAAATTCGGATGCCCGCACTTGGCCGCTTGGAAGCGCTCTGCACGTTTCGCGAGCGCTCTGCACGCTTACAGGCTTCCTTTTGTGCTGAGCACATCGCTCACTCTGGGCTCCGTTCCCACGGCGGCATCCAGCGCTTTGGCAAAGGCCTTGAACAGGGCCTCTATCATATGATGGGTATTGCTGCCGTCCAGGATCTTCAGATGCAGATTCATTCCGGCGCTGTAGGACAGGGCGTAGAAGAACTCACGCACCAGCTCGGTATCCAGGCCGCCCGCCTGTTTCGCGGGAAAGTCCGCCTGGAAGTTCAGGTACGGCCGCCCGCTGAGATCCACTGCGCACATGGCCAGGGCATCATCCATGGGCAGGATGAAAAAGCCGTATCTGCAAAGGCCTTTTTTGTCTCCCACCGCCTTTGCGATAGCCTGACCCAGCACAATGCCCGTATCCTCCACGGTGTGGTGGCCATCCACCTGCAGATCTCCCTTTACCCGGCATTTCAGATCAAAAAAGCCGTGTCTGGAAAAGCCCTCCAGCATATGGTCAAAGAAACCGATTCCGGTGGATATCTCGGATTCTCCGGTCCCGTCCAGATTCAAACGGACAACGATATCGGTCTCTTTTGTCTTCCGCTCCACGGCAGCTGTCCTAGTCATAGATTTTCCTCCTCAAACCGTACCCGTATGCTGTTCGCATGGGCCGTAAGTCCCTCGCTTTCGGCAAATGCCTCGATATCTCCGTGCACCGCTTCCAGAGCCTGTCTGGAATATGAAATGATGCTTGTCTTCTTCATGAAATCATCTACGCTCAGAGGTGAGAAAAATTTTGCCGTACCGTTTGTGGGAAGAATGTGGTTGGGGCCCGCGAAATAATCGCCCAGGGGCTCGGAAGCGTATTCTCCAAGGAAGATGGCTCCGGCATTTCGGATCTTTGTCATCACCTCGTAGGGGTTGGCGGTAAGGATCTCCAGATGCTCGGAGGCAATCTCATTGGCTGCGTCTATGGCGTCGCACATGCTGTCGGCCAGGAGAATATATCCGTACTGATCCAGGGATTTTTGAATGATTTCCTTTCTGGACAGCTTTGCCGTAAAGGCATCCACCCATTCGCTGACCTGCTTCGCCAGTTTCGCCGAGGTGGTGATCAGGATGGCGCTGGCCAGTTCGTCATGCTCCGCCTGGGAGAGGAGATCCGCCGCCACATATTTCGGATTGGCGGTCTCGTCCGCCAGCACCAAAATTTCGCTGGGGCCCGCAATGGAATCGATTCCCACATAGCCGTACACGGCCTTTTTGGCCAATGCCACGAAGATGTTGCCGGGGCCGGTGAGCTTGTCCACCTTGGGGACGGACCGGGTGCCGAATGCCATGGCCCCCACCGCCTGGGCGCCCCCTGCCTTATAGATGGTATCCACCCCTGCGATATCCGCCGCTGCCAGGGTCCCCGGATTGATCTTACCTTGAGCGTCCGGAGGTGTGGTCATGATGATCTCTCCCACTCCCGCCACCTTTGCTGGGATTACATTCATCAGTACGCTGGAGGGATAGGCGGCTTTTCCGCCGGGCACATAGACGCCGGCCCTTGCCACGGGAGTGAATTTCATCCCCAAAATGGTGCCGTCCGCCTTTGGCTGGAACCAGCTGCTGCGCAGCTGCTTTTGGTGAAAGGCGCGGATATTCTCCGCCGAGCGCCTGATGATTGCCGTGAGACTCTCGTCCAATAGACTGTAGGCCTCATCGATTTCTTCTCTGGTCACTCTGATATTGTCTGCATTCAGGGGAAAACGGTCAAATTTCAGGGTATAGTCGAACAGAGCCCTGTCCCCGTTTCTGCGGACATCCTCCAGAATATCGTTCACGGCGCTCTCATATTCGGAATAATTGTTGGGGCTTCTCCTGAGCAGATCGTTCAAGAGATTGGTCTTGGTTTCCGCTGTCAGATTTACGATTCTCATAGTCCCTGCCTTTCTGCTTTGGCGGCTTCGTTTAGTGTGATCTTTTCGCGCAGTGCAAGCACCAGCTCCTGAATCCTTGCCCGCTCCATCTGCATTGCCACAGGATTGACGATCATCCTGGCAGAGAGCCCGCAGACCTCCTCCAAAACGTCGAGCCCGTTCTCCCGGAGCGTGGAGCCTGTCTCCACGATGTCCACGATGACATCCGACAATCCCACCAGGGGCCCCAGCTCCACGGAACCGTTGAGCTTGATGATGTCCACGGTCTGATGTTTTTTATTATAGAAATATTCTTTGGCAATGTTGGGATATTTGCTGGCCACCCGTATGCGCTCATGGTGCAGCAGCAGATCTCTGGCCGAACCGGGTCCGCAGACGCACATTCTGCACTTGCCGAAGCCTAAATCCAGAACCTCGTACACATTTCGGTTCTCCTCCAGGACGGTGTCCCGGCCTGCCACGCCCACATCCGCCGCGCCGTACTCCACATACGTGGGTACGTCCGGACCTTTTGCCAGAAAGAACCGGAATCGCCACTCCTCGTTTACGAAGATCAGCTTCCTGGTCTTTGGATCTTTCATCTCTTCACAGGAGATGCCCAATTCCTCCAAAAGCGCCAGCGTCTTATTGGCAAGCCGCCCTTTGGCCAGCGCAAAGGTCAGATAGTTTTTTTCCGTATTCATTCCGTGTCCTCCTGCAAAAGCAGCACCACCGGGATTCCCTGGCTTCGCAGCTCCTGGGCCTGTGCCAGACTTTGGGCATAGTCCTCCCGTTTACAGATTATCTCCCTTATCTCGCGGTGTACAGGCAGCTGAACCCTTTGCCTGGAAAGGGCCTCCATGATGCTGTCCACTACGATGACAAAGCCAACGGCCGGCGCGTCCTTGCCGAACTGCTGCAGCAGCCTGTCGTATCTGCCGCCCTTTACCACGGCCTCCCCTACGCCATAGGTGTAGGCCTTGAAGATCATTCCCGTGTAATACCGATACTTGCTCAGCATACCGAGGTCGAAAGACACATATTCCTCCACCCCGTACAGCTTAAGCAGGGCCGAAAGCTTTTCCAGACGCTTTACGGATTCCAGAGAGCGGGCGTTCTCAGCCATGGATGCGGCCTGACGCAGAGAGCCCATGTCGCCGAACATATCCGCCACTTTCAGGAGTCTGCTCTGATAAGGCTCCTCCACCCTGCGCTCCGCCAGGAGCTCCTGGGCCCCGAAATAATTCTTGCCGGAGATAAAGGAGCGCAGCTCCAGCTCCGTCTCCTCGTCCAGCCCGGCTTCCTCGCAGAGTCCCTTGAAATATTCCGCGTCGCCGATCGCCACCTGGAATCGCTTCAGACCCGTGCTCTGAAGCGTACGGACTACCATGCATATCATCTCCGCGTCCGCTTCCACCGACGGGTCGCCTATCAGCTCCGCCCCCAACTGAGTCACCTCTTTCAGCTTCCCCTGAAGATTCGAGGTATTGGTAAAGGTATTGCCGATGTAGCTGAAACGAAGCGGCCGCTTTTCCTCAGAGAAATACTTTGCGGCACAGCGGGCGATGGAGGGCGTGAAATCCGGCCGAAGCGCCAATGTATTGCCCTCCTTGTCAAAGAACTTATACAGCTCTTTGCTGGGAGTGGTGCCGATTTCCCTGGAGAATACATCGAAAAATTCAAAGGTAGGCGTCTGGACATCCTCATAGCCGTACAGACGGATGCAGTCCGTCATCTGCTTCTGGGCATGAAGCTTTTGCGCATATTCCTTTCCGTAGATATCTTTTACGCCTTCCGGCGTATGCAACAATCGCTGACTCATAAGCTGTCCATACCTTTCCTGACCGATCGACCAGGTCGGTCAATCTGTACCGGCCGGGTCAAAGCAAAACCGGCGCAGCCTCGCTTTAACACGGCAATGTGTTATTGTGTTATCATATCAACGTATCGAACCACCTTAGTATATCGAATCATGCCGTCACTGTCAAGCCCTGTCCTCCAGGTCTTTCTGAAGGATATCCAGATAGGGAACCAGGATGCCGTGCTTGTGGGGCAGGATATATTCCGGATTCAGCTCCTCATAGCGGAAGCTCTTCCTGCCGCCTTCCTTTGCGCGGTTCCAAAAAAAGAGGAGCATCTGCAGCGGCAGATAATACAGAATGTCCTTGTGGGTGTAATAGATCAGGAAAAAGGAGATGCCGTTTTGCTTTTCAAACTTTTCCATGAACGCCACCTGGTGGGCATGGATATTTTGAAGGGCAAAGGTATCCGTGGCGCATTCCTTGGCGTCAAAGCACACCGGAAGCCCTTGGACGACGCCGATATAGTCCACAGTGCTCTTCTGCTCAAAATAGGCCAGCGTGATCTGACGGCTCTCCTTATCTATCTTAATCGGGGTGATGGGGGTGGGCACTTTCTGAATCAGGGCAAGGCCCGCATCCGCATATTTTTCGTTTGTTCTGTTGATCATCTCCTCCAGGGCCTGCCCGCGCAGCCCTCTGGAATTCCATGTAGCCATATTTCTCCTTTATGAACCGGATTCTCCGGCTCCGAAAATCTCTTTCTCCAATTTCAGGAACCAATCCGGACAGGGGGCGGTAATGACCTTTTCGCTAAGGGAACTGCCGATTCTGTCCTGGGCTTTTGGGAGTACGATCCGGCCGGCATGCAGCAGCTGGTGTGTCAGGCCGTAGCGCTTCCTGAAAACCCGGTTCACCGATTCCGGGCCGTACTTGCCATCTCCTGCCAGGGGATGGCCGATGCTGGCCAGATGAGCGCGGATCTGGTGGCTTTTTCCGGTTATCAGCTCTACCTCCAGCAGGGTATAGTCCTCTGTGACGGCAATGGGGGAATATGCCGTGTGGATAAAGGCGGATTTATCCCCTGTCCGGGACACCGTCACCTTGTTTTTCACGGGATCCTTTACCAGGAAGCCCTGTATGGAGGCTGGCTGGCGCAGCCGGCCCGCACAGATGGCCAGATAGTATTTCCGCAGGCTGTGCTCTCTGATGCATTTGCTCAGGTACTGCAGGCCCGCCAGACTCTTCCCTCCCAGCACGATGCCGCTGGTATTTCTGTCCAGGCGATTGCAGACAGAGGGACGAAAGGTGGGAAGTTCCCCCGCAAGAGAGGGATTTTTTGCCAGAAGATAGCCGATCATCCACTCGTTCAGGCTTAGGTCCTCCGGGGCCGCTTTCTGGGTCAGGATGCCAGAGGGCTTATTGAGAATCAGAAAGTCCTCATCCTCATACAGCACGCCGATCCCCCCAAGCCTCTCATAGGCGGCGGTATAATCTCTCAGAAGTCTTTCCTCCGGGGCATTCGGTCCGCCGGATACAGCGGTGTCTTCGGTCCGGCCGGAGAACCTGGCAAAGGTCTCCTCCGAAAAAAAGGTGCATATTTGGTCGCCCACAGAGAGGATTTCCTGTCCCTGGGCTTTTCTGCCGTTCAGGGTGATATTCTTCTTGCGCAGCATTTTATACAGAAAGCCGCTGCCGGCTAAGGGCAGATATTTATGTAAAAACTTGTCCAGCCGCTGTCCAGCCTGGTTGGTATTGATCGTTACTGACTGCATATGATTTCTCCCCAAGCCGCGGCGCGGCTTACAACAACTCCTACAGCGCCACGCTCTTAAGCGTGGAGACCAGGGCCCGGGTAACGGCCTCCTCAGGCTCCAGCCCTTTCATCTGTTCCAGCCGCTCCGTATATTTTGACAGATTGGTAAATATTTTTACCGTGACATTCTTATGGCCGTCCATGTTCAGAATATCGCCGATATGCTTGTAGAATTCATTTTCGTCGAACCCTTTTTGGATTTCCGCAAAGCCGCACACGGTCTTTCCGCGGACGGCAATGTGGCTGATCATGTAATTCTTCCTGTAGGAGGTGAACACCATGTCGTACAGGCAGCTTAACGCTCCGGCATGCTGCTCGATCTTGGCGGCCGCATCCCGGCTGCAGCTTTTGAAACGAAAGAACATGATTGCGCCCACGGCGCTTTTGCTGGCGGGAAGACAGCCCAGCACGGCGATGATGGTGAGCAGATTCGCCCTTTGGTGTGTCTGGATATATCCTGCCGCGAACAGAGAGAGGGAGACGGCAAAATAGAGCGCCGTGCGGATAAGCTCGTATTTCTTCTGGGTGTTCAGATAATCCTTTGTCCCTTTGACGCTATCGGTGGAAAACAATCGCTTCAGCTGCATGGCTTAGAGTCCTTTCTTTTTCATCTGGTCCAGAACATTTAAGAGGATACCGTGGGGCAGAGCCTTGGAGAGTACGTGAAAAGCTTTCACGGGCAGGCTGCACACGGACATGGGGCGCCTGTGATAGGAATCTTTCAGGGCCTGAGACACCACTTGCCCGGCGTCCACCATGATGTACTTCTTCGCGGCCAGGGTAGAACCTGTGGCTTCCGCAATGTCAAAGAAAGGCGTATCCACCGGACCCGGGCAGACGCTGGTGACATAGATGCCGGCATTTCTAAGCTCCTTCCCCAGGGCCCTTGAAAAGCGCAGCACATAGGCTTTGGTGGCGGCGTAGACCGCAAAGCCCGGCTGGGGCAGAAAAGCCGCGCTGGAGGCCAGCTGAATGATACGGCTTCCCCATCTCATATAGGGAATCATGCGGTGGGTCAGATCCGTGAGGGCCTCGCAGTTGATGCGGATCATTCCGGTCTCAAGCAAAGCGTCCTGCTCGCTGAAGTTTCCCATGATTCCGTAACCGGCGCAGTTGATTAACATGCGCACCGCCGCGTTTTGCTCAAAGGCGGCATCCTCAAGAATGTCAAGGGAGTCTTTCCGGGTGATGTCCATGGCAAATATTCGGGTTTTGTGTCTCAGGGAGCCGGCCAGCTTCAGAAGTCTGTCCTGACTTCTTGCCACAAGCCAGAATTCGTCGATTCGGCTGAAATGTTCGTCCATCTGTCTTGCGAACTCCCTGCCGATGCCGGAGGAGGCTCCTGTGATGATAATGATATTCATACGTTTTCCTTTCCGGGCGGAATGTGAAACAATCCGGTATAATCCTCGATATAATAGTCCGCCAGCTCTTTTTTTGTCTCCCTGGACAGGGACGAATACTCGTCCTCCACGGCACAGACCCGCATGCCGGCATTTTTTCCGGCAAGGATGCCGGCTACGATATCCTCGAACACCAAACAGCGGGAGGGAGACACCCCAAGCTCCCGGGCCACGGCCAGGTAGATGTCGGGATTCGGTTTCCCCCGCTCTACGTCGGTGCCCGTCATGATACAGGAGAAATAGTCCCGAAGATTATGTACCTCGGCCACGTTTTCCACCAGCACTCTGGAATTGCTGGTGGCAATGCCGAGCCGGATTCCCGAAGCCCTGCAGGCCTCCAGAAATTCCGGAATGCCCTTTTTCAGGGGCACCTCGTACATATATTTATCCCAAGCCATCCGGTTCCACTCTTCCATGATCTCTTCCGGGGATTCCGGAATCGGGAAATGCGTCTTGAAATACAGGGCGGTCTCGCCGAAGCTCATTCCCTCTATCTGTGCCTGCAGATCCTCCGGAAGCCCGATGCCGTACCGGCCCAGGTACTCCACGTCTATGGCTTTCCACATCCACATGGAATCCACCAGAGAGCCGTCCATGTCAAATATGACGGCATCCATATCCTGCAGCATCTCATGCATTTTCAAAACGGTTTCCGCGGTATGGCTCTCAAAAGGATTTCCGCTTTCCGATGTTTCATACGTTTTTTTCACTTTTCCTGTCCTCCTGGGGGAGCCTGCGCTCCGCACCGCTACGCCTTAAGATCTCCAGCTCCTCGGGAGTCAGCGCCCGGTAAGCTCCGGGGGCCAATCGCGGGTCCAGACGAAGTCCGCCAAAGGCAATCCGCCGGAGCTGTACTACCTGGTTGTCTACAGCCTGCAGCATCCGTTTGACCTGATGAAACTTCCCCTCGTGCAAAGTAAGGAGGACGGCATTCTCCGGGTCGGCATCCGCACTTTCCAAGACCGTCACCCTGGCGGGCAGGGTGAGCCGTTCCTCGCCGATGTCCACTCCGGTCTCCAGTCTGCGGATATCCTCTGCAGACAGTTTATGGGCCAGAACCGCCCGATAGGTCTTATCCACATGCATTTTGGGGGACAGCAGTCTGTGAGCCAGTTCCCCGTCATTGGTAAGCAGAAGCAGTCCCGTCACATCCTTGTCCAGCCTGCCTGCGGGAAAGATATCCTCCCTGGCGTCCTCTCCCAGAAGCGACACCACCGTCCGCTGTGCATTGTCCCGGCTGGCGGACACCACGCCCTGGGGCTTATTCATCATATAGTAGACGAATTTTCGATATTGCAGCTTTTCTCCGCGAAATCGGATTTCGTCTGAGAGCTCGTCAATCTTCTGCTCCGGACTCGCAGCCGGAATGCCGTTCACCGTCACCAGGCCCTGCCGGACCAATTTCCTGACCTGACTCCGGGAGCCCATATTCAGTTCGCATAAAAATCTGTCAAGACGCATAATCTGCCCTCTTACGGAATGCGCGAATGCAGCCGCGCATATAGTATCAAAAAGGATATTTCCAAATGAAAGTACTGACTGTGTTGTTTCTGGCGCTGCTTGGCTGTATCCTGAGCCATTCCCGGCTGAGCCTGTTCTATGCCGCCACGGGACTGGGACTGTGGTTCGATAAAATGATTCCCTCTCTTCTGCCGTTCATGATATTGTCCGGCATCATGGTAAGGATGAGGCTTACGGACAAAGCCGCCATGGTGATCTACCCAATCGTCAGGCCCCTGTACAAAGTGCGGAAGAACGTATGCTACGCCATGCTGATGGGATTTCTCTGCGGCTTCCCCATGGGCGCCAGAGTGGTGGATGATTTGTATCAGCGGGGGATGATTGTCAAAAGGGAGGCGGAATATCTCCTGGCTTTCTGCAACAATATCGGTCCGGTCTACTTCTGCAGCTTTGCGCTGCCCTTGATCGGAAGAGAGCTTGTGCTGCCCTACCTCTTCGGCATGTACGGGATTCCGCTCCTGTACGGTTTGGCGCTGCGCTATACGCGCTTTCGGGATATCTCCCTTTCACCCGGGGAGGACATGAAAGGATATGGGGCTTTTGTGGCGGCCTGTGAGAATCGGGGGATCTCTCTGGGCGAAAGGCTTCTGGAGGAAACCCACAATTCCATCCAGGCCTCGGTGCAGAGCATGCTCTCTCTGGGAGGCTATATGATTCTGTTTAATCTGCTGAACCTGATTCCCCATATCCTGTTTGGCGGGCCCCTGCCCCTGCTTGCGCCTCTCTTGGAAATCACGGGCGGCCTGCGGCAGCTGTGGGACGCTGCCCTGCAAAGCGGGCTTCCTGCGCGGAACGGTTTCTCTGCACTGTTCAGCCTGCTGGCGCTCTCTTTCGGCGGACTCTCCTGCATCGCCCAAACCTACAGCTGCATCGGCGGCTCGGACTTATCCGTCGGGGATTACGTCTTACATAAAATCATGCTGACCGCGCTCACCGGCCTTTTCTATCTGGGCTGGTTCTTCCTTTTGCCCGGCTCGTTTCTGCGGTGACGGCCCGAAATATCCCGGGCGCCAGACGGCAGAAGTCTGTATATGGAAAGAACCAGCTCCCTTGGAATGCTCTCGTTCCATACGAAACTGGTTTTGTGAATGCAATGCTTCTGTTGAATGCAAGGCTTTCTCCATGCGGGAATAATCCGTCTCTCACAGCACATCCAATTTGTCGTCAGGGTCATCCAAATGCATCCCCAGGTCTTCCGCGGGACGCAGAGACTGCAGATTGGACTGAATCAGGTCACGGTACTGACTCAGAGAACCCAGGAGACGGTCATAGTCGGTATTGGCGGACTGGATGGCTGAGGATACGATGGAATCCAGCTCGGAGAGCCTGTCCTCCGTATAGCGGGAGGCCTGTGTCCGCAGCTCATTGGCCTCCATGGTGGCCTTGTCGAG
>JAAWOU010000040.1 GCA_022799755.1 Lachnospiraceae bacterium
ATAGGGGGAATAAGAGAAATGCATCACATGACTGAAGCAGACAATCCCCGATTTTCAAGATCGGCACGGTTAGTGATGTTTCGTGAAACAACCCTGTAGACTGACAGGGCTGAACTGGACAATTCCCATATTTTGTGTTAGAATAGGGGCGAATGTACAACGCGTTGTATATTCGTCTTTTATATTTTAGAAGAAACGGATTCGGGCGGAGGAAAGTATTCCGCCTGAGACGATGTACGACAGAAGAATAGGAGCAGAGAGATGCCTGAACAGATTCCCGTAGAAGAACTTACTCCCATGATGCAGCAATACCTGGAGACCAAGAAACAGTATGCCGACTGCATTCTTTTTTACCGGCTGGGAGATTTTTATGAAATGTTTTTTGAGGATGCCAAGACGGTGTCTAAGGAGCTGGAGCTCACCCTGACGGGAAAGTCCTGCGGGTTGGAGGAACGGGCGCCCATGTGCGGCGTTCCTTTTCACGCGGTGGAAACCTATTTGACCAGGCTGGTCAGCAAGGGCTATAAGGTGGCCATCTGCGAACAGGTGGAGGATCCCAAGCTGGCCAAGGGACTGGTAAAGAGGGAGGTGATCCGCATTGTGACCCCGGGGACGAACCTGAATATGCAGTCTCTGGAGGAGTCCAGGAACAATTTTCTCATGTGCATTGCCTATACGCCCACGAAAATCGGCATTTCCGCGGCGGATGTCACCACGGGGGACTATTATCTCACTGAGGTGGAGGACTTAAAGAAGCTGAACGATGAGCTGATGAAATACGAGCCCTCGGAGGTTATCTGCAACGAGGCTTTTCTGGTCAGCGGCTATGACGTGGAGGAGCTGCGGGGCAGATACCATATATCCGTTAACGCGCTGGAGCCCCATCTGTTTGACGACGACGGATGCAGGAGACTGCTGCTGCGCCATTTTAAGGTCAATACGCTGATCGGGCTGGGCATTGAGGACTTCCCTACGGGGATGACGGCCGCAGGCGCGCTTCTGCAGTATCTGTATGACACTCAGAAGACGGACCTGGTCCATTTCACACATCTGAACCCTTACCTGACCAATAAATATATGCTGCTGGACAGTTCCTCCAGGCGGAATCTGGAACTGACCGAGACCATGCGGGAAAAGCAGAAGCGGGGCTCTCTGCTCTGGGTGCTGGACAAGACCAGGACCGCCATGGGCGGGAGGCTTCTCAGGAGCATGCTGGAGCAGCCTCTGGTGGACAGGGAAGAGATGGAAAAGCGCCTGGATGCCCTGGAGGAGCTGGGGAGAGAAAGCGTCACCAGGGATGAGATCCGGGAGTATTTGAATGCCGTCTACGATCTGGAGCGTCTGCTGAGCAAGGTCACTTACAAGACGGCCAATCCCAGGGACTTTATCTCTTTCCGCAATTCCCTGGAGATGCTTCCCGCCGTGAAATCGGTGCTGAAAGGCTTCTCCTGCCGGGAGCTGCAGGAGATCGAGGCGCGTATTGACGGGCTGCAGGATATCTTTCAGCTGATACAGGCCTCCATTGAGGACGATCCCCCGGTGTCCATCAGGGAGGGAGGCATGATCAAGGACGGTTTCGACGAGACCGTGGACACTTTGCGCCGCGCCAAGCGTGACGGAAAGCAGTGGCTGGCGCAGCTGGAGGAGACTGACAGAGAGCGGACGGGCATCAAGAATCTGCGGATTAAATACAACAAGGTCTTCGGTTATTACTTTGAGGTGACCAATTCCTATAAGAATCTGGTACCGGAAGACTATATCCGCAAGCAGACGCTGGCCAATGCGGAGCGGTATACCACGCCCAGGCTCAAGGAGCTGGAGGATACGATTTTAAACGCCGAGGACAAGCTGACCACGCTGGAGTATGACCTGTTCTGTAAGATAAGGGATTCCATCGCCATGGAGATGGAACGCATCCAGGGTACAGCAAAGGCAGTGGCAAGGCTGGATGTGTACGCCTCCCTCTCTCTGGTGTCGGAGCGGAATCACTATGTGAGGCCGTCTCTGAATCAAAAGGGCGTCATCGACATCAAGGACGGAAGACACCCTGTAGTAGAACAGATGATCACCAATGACATGTTCATTGCCAACGATACTTTCCTGGACAACAATAAGCACTGCATCAGCATTATCACCGGGCCCAATATGGCGGGGAAGTCCACCTATATGCGCCAGACGGCACTGATCGTGCTGATGGCGCAGATCGGATGCTTCGTGCCTGCCGGCAGCGCTAACATCGGCATAGTGGACAGGATTTTTACCAGGGTGGGGGCTTCCGACGACCTGGCCAGCGGACAGTCCACCTTTATGGTGGAGATGAACGAGGTGGCCAATATTCTGCGGAATGCCACGTCCAACAGTCTCCTGATCCTGGATGAAATCGGCCGGGGCACGTCCACCTTTGACGGGCTCAGCATAGCATGGGCAGTGATCGAGCATATCAGCAACCGCAAGCTCCTGGGGGCGAAGACCTTGTTTGCCACCCATTATCACGAGCTGACGGAGCTGGAGGGAAAGATGAGCAATGTGAACAATTACTGCATTGCCGTAAAGGAGCGTGGAGACGATATTGTCTTCCTGCGGAAGATCATAAAGGGAGGCGCGGACAGAAGCTACGGAATCCAGGTGGCCAAGCTGGCCGGCGTGCCGGACATGGTGATAGACCGGGCGAAAGAAATCGCGGAACAGCTGACGGACAATGACGTCATTAAAAAGATACAGGACATTTCCGTAGATGTGAAAGACACCAAGACCAAAAAGCAGCCTAAGCCGGACGACATCGAGCTGTCCCAGATGTCCCTCTTCGACACGGTAAAGGACGAGGACGTGCTGAAAGAGCTGATGGAGGTGGAGGTGAACACCCTGGCTCCCATCGATGCTCTGAATGTGCTGTACCGGCTGCAGAATAAGTTAAAGAATCGCTGGAAAGTATAGTGTGAGCAGGGCCCCGTGCCGGCTGCGGAGGCATGGTGGAAAGTGCGGGAAACATCGGAGAGCAGTCACAGACGGGGACTGGCGGGAAAAGAGGATATATATGGCGCAGATACATATTCTGGATTCGGAGACCATTGACAAGATTGCCGCGGGAGAGGTGGTGGAGCGGCCCAGCAGCGTGGTGAAAGAGCTGGTGGAGAACGCTATCGACGCAGGGGCCGGCGCGGTGACAGTGGAGATAAAGGGCGGCGGAATCGAGCTGATCCGTGTGACGGACAACGGTTGCGGCATGGAGAGAGGGCAGCTGCGCACGGCTTTTCTGCGGCATGCCACCAGTAAGATAGAGGATGCCGGCGATCTGATGCGGCTTTCCAGCCTTGGCTTTCGGGGGGAGGCGCTTTCCAGCATTGCGGCGGTGGCAAAGGTGGAGGTTATCACCAAAACCGCGGACAGCATTACGGGAAGCAGGATTCTTCTGGAGGGGGCTAAGGAGACGGCGTTTGAGGAGGTGGGTGCGCCGGAAGGGACCACTTTTCTGGTGCGGAATCTCTTTTTCAACACGCCCGTGCGGCGGAAATTCCTGAAGCAGCCTGTGACGGAGGGCGGCTACATCGCGGATTTGATGGAGCATCTTGCGCTGTCCCGGCCGGACATCTCGTTTAAACTGCTGGCAGGGGGCCAGATGAAATTCCATACTTCGGGCAACGGGGATTTAAAAGAAGTCATATACCGCATCTACGGGCGGGACGCAGCCAGAGAGCTGCTGCCCATCCGGGCGGAACGAAACGGAGTGCGGGTGGAGGGGTATCTGGGGAAGCCTGTCCAGGTGCGCTCCAACCGCAACTTTGAGATTTATTTTATCAACGGCAGATTTGTCCGCAGCAATGTGGTGTCCAGGGCCCTGGAAGAGGGCTATAAGGAATACTTGATGCAGCATAAGTTTCCTTTCTGTGTGCTGCACATCGCTATGGATACCGGGAGGGTGGACGTGAACGTGCACCCGACGAAGATGGATGTGCGATTTGACGACGCAATCGGCTTCGGCAATTTCCTCACCCAGGCAGTGCAGGACGCGCTGCGAAACCGGGAGATGATTCCGCAGGCTATGCTTTCCACGGAGCGGGAGCTGAGGGCGGCCGACAAGGCCGAGAAAAAGGAGCAGGAGAGGAATGCCGCTCCGGAACCCTTTGAACACAGACGGAGTGACGCCTACCGGGTCATGGAGGAGGCCAGATACGTGCCGGAGGGGCCGAAAGCATTCTCCGGCAATCCCGTGTGGGAACGGGTGAAAGGCCAAACTGCCGTTTCGCCGGAGCCCCCAAAGGACAATACAGAGCCGGAAAATCCGACACAAACCGGTTCCGGGCCGGATGCCGGGACAGAGGAAGAAATTTTCTTTACGGAGACCACGGAGATTCAGGAGGAGTCTCCAGCAGAGGATTTTCCGTCAGGTCTTTCCTGTGGGACGAAACGGCAGCCGACAGCCGTGCAGGAGGATTTGGCTTCGCCGGGGGTGTCCGCTGACATATCCCCGGACTGTCGGAGGCGGGAGGAGACATGCCCCACAGTCCGGGAGGGCGCCGGGGAGGAGACCTCGCCCATGCAGGAGACATACAGCGGCCGGCAGATGGACTTTTTCCAGGAAAAGATTCTTACCCGGGAGAACCGCAGCCGCTTTCGTATCATCGGCCAGGTCTTCGACACCTACTGGCTGGTGGAGTTTGAAGACAGGTTGCTGATGGTGGATCAGCATGCGGCTCACGAGAAAGTCAATTACGAACGGCTGATGAGGCGGTACCGGGATAGGAACGTGCTGTCCCAGGGACTGATGCCGCCGGTGATCGTCAGTCTTTCCGGTCAGGAGGAGGCTGTCCTGAAAGAGCATCTGGATACATTCGCGGCTCTGGGCTTTGAGACTGAGGCTTTCGGCGGCAGTGAGTATGCCCTGCGCGGCGTCCCGGTGGATCTGTACGGCTGTGACGAGAGAGGAATGTTCCTGGAAGTGCTGGACAGCCTTTTGGACGGAAACGGTTTCGGCAGTATCCGGGCCGTGGAAGAAAAGATTGCGTCCATGTCCTGCAAAGCCGCCGTAAAGGGGAATCATAAATTAAGCGTGCCGGAGGCGGAGGCGCTGATCGACGAGCTGCTGACATTGGACAATCCTTACAACTGTCCCCACGGCAGGCCTACCATTGTAGCCATGACAAGGACGGAGATGGAGCGGAAATTCAAGCGGATCGTAAGCTGACAGCGGAGGAAGAGACAGGGAGGAGACGGAGATGGGTTCAGACAGGTTTAAGACAGCGGACAGGGACATTCCGGACAAGATACAGGTCGGCCGCATGTCTGCAGGCGCGCCGGGGAGGCCGGGCGGCAAGCCTCCCATGGTCATCCTGTCCGGTCCTACGGCGGTGGGGAAGACAAAGTTGTCGATCGCCCTGGCCAAGGCCATAGGAGGCGAGATCATCTCGGCGGATTCCTGCCAGGTGTACCGCCACATGGACATCGGTTCCGCCAAGATCACGGCGGCGCAGATGCAGGGGATTCCCCATCATATGATAGACATTCTGGAGCCCTGGGAGGACTTCAGCGTGGCTGTATTCAAGGAGAAATGCGAGCAGTGTCTTCCCGGCATCTATGGGAGAGGGCACATCCCCATAGTGACAGGGGGCACGGGCTTCTATGTCCAGGCGCTGCTGCGGGACATTGAGTTCGGCTCCGGCGGGACACAGTCTTGTCCGGCAGAAAGCGACACACAGGCAGAAGCGGAAAACGGGGCATACAGGGCTTGGCTGGAGGAGCTGGCCCGGGAAAGGGGGCCGGCATATCTTCATGATATGCTGCGTAAGGCGGATCCGGACTCCGCGGAGGCCATACATCCAAACAACCGAAAGCGTGTCATACGAGCTTTAGAATTTTTTTATTTGACGGGGGAACCCATATCGCGCCATAATGAGAGGGAGCGCGAAAAGGAATCCGCCTACAATGCCTGCTACTTTGTGCTCAACGACAGACGGGAGCGCATTTATGAGAATATCGGGAAGCGGGTGGACGAGATGCTTGTACAGGGGCTTGTAGCCGAGGTGGAGCGACTGCGGGAGATGGGATGCCGCAGAGGCATGGTCTCCATGCAGGGACTTGGCTATAAGGAAATCCTGGCTTATCTGGAGGGGGAGGTCTCTCTGGAGGAGGCCGTGGAGACAGTCAAGCGGGATACCAGGCATTTCGCAAAGAGACAGCTCACCTGGTTTCGCCGGGAGAGAGAGGTCATCTGGGTGGACAAGGAAAAATTTGACCGGAATGAGGAGCGAATGCTGGAATTTATGCTGGAAGAGCTGCAGGCAAGGGGCATTTCATGGGGCTTCGGAAAGTCCGGGAGCGGTTCCTGCTGCCCTGAAAAGCAAAGCGCAGGACAGACAGAAAGATAAGGAGGGCTGCCGGCTGGCGGCAAGAAGTATGGCAGAAACACAGAGTATCTACGCCCAAATGGGCATTGACGGCGAAGTCTACGCATACGGGGAAAGGGTCCTGAAAAGGCTGGCGGGGCGCTTCCTGGAGATCGATGAAATTGCGGAATACAATCAGCTGAAAGTGGTGAAAGCCATGCAGGAATGCCAGGTCAGCGAGGCCTGTCTGCTGGGCACCACCGGATACGGCTACAATGACCTGGGCAGGGATACCCTGGAGGCAGTCTACGCGAAAATTTTCCACACCCAGGACGCGCTGGTGCGCCCCCAGATCACCTGCGGCACCCACGCTTTGGCCCTGGCCCTGATGAGCAATCTCCGCCCCGGAGACGAGCTGCTCTCCCCTGTGGGAAAGCCTTATGACACCCTGGAGGAGGTCATCGGCATCCGGCCCTCCAAGGGCTCCCTTGCGGAATACGGCGTAAGCTACAGACAGGTGCAGCTGCAGGCGGACGGAAGCTTTGACTATGAAGCGATCCGAGAGGCCATAGGCCCCCGCACCCGCCTGGTGACCATCCAGCGCTCCAAGGGCTACCAGACCAGGCCCACCTTTTCCGTGGGGCAGATTGGGGAGCTGATCGCCTTTGTGAAAGGGATCAAGCCGGATGTCATCTGCATGGTGGACAATTGCTACGGGGAGTTTGTGGAGACCACGGAGCCCGGCGATGTGGGCGCGGACATGGTGGTGGGCTCCCTGATCAAGAATCCAGGAGGGGGCCTGGCTCCCATCGGAGGCTATATCGCGGGCACAAAGGAATGCGTGGAGAACGCGGCGTTCCGGCTCACCTCCCCGGGGCTGGGTAAGGAGGTGGGAGCTTCCCTGGGCATCCTGAAAGACTTCTACCAGGGCCTGTTCCTGGCTCCCACGGTGACGGCCAGCGCCCTGAAGTCTGCGGTCTTCGCGGCCAATCTGTACCAGGGTCTGGGCTACGGTGTGGTGCCGGACGGCAGCGAGAGCAGGCATGACATCATACAGGCCGTGACATTTGGCACGCCGGAGGCGGTCATCGCTTTCTGCCAGGGCATTCAGGCGGCTGCGCCAGTGGACAGCCATGTGACACCGGAGCCCTGGGACATGCCAGGGTACGATTCCCAGGTCATCATGGCGGCGGGGGCTTTCGTGTCGGGTTCCTCCATAGAGCTCTCCGCGGACGCGCCCATCAAGCCTCCTTACGCGGTGTATTTCCAGGGAGGGCTCACCTGGCCCCACGGGAAATTCGGCATTCTGAAATCCCTCCAGTCCCTGGTAAACAGGGGATTGCTGGATAAAAACCGCTTAAAGCTGTAGCATTGTGTAGAAAAAACTCAAAATAAAATCTATGATTTTTGTGTACAGCTTATGTTTTTTGTGATACTATAGAAACGTGCGTACAGGAAGAATCATCCAGCCACATGGGGTTTTTTCGTAGGTATGCGGCGTCTTTTTGCTACGGATGCGACAGACAAAAGAAGGAAGAGGTATCGGTTTGAGGAAGATAAACTGGGTACTGCTGGTACTGATACTGGTGGGATTCGTCATCGGCAGATTTATCGGCACTTATTTTTCGGGCACGTTTCTGAACTATGGGCAGTCTTTCGGGATGAGTTCACCTGCCGTGCTTGATTTAGGGTTTGTTGTTCTGACCTTTGGTCTGACAATCAATATAACCATAGCAAGTGTCATAGGTGTCGTAATCGCGCTGGTAGTATATCGTTTTATCAGATAGTCCACGGGCGGCTGCGGGAAGAAGCCGCACAAGATGCGTCGGAGAAGGGAAAGGAGACGCATGGACTTGAACGAACGGCATTTCATGGAAGAGGAGCATTTCATGGAAGAAAGGCATTCCATGGAAGAAGAGCATTCCGTGGAAGAAGATCTTACCGCGGAAAGAGAGCATTTCATGGAAGAAAGGCACTCCGTGGAAGAAAGACATTCCATGGAAGAGGAGTATTCCGCGGAAGAAAAGTATTTCGACGAGAAGACGAAAGCGTGGAAAAGAGACATTCCACGGAAGAAAGACATTCCACGCAAAAAGGACATTCCGGGAAAGAGGAGCATTCCGAAGAAGAATACTCCGAGGAAAAGGATTTCGACAAAAGACGCTTTGATAACAGCGGCGGAGCTTCCCTGTGAAAGATTTCTGCGGTTCGGACCCGAGAACCTTACGGAGACAGAACTGCTGGCGATCATTCTGCGCACCGGTACAAGAGACAATCACGTGCTGAAAGTAGCGGAGGAAGTCATGAGCCTGGCCAGATATCCCAAAGAGGGGCTTTTGGGGCTGTATGACGTGACTTTGGACGAGCTTATGAGCATTAAAGGCATCGGTGAGGTAAAGGCTGTCCGGCTGAAATGTCTGACAGAGCTTTCCATGCGGATGAGCATGGCAAAGGCCAGGGAGGGTCTGAACTTCACCAGCTCCGGCCAGGTGGCGGCCTACTTCATGGAAAAGCTGCGGCACCGGGACACCGAGTGCGTGATGCTAGCCTGTGTGGACGCCAAGGGCCAGCTGATCTGTGAGAGAAAGCTCTCGGAGGGGAGCGTCAATATGTCGCTGATCTCTCCCAGGGAGATTTTCCTGGCAGCGCTGGAGAGCCGGGCAGTGAATATCCTGCTGGTGCATAACCATCCCAGCGGTGATCCCACCCCCAGCCTGTCCGACAAGGAGCTTACCGGCAATGTGAGAGAGACAGGGGAGAGAATGGGAATCCGTCTTCTGGATCATGTCATTATCGGCGACAACTGTTATGTCAGCTTTAAGGAACAGGCATGGTTTTCATAGGCAGGGCGAAAGTTTTTACGATTAGAAAGGGGTTGTCATTTTGGCATACAATGCATTCGGTATCGATTTGGGTACCAACAACATCAAGATTTACAGCAGGGGCGACGACAGTATCATGGTAGAAAAGAACATGATCGCCATAGAAAATAAGAAAGTTCTGTTTGCATATGGGAACTCTGCTTTTGAGATGTATGAGAAAGCTCCCGGCAACATTCATATTTCCTATCCCCTGACCAATGGCGTCATTGCGGATATCAAGAATATGGAGACGCTGGTACGGTACTTCGTAAGCGACCTGCAGAAAGGGACGTGCAAGCAGGCGGATTTCTATATCGCAGTGCCCACGGATGTGACGGATGTGGAAAAACGTGCCTTTTACGATCTGATCAAATATGCCAATGTGAAGGCGAAGAAAATTATGGTGGTGGAAAAGGCCGTGGCAGACGGTCTGGGAATGGACATTGACGTGAAGAATTCCCAGGGTGTGCTGGTAGTCAATGTGGGCTATGAGACCACGGAGATTTCCATACTGTCTCTGGGCGGTATCGTACTCAGCCGTCTGATCAAAGCAGGGGGCCTGAAATTCGATGAAGCGATTCGGGCTGCGGTGCGGAAAGAGTTCAGCCTGATCATCGGAGGGAGGACTTCCGAATCCGTCAAGATTTCCCTAAAGGATCTGGAGAAAGAGGGCAAGGGTGCCATTGTTTACGGCAGAGACATTGTCACCGGGCTTCCCATAGAGCGGGAGATCCCTACCAAGCTGGTGGTGGAATGTATAGAAGAGCATTTCGCTTCCATTATAGACAATGTAAAGGTGATTCTGGAGCGGACGCCCCCCGAGCTTGCGGCGGACATCTACCGTCAGGGGATCTATCTGACAGGGGGCGCTTCTCAGATCAGCCATCTGGCGGACCGTCTGGCCGCCGGGACCGGGCTGAAAGTGAACGTGGCGGACAATCCCCTTACGAGCGTGGTGCTGGGGCTTTCCAAGATCATCAAGGACGACAACTATAAATCCGTAGCATACGCGATTGAAGGGATGAGTAAATGAGTCCGGTCATAAAGAGAAAAGGAGAGCGGTTTACCCTGCCGAGTAAATACCTCCTTTTTATTTTAACGGTGCTCTGTACCGTTCTGATGCTGATCACCTTTGGCACGGATGCATTCAACCGGCCGCTGAATGTGGTGGTGGGATATGTGATCGTGCCTTTTCAGCAGGGAATCGAAAAGGTGGGCGGATGGCTCTCCAACCGTTCCGAGGAGCTGGTCCAGATCAGAAAGCTGCTGGACGAGAACGCTCAGCTGAAAGCAGAGGTGGCGGCGCTGGTGGAGGAGAACACGCTGCTGCAGCAGGACAAATATGAATTGAACAAGCTCAGGGAGCTGTTTGACCTGGACGGACAGTACGCGGAGTACAACAAGGTGGGAGCCAGAATCATAGGCAGGGATTCCGGCAACTGGTATTCCTCGTTCCTGATCGACAAGGGGGAGGAGGACGGCCTGGCAGTGGATATGAACGTCATTGCCCAGGGAGGCCTCGTAGGCCGGATCACTTCTGTGGGGCCGGGGTGGTCTCGGGTGACGGCCATCATATCGGACAATGTCCATGTGAGCGCCATGACGCTCTCCACCGAGGACAATATGACCGTGACCGGTGATCTCAGGCTGATGGCTGGCGGCTGTATTACTTTCAGCCAGCTGGTGGACGGACAGAACATGGTGCGGGAAGGAGACAAGGTAGTCACTTCTAACATCAGCGATAAATATCTGCCGAACATTCTGATCGGGTATATCAGCTCCATCAATAAGGATGCCAATAATCTGACGAAATCAGGCGAAATCATACCGGCGGTAGACTTCGAGCATCTGGGGGAGGTCCTGATCATCACGGATCGAAAAGAGGCCGTGGAGGAGTGAACCGAAAGCCCCGGGAGGAGTGCATATGCTTCGAAAAATAGTTGTGACAGTTTTCATCATCGTATGCTTTGTCCTGCAGTGCAGCGTTTTTGACAGTCTGGCTTTGGCGGGTATCATACCGAATCTTATGATTGTCCTGACCTCCTCTTTCGGGTTCATGCGGGGAGAGCGGGAGGGGCTGCTGATCGGCTTTTTCTGCGGGCTTATGAGCGATATTTTTTTCGGCGGTTTTTTAGGCTTTTACGCCTTGCTGCTGATGTACATAGGTTATCTGAACGGGAAGTTTTGCAGGCTCTTTTACCCGGAGGACATAAAGCTTCCTCTGGCTTTGATCGTGGTGAGCGATCTGTCCTATGGAATCATATGCTACATTTTGACTTTTATGCTTCGGGGCAGGTTTGAATTTTCGTATTATTTTCTGCACATTATCCTGCCGGAAGCTTTATACACCATTGTCGTGACATTATTTTTTTATCCGGTTATCCTGAAAGTGAACGAGAAGCTGGAGGGATACGAGAGAAAGAGAGCACAGAAATTTGTTTGATGAGTTCAAGGAAAAACTGATTGGAATCGTGACCAGCAGGCTGACAGTGTTCACGGTGATATTCTGTCTGTTTGCCGGCATTCTGATTTACCGCTGCTTTGATCTGCAGATTGTCCACGGGGAGGAATATCTGGAGGAATTCGTTCTGGAGATAGAGAAGACCCGGGACATTGCCAGCACCAGAGGCAATATCTACGACAGAAACGGCAATCCACTGGCCTATAACGAGCTGGCCTATTCCGTGAAGATAGAGGATGTGTTTGAATCGGGAAGACTTAAGAACACAAGACTCAACGAAACCGTCTACCGACTGATTCAGATGATTGAGAAAAACGGCGATAAGTGCATCACGGATTTTAAGATTTTCCTAAACGAGGACGGGGAATACCAGTATTCCGTGGAGGGCGTGAGTCTCCTGCGATTTCTGGCGGATGTGTATGGCAGGATTGAGGTGGGGGATCTGAAGCACGAGGAGCGCAGCGCCACGCCGGACGACATTATGGAATATCTGAGCGGCACCGGCCACTTTGCCATCGGAAACTATGAGGAACCTGACAATACCAAAAGCAAGTTTCTGGTGGGGGATGGCTACAGCAAGGAGGACTGGCTGAAGATGGTCACCATCCGCTACGCCATGAATCTGACCTCCTTTCGGAAATACATCGGTACCACCGTGGCCACAAATGTAAACGAGAAGACCGTGGCTGTCATCATGGAGAATGCCCAGTCCCTGCCCGGCGTCACCATAGAAGCGGACACGGTGCGCAGATATGTGGACTCCGAATACTTTGCACATGTGCTGGGATATACGGGCAAGATTTCTTCCGACGAGCTGGCCGACTTAAACAGCCAGATGGAGGAGCAGGGAAAGGGAAGCGATGTCTACAATATCAATGATGTGGTGGGCAAGAGCGGCATAGAGGCCTATCTGGAGACCACGCTCCAGGGAGAAAAGGGATATGAAAAGGTCATTGTCGACAATATGGGCAAGGTCATCTCCATTGAGGAGCGCAGGGAGGCCAAGGCAGGCCAGGACGTCTATCTGACCATTGACAAGGACCTGACAGAGGCCGTTTACCATATTCTGGAGCAAAAGCTGGCCGGTCTGGTGTCCAGCAAGGTCATCAATGCCAAGGAATATATCCCGGCAAAGAATGCGGACAGCAGCGCTATCAAAATTCCCATATACGACGTGTACTTTACCATGTTCGACAATTCGGTCATCGATATGAAAGCCATGGCCGAGGAGGACGCCCTGGAGACGGAGCAGGAAGTGTACGCGGCCTACCTGGCCTACAGGGAGGAGGTATATGAGAGACTGCGCTTTGAACTGACGGAGGGTCTGACTCCCTACAAGCAGCTGTCCAAGGAATACCAGGTCTATCAGAGCAATATCGTGGCGCTGCTGAGGCGTAACGGCATCATTATGGCGGACGCGGTGGTCTCGGATGATGCCACCCAGATCGCGTGGGCTACGGATGAAGTCATCAGCCTATGCGAGTACCTGAAATACTGCATTTCCCAAAACTGGATTGATGTGAGCAAGCTGGAGCTGGACGCAAAATATTCCGACTCGGCGGAAATCTATGACAAGATTCTGGACTATATCATTGTCATGGTAAACAACAACACGGAATTCCAGAAACGCTTTTTCAAATATATGCTTTTGAACGATACCATAAGCGGCAGACAGGTGTGCCAGATTCTCTGTGAACAGAATCAAATTCAGATCCCGGAGGACGAGAGAGAGGCTGTCTTTGAAGGGAGAATGAGCGCGTATCAGTTCATGATGAACCGGATAGATCATCTGGACATTACGCCTGCGCAGCTGGCGCTGGACCCCTGCAACGCATCCTGTGTGGTTACGGATGTAAATACGGGGGATATTCTGGCCGTGGTGTCTTACCCGGGCTATGACAACAATAAAATGGCCAATTCCATAGACGCGGAATACTATGCACAGCTGAACGCGGATAAATCCAACCCCCAGTATAATTATGCCACCCAGTACGCGGCGGCGCCGGGGTCTACCTACAAGATGCTGTCCGCGGCGGCGGGTCTGATGGAGGGGACGGTGGATACGGACACCGTCATCAGCTGTAAAGGTATTTTCACCGAGATCGAGCCCTCTCCCAGCTGCTGGAACCGGTACGGCCACCAGAACGAAACCCTGGTCTCGGCGATTCGGGACTCCTGCGACTGCTATTTCTACGATATAGGATATGAGCTCTCCATGGGTTCCGGCACATATAACGAGACGGAAGGGCTGGATGTTCTGTACAAGTACTCGGAGTTGTTTGGCCTAACGGAGAAATCGGGCATTGAGATATCCGAGGCATCGCCCAATGTATCCACCGAGGACCCGGTGCGTTCCGCGATCGGCCAGGGCAGCAACAGCTATACACTGACAGGGATGGCGAAATATGTAAATGCGGTTGCCAACAGCGGTTACTGCTATGATCTGACTTTATTGGACAAGATTATGGATTCGGAGGGCAATTTGGTGGAGGAATTCCAGCCTAAGCTTCGCAATACCATCGACATGCCCGCGGAATATTGGGATGCCATCCATCTGGGCATGCGCCAGGTAGTGGAGAACAAGAGCTATTTCAGCAATCTGGCTGTAAACGTGGCAGGCAAGACCGGAACGGCGGAGCAGATTGAGACCAGGCCTAGCCACGCGCTGTTTACCTGCTATGCGCCTTACGAAGAGCCGGAGATTGCCATCG
The DNA here is from genome assembly GCA_022799755.1 of Lachnospiraceae bacterium. Taxonomy (GTDB): domain Bacteria; phylum Bacillota; class Clostridia; order Lachnospirales; family Lachnospiraceae; genus Acetatifactor. Next base: position 14,354 of record JAAWOU010000040.1, read on the forward strand.
TCACGCGAATTCCTTTTGGATACGCCGGTGACCACGCGGCCCAGGCCACAAGGAATATTGTGAAATACTATTATGGGCTGGCGGAGGAAGATGAGCTGATCACCGGTACGGCAGACGAGCCGGACGGCGGTATCACCAATGAGCACTGAAAACAGGAGCGGAACGGATTATGAGAGAAGCGGTCATCATTAAAAGCTTTCCCAACGGGATTGCGCTATATCTGAATGCGGAGATGCCATTTGAAAACCTGCTGGAAGAGATCGGGTACAAGTTCTCCGACGCGAGGAATTTCTTCGGCAATGTCACTATGGCATTGTCCATAGACGGACGTGCCGTGACGGATATGGAGGAGATTCGGATACTGGATACGATCCGCGACAACAGCGACATCAATGTCGCCTGTATTGTGGAGAAAGATGACACAGTGAATCAAAATTTCGTCAGAGCGCTGGAGCGCACTACAGAGGCCATGGAGCAGAAACCGGAGGGCCAGTTCTTCCGGGGTGATCTAAAGGACCGGGAAGTGCTGGAGACGGAGAACAGCATCATCATGCTGGGTGACATTTATCCGGGGAGCAGCATCATCAGCGCCAAGAACATAATCATATTGGGAGGACTCTATGGGAAAGCCCATGCGGGAGGCAACGGGCGGGAGGGAGCTTTCATAGCAGCGTTTGAAATGGAGCCGGAGAGAATCAGAATCGGCGATTTCAAATATAAACCAGGTACAAGAACGCCAAGATGGGGGATTAAACCCAAGGTACGACCGAAAATCGCATATGTGAAGAACGACCGAGTCATAGTTGAAGCGCTTACCAAAGATTTGCTGAGCAGCTTCTGATTTTGCAGGGCAGGCCATAGGCCTGCAGGCATCTGGAGGTGTTTGGAGGACGACTGACAAATATTTATGCCGGAGGACAGGAAAAATGGAAAAAAAGAGTTCCATGGAAAAGCAATTTTCCTCGGAGCAGCAAGGCTCCAAAGTCATTGTCGTCACTTCAGGGAAAGGCGGCGTGGGCAAGACCACCACGACCGCAAACGTGGGAACGGGTCTGGCGAAGCTCGGAAAGAAAGTCTGTCTCATCGATACGGATATAGGGCTGCGCAACCTGGACGTGGTCATGGGTCTGGAGAACCGCATCGTCTACAATCTGGTGGACGTGGTGGAGGGAAACTGTCGGGTGAAGCAGGCATTGATCCGCGACAAGCGTCATCCTGGGCTGTATCTGATGCCCTCCGCCCAGACCAGGGACAAGTCGGCGGTGTCACCGGGCCAGATGGTGAAAGTGATAGAGCATCTGAAAGAACAGTTCGACTATATTCTCCTGGACTGCCCGGCAGGCATCGAGCAGGGCTTCCAGAATGCCATCGCCGGTGCGGACCGGGCGTTAGTGGTGACTACCCCGGAGGTATCCGCCATCAGGGACGCGGACCGTATCATCGGCCTGCTGGAGGCCAACGGCTTCAAACAGATGAACTTGATTATCAACAGACTGCGGATGGATATGGTCAGACGTGGGGATATGATGTCCTCTCAGGATGTGGTGGATATCCTGGCCATACCGCTGATCGGCATCATACCGGACGATGAGAGCGTCGTGGTCGCCACAAACCAGGGCGAGCCCGTAGTTGGGAGCAGCTCCCCGGCGGGACAGGCTTACGCTAACGTAGTACATCGGGTGGAGGGAAAGGAAGTGCCCTATCTGAATTTTGACAAGGGCATCTCATTCTGGACCAGAGTGACCGGTATCTTTCATAAGGCATAGGAGGAGTGGATATGAGGCATTTTTTTCGAAGAAAAAGCTCCTGCCAGATTGCAAAAGACAGGTTAAAGATTCTGCTGATTTCCGACAGGGTCAACTGTTCGCCGGAGGTAATGGAGCTGATTAAGACAGACATAGCAAAGGTTCTGTCCAAATACATGAAGATAGATTCGGAGAATATGGACATCCAGATCAATACAAAGGGGAGCAAATCAGCCAGGGGAGGCAAAATGCCCTCTCTGTACGCCAATATTCCCATCGTGGATGTCACGGCAAAGGATCTGGCAAAATGAGCCGGAATCCGTGAGAGCATAATGCATAGAGGAAAATATGTTTAAAAGATACAGATTACGGGATTACGATTTTAAGCTGGTTCTGCTGATATTGGCGCTTTCGGCCATAGGCGTCATAGCCATAGGAAGCGCGGAGCCATCGCTGCAGACCAAGCAATTGGCCGGGGTGGCGGCAGGTGTAGTTTTGATGGTTATCCTCTCCTTTTTCGACTACAGCTACTTACTTCGGCTGAACTGGCTGATGTACGTGGCCAACCTGGTACTTTTGGCGGCTGTCTGGAAGTTTGGGGACAATACCAAAGGCGCCACCAGATGGCTTACGATAGGGGGACTTCGATTTCAACCTTCAGAAACTGCAAAAATACTGTTGATTTTATTCTTTGCACAGTTTATTATGAAACATAGGAAGAAATTGAACACCGTGGTAATCATATGCTGCTGTGTGGTGATGTTCGCCCTGCCATGGTATTTGGTCTGGGAACAGCCGGACCTGTCCACCAGCATTGTGCTTCTGGCAGTATTTTGCGTCATTATGTTTTCCGGGGGCGTCAGCCTGAAGATCGTATTCGGGGCGATAGCAGTGGCAATCCCGGCAGTGGCGCTGGTAATATCGCTGGCTTTGCAGCCGGACAGCAAACTTTTGACGGAGAATCAGAAGACCAGGGTACTGGCATTTGTCAATCCCCAGGAGTATGAGACCACCTATGCCTATCAGCAGCTGAATTCCGTGACGGCCATTGCCTCCGGACAGCTGGAGGGAAAGGGGTATAAAAATAATGAGATTACATCGGTGAAAAATGGCAATTTTCTTTCAGAGGCGCAGACAGACTTTATTTTCTCCGTGATCGGAGAGGAATTCGGCTTCAAGGGGAGCGTCGTGGTAATCGTGTTGCTATTCTGTGTGGCATTGGAATGCATATCGGTGGCCCGCAAAGCGAAGGATTTGGCGGGGACGATCATCGCTGCCAGTATGGGAGGGCTCGTGGCTTTTCAGGGCTTCTTTAATATCGGCGTGGCGACGTTCATCCTGCCTACGACAGGACTTACGCTTCCTTTCGTCAGCTATGGTCTGACTTCGCTGCTGAGTCTATTTATCGGCATGGGGTTTGTCCTGAATGTAAGACTTCAGGCAAAGAAATCGAAACAGTAGAAGATGCTATGGAGGAGGTACACTTATGAACATTGCGTTGATTGCACATGATGCAAAAAAGAAGCTGATGCAGAACTTCTGCATTGCTTACAGGGGGATTCTGAGCAAGAACGATCTGTATGCCACAGGCACCACGGGACGTCTGATTGAGGAAGTCACGAACCTGAATATCCACAAGTGCCTGGCCGGACATCTGGGCGGAGAACAGCAGATCGGCGCTCAGATTGAGAACAACGAAATCGATCTTGTGATCTTTCTGCGGGACCCTTTGAATCCCAAGAAACATGAGCCGGATGTGAACAATGTGGTGCATTTATGCGATACCCACAATATTCCGCTGGCGACGAATCTGGCAAGCGCGGAACTGCTGATCAAGGCACTGGACAGAGGGGACTTGGAATGGCGTGAACTGTACAAATAGAAAAAAGATTTTTTCATTGATAGGCAGCGTGATGCTTATCACCTGCTGTACCGGCTGCGGCAGTCTGTCCTATGATATGGCTTATCATGTGGATTACGACGTCAGCAGCTTCAATGTAGTGACCAGACAGGAGACCCGCACGGCTCTGCCGTTTGCGGCAAATCTATGCGTGGCCTCCGGAAACGTGCTCAGCGATACCGTGGATATGACTCACGCCGAAGCGGCGGGTCTGTTTGGGCTGGACAAAAAAGAGGTCCTCTTTGCCAAGAATATTCATGAGAGACTGCACCCGGCCAGCCTGACCAAGGTGATGACGGCGCTGGTGGCGCTTAAATACGGCCAGCTGAATCAGACGCTGACCGCCTCCGATGCGGTCAATATCACGGAGCCGGGTGCCGTGCTCTGCGGCCTGACGGCAGGAGATACCATGACCCTGGATCAGGCACTGCGGATTCTTCTGATTTATTCCTCCAATGACGTGGCAATGATGATTGCCGAGAATGTGGGGGGAAACGTGGAGCATTTCGTGGAAATGATGAATGAGGAGGCGGCGAGGCTGGGGGCTACCAACACGCATTTTACAAATCCCCACGGACTGACGGAATCGGAGCATTTTACCACTGCCTACGATTTGTATCTGATTTTCAAAGAAGCTGTCAAAATCGACACTTTCAACGAAATTATACACATGTCAGGCTATCAGACGGTATTCTACGACAAGGACGGCAAAGAAAAGCCTTTCGACAGGCAGAACTCGAATCAGTATCTGCGGGGTGAAAGACAGGCGCCGGCCAATGTGACCGTCATTGGCGGCAAGACCGGGACCACCAATGCGGCGGGGAACTGCCTGGTGCTCCTTGCCAAAGACGAGAACGGATCGCCCTATATCTCCATTGTTCTTCGGGCGGAAGGAGTCGAACAGCTTTACGATGAAATGACAGATTTACTTGACGAGATTCATAAATAGAGGTTATAATAAATGTAAGGCATTGCTGCAATGGAAGCTGTCGCACATCCATTGTAAATATTAATACTTAAGGAGGGTTTCCAATGGTCCAGTTAATTGTAGGCAACAAAGGTAAAGGTAAGACAACGCAGCTATTGGAGAAAGTAAATAGCGAAATCAAGGAAATTGCAGGTAATATTGTGTATCTTGACAAGAACACAAAGCATATGTACGAGCTGAACAACAAAGTTCGACTGATTGATGTCTCCCAGTACATGGTGGAGAACAGCAGTGAGTTTTTGGGGTTTGTGAGCGGCATCGTCTCCCAGGACCATGACCTGCAGCAGATGTATTTTGACAATTTCTTAAAAATAGCATGCCTTGAGGGCCAGGATATCGGGGCCGTCATGAAAAAATTGGAAAAACTCAGCGAAAAATTTGAAGTCGATTTTGTCTTAAGTATATCCATGGATGCGTCCCAGCTCCCTGAAGATCTGAAAGACAAGATTATAGTTTCTTTGTAATGGCACCACTGCCGCAAGAGACTGCATTGCGGCTTTTCCCTGTCATGAAGCATAGGAAGATTACACACGAAAGCCTCGGAAAGTAGTATCCCGGGGCTTTTGTATGGAGGCGTGTGAGTGGCAAATCGCAGAAAAAGGAACCAGAGTGTTCCACGGAGCAGGAATGCTCCACGAAATCGAAGCGCAGGCGGGAGAGAGAGAGTACCGGGAAGCAGAAGCGCAGCCGGGAGAGAGCGCGTTTCGAGAAGCCGGAGCACAACCGGGAAAGAGAGAGCTTCGAGAAGCGGAAACGCAGCCCGCAGAGAGAGCGCTTCGAGGAGCAGAAGCGCTTCCCAAAACGGCAAGAGTTCCCGGAACCGGAGAAGACCCCCGAAAGTAACTAAAATAAGAAAATACCGCAAGCCCCTGAACCTAAACATCGGGATGCTGATTTTTGGTGTCATCTTCTTCTATGTAGTAGTCTGCATCATCCTGTACTTTCAAACCAGTCATATCGTCCGGTATGAGGTGCAGGAGGGGTCGCTTGCAACGGATACGGTTTACAGAGGAGTGGCGCTGCGGGACGAGATCGTGGTAAATGCCGAGACTGCGGGCTATGTGAATTATTACGCCAGAGAGGGAGAGCGGGTGGCGAAGAACAACCTGGTCTATATCGTGGACGAGACAGGGCATCTGAATGAGGAGATGGAGAATTTGAGCTTCGGGGAGAATACCCTCTCCGATAAGGAACTCTCGGATTTCAGACATGAGATCGTGAATTTTGTCCACAGCTTTGACGCCTCACAGTATGGCAGTACATATGATTTTAAATATTCTATGAAAAATACGGTGCTGAAGCTGGCGAACACCAATATGCTTCAGAGCATCGATGATTTAAGCGGCTCCGGCCAAAGGAATATTGTCAACTATTTCCGCGCGCCGGATACGGGGATCGTGGCTTACTGGACAGACGGCTACGAGAGCTTGACCGCACAGGACGTGACGGAGGATATTTTTGACTCCGAATATGAGAAGAAGCTTATGATGGGGAATTCTCTTGTGGCTGCCGGAGATGCGGTATATAAATTATCCACCAGTGAGAACTGGTCCGTTGTCATTCCCATTGAGGCTACCAGGGGCGCCCAGCTCCAGGAGGAGGGATTCGTAAAGGTGCGTTTTCTAAAGAACCAGTATGAATCCTGGGGAGAGACAAAGCTTCTGACCAATGGGGACGGCAATACTTATCTGCAGCTTACGTTCACCAATTCCATGGTTTCCTTTGTTACGGACCGGTTTCTGGATGTGGAGTTGATCGTGGAGGATGAGACAGGGCTGAAAATACCCGTCTCGTCTATTGTGGAGAAAGAATTCTTCCTGATACCGGAGGATTTCGTGATTCCCGGCGGCAACAACGGCGGGGAGAGCGTCATACGCCAGACCGTTCTGGAGGACGGAACGCTTTCCAGCGAAGTGCTGGAGACAGAGGTGTACTATTTTGACAATGAGTCGAAAGAATATTTTGTGGACAGCTCTATCCTGAACGCCGGCGACACACTCTATAAACTGGACAGTCAGGAGACTTTCACTGTGAGCAAACGCGCAACCCTGACTGGGGTGTACAATATCAATAAAGGATATGCGGATTTTAAGCAGATTACGATTCTGGATGAGAATGACGAGTATGCCATCGTGGAACCGAATATGAAATATGGTCTGAGCGTCTATGACTATATTGTGCTGAACGCGGAGTCTGTGAAAGATGATCAGTTCATCAACCAGAAGAACGCGCAGAACGGAGGATGAAAGAGTGATACAGGAAAATTTGGAGGCTGTGGAGAAAATTGTCAGAGCTTCCTGCAGACGGGCAGGGCGGCCGGAGAACGACGTAACGCTGATAGCGGTCAGCAAGACAAAACCGCTGGAGCAGGTGAGGGAGGCTTACGAAGCCGGAGCCAGGGATTTCGGGGAGAACAAGGTACAGGATCTGCTGGACAGGATAGAGGCAATGCCCTCTGACATCCGCTGGCATATGATCGGACATCTGCAGAGGAACAAAGTAAAATACATTGTGGGCAAGGTAGCAATGATACACAGCGTGGACTCCCTGCGGCTGGCGGAGGAAATCAGCAGAGAATCCGTCAAGCGTCAGGTGGAGACGGATATCCTGCTTGAGGTCAATGTGGCCGGGGAGGAGAGCAAGTTCGGTGTCTCCGTGGAGGAGACCGCCGCGCTGGCGGAAGAAATCTCGAAATTGCCCGCCGTACATGTGCGCGGACTGATGACAATCGCACCTTTTGTGGAGAATGCGGAGGAGAACCGCCAATATTTCCGTAAATTGAAGCAATTGTCTGTTGACATAGAGAGCAAAAGCATTGATAATGTTAATATGACTGTCCTCTCTATGGGGATGACAGGAGACTATTCTGTGGCTATAGAAGAGGGTGCAACCTATGTGAGAGTAGGCACAGGAATATTCGGGGAGAGAGAGCCTTGGCATTGAACATGGAAAGTAGCGAAAGGCATGGTGCGAGAGTATGGGTGTAATGGACAAGTTTTTGAACTATATGAAGCTGAACGGTGAAGAGGACGACGAATACTATGATGACGACTATCTGGACGAGGAAGACGACGAGCCGATGCCTCCTCCAAGGAGAGCTTCCTCAAAGGTAAGGGATATGGAGGACTATGAGGACGAGCGTATGTCGGCGTCAGCGCCCAAGAGGCAGCAGTCATCTTCCAGCAAGATTACACCGATCAAGCAGGCTACATCCAGACGTGTGGCAGGCCCGGGCAGTATGGAGGTCTGTGTGATCAAGCCTACATCCGTGGAGGACGCCAGAGAGATTACGGAGACGCTTTTAGCGAATCGGACGGTTGTACTGAATCTGGAGGGACTGGATGTGGATATTGCCCAGAGAATCATTGATTTTACCAGTGGATCCTGCTATGCCATATCGGGAAATCTGCAGAAGATATCGCATTATATTTTTATTATTACGCCTGCAAGCGTGGATATATCCGGTGATTTTCAGGATATCTTTAACGATTCCTTTGAAATGCCGCTGAATACATAAATGTTTGCGCCGCCCTGGCGGCATGACGGTAAGTAAAAAATAATGACAAAGAGGTGCGGTCAAGTGTCGGAGAGAATGCCGGTTTTATATCAGAAGAAACCCTGTTATGATATCGTGTTTAGTCAGTCATTCGGCGAATTGTGGGCGGAGCTTTCTGCTTTGGAATGTGGGGACAAAAGACTCTGTATTGTCACGGATTCGAAAGTAGATGAGCTGTATGGGGAAGAGATCCTGCATCTCATCGGGGACAAATGCCAAAAAGCAGTGAAGTATGTCTTTCCCCAGGGCGAGGAGAACAAGACGCTGGATACGGTGAAAGGCCTCTATCGCTTTCTGATCGAGGAGGGATTTGACCGAAAGGACATGCTTTTGGCTCTCGGAGGAGGTGTCACAGGCGATATCACCGGCTATGCAGCGGCCACCTATCTGCGGGGGATCGATTATGTGCAGATTCCCACCACGCTGCTCGCCCAGGCGGACAGCAGCATCGGCGGCAAGACAGGCGTGGATTTTGACGGATTCAAGAATATGGTGGGCGCGTTTAAAATGCCGCGTCTGGTGTATATGAATTCGGGCGCTCTGCGGACGCTGGATGACAGGCAGTATTTTGCCGGCTTTGCGGAGGTCATGAAGCATGGCCTGATTCGGGATGCCTTATTTTATGAATGGCTCATAGAGAATATGTACGAAATCTGCGAACGTGATCTCAATGTACTTCAGGAGATGCTGGTCCGAAGCTGCAATGTAAAGCGGCTGGTGGTGGAAAAGGATCCCATGGAGCAGGGGGAGCGTGCACTCTTGAACTTCGGCCATACCATAGGACATGCCATTGAAAAGACAAAGAATTTTAAACTGTACCACGGAGAGTGCGTGGCGTTGGGGGCCGTGGCCGCCGCGTATATTTCATGGAAGAAAGAGCTTCTTACCATGGAAGAGTACTATGAGGTACGGGATATGTTTGTGCCTTTCTATCTGCCGATTTCTGTGGATGATCTGGACCCACAGGAGGTGCTGCGCCTGACGAAATCGGACAAAAAGATGGAAGCGGGCAGCGTAAAATTTATATTGCTGAAAAAGATCGGCAAGGCTGTCATTGACAGGACCGTGACGGACGAGGAAATTCTGGCAGCCATTGAGGAGATCAATTTCAGCGAAGAGGATGCTCATGCGTAAAGAGAAAAACTATATTTTTTTATGGATAGATTTGACAATTGCGGTATTATTGCTGGCACTGGATCAGTTCACAAAATATCTGGTGACGCTTCACCTGAAGAATCAGCCCGCGCTGGTATTGATAGACGGGGTGCTGGAACTGCAGTATTTTGAGAACACGGGGATTGCTTTCAGCCTGTTTCAGAATCGGAAATCTTTTATTTTGATCACCGGATTTCTGGTGCTGGCAATTGTCCTGTTCTTTTTGCTCAGGGTGCCCAGACAGAAGAAGTTTTTTACAGTCCATGTGCTGATGTCCGTGCTGGTTGCCGGGGCTTTGGGCAATATCGTGGACAGAATCAGGTTTGACTACGTAGTGGATTTCATTTCGTTTGTGCTGATCCACTATCCTATTTTTAACGTGGCTGACTGTTATATTGTAGTATCTGCCATTTTGCTGTTCCTCCTGTTCATGTTCGCCTATAAGGAGGAGGATTTGGAATTCTTACGTTTGAAGAAAAGTTCGTCTGCAGAGTAGTACAGACAGATTCCGGCGAAAAAAGAGGTATCCCCACGGAGAGGGGCAATCCATGGATGAATTCCGTTTTGAGATAACTGAAGAATGGGAAGGAATGAGGATCGATAAGTGTCTTGCCATGCTTATCGATTCTTTGTCGCGCTCTTTTATACAGAAAATGATAAAGGAGGAGGCTGTTACGGTTGACGGCAGCCCGGTAAAAGGGAGTTACAGGGTGAGAGCGGAGGATCAGCTGGCGTTCACTCTGCCCAAAGCCGTGGAGCCGGACATTCTGCCTGAGGACATTCCGCTGGACGTGCTGTATGAGGACAGAGATGTAATTGTGGTAAACAAGCCCAAGGGCATGGTGGTGCACCCTGCCGCCGGACATTACAGCCGGACGCTGGTGAACGCGCTGATGTACCACTGCGGGAAAGAGCTCTCGGGGATCAACGGGGTCATGCGGCCCGGAATTGTCCATCGGATCGATATGGATACCACAGGCTCCGTAATTGTCTGTAAGAATGATGCGGCGCACAACTGTATCGCGGCCCAGCTGAAAGAGCATTCCGTGACAAGACGCTACCAGGCCGTCTGTTTCGGTGTGCTGAAAGAGGATGAGGGGGTTATTGACAGACCGGTGGGCAGGCATCCCACCGACCGGAAAAAGATGGCCGTCAATGATAAAAACGGAAAAAGGGCCGTCACCCATTACCGGGTCCTGAAGCGGTTTGCAGGCTATACCTATATCGAATGCGTCCTGGAGACCGGAAGAACCCATCAGATCAGGGTCCACATGGCATCGATCGGCCATCCGCTGCTGGGGGACGAGGTGTATGCGGGAGGGCGTACACCTGGGAAATTGCCTTTTTCCCTGCAGGGACAGACGCTTCACGCCAAAACATTGGGCTTTCGACATCCGTCAACCGGGGAATACGTGGAGGTGGACGCGCCTTTGCCGGCATATTTTCAGCATTTGCTGGAAATACTTTAGAAATTTTTCCTATTGTCTAAATCTTCCATATGATATATAATATAATCAGATAAAAGGATTGTAATACTTAAATGCTTTTATACTCTGAAAAAAGTGAGGTATCGATATGAATACAGTGATTACGATTGGAAGACAATTCGGCTCGGCCGGGCGTGAGATTGGCGAGAAAGTAGCGGAGTATTTCGGCGTTAAATGCTATGACAAGGAGCTGCTGAGCAGGGCTGCCAAAGAGAGCGGCTTCTGTGAGGAAATGATTCAGAATCATGACGAGCGTCCCACCAATTCTTTTCTGTATAATCTGGTTATGGATACTTATTCTTTCGGCTATAACAATTCTTCCTTTGTGGATATGCCCATCAGCCACAAGGTTTTTTTAGCCCAGTTCGATACCATCAAAAAGATTGCGGACGAGGGGCCCTGCGTGATTGTGGGGCGCTGTGCGGACTATGCGCTGGCGGGACGTTCCAATGTGGTGAATCTGTTTATCTACGGCAATGACGAGGCGAAGACCAAGCATGTCATGGAGCGCTATCATTTAAGTGAGAGCAAGGCCAAAGACATGATCGTCAAAAAGGATAAGCAGCGCCAGAGTTATTACAATTACTATTCCTCAAAGAAATGGGGCCGTGCGGACAGCTACGACCTGTGCATCAACAGCAGCGTCCTCGGAGAAGAGGGCACCGTGAATCTGATCGTTCAGTATGTGGAAGATTTTGAGAAGAAAAATGTCTGAAATACTTGACACAGTCAGGCATTTCGTGCTAAGATGTCCTAGTGTGCATTATATGGCTGCATTTCTGCATGTTGTATGCGCACAAATGCCGCTTGGTTCGGTCGAAGCGCAGCCGCAGGTCGGATGCCACCAAAGCCAGCGAGTAAATGAACCGGTGGGTTCATGAATAGGAGGTGCCAAATTATGTACGCAATTATTGTAACAGGCGGAAAGCAGTACAAGGTTTCTGAGGGCGATGTGATCAGTGTTGAGAAGCTTGAGGGAGAGGCAGGCAGCGCTGTCACTTTCGACCGTGTTATCGCAGTAAACGATAACGGTCTGAAAGTAGGCGGGGATGTTGCCGGCGCGACTGTATCCGGAACCGTTGTGGAGCAGGGCAAGGGTCGGAAAATCATTGTATATAAGTACAAGAGAAAGACCGGCTATCACAAGAAAAACGGCCACAGACAGCTGTACACAAAGGTTAAGATTGACAAAATCAACGCATAATCAGGTATGACGACTGTAGTGATCTGCAGAGACAAAAAGGGCTTCTACAGAGGTTTTTACTGTGCGGGGCATGCGGGATACGCAAAGCGCGGCAGACCAGATATCCTCTGTGCAGCCATATCGGCTCTCACCATCGGAACCATCAATTCTCTGGAGGAATTGGCCGGGGAGAGGCTGAATGTCACACAGAATGAGGATACAGGGTTTCTCAGATGCGACTTTGAGAGCATCCTGCAGGAGAAGTCATGTTTCCTGATGGATTCTATGGTATTTTCCTTAGAAAACATAAGCAGGGAATACGGCGGAAAGTATTTACAAGTAAAATTCGAGGAGGTGTAGACCATGTTTCGTATGAACCTTCAATTTTTCGCTCATAAAAAGGGTGTGGGTTCCACCAAGAACGGCAGGGACTCCGAATCCAAGAGATTAGGTGCAAAGAGAGCTGACGGACAGTTCGTGAAAGCTGGAAATATTCTTTACAGACAGCGCGGGACCAAGATTCATCCCGGTGTAAACGTGGGAATCGGCGGAGACGATACCTTGTTTGCAAAGGTTGACGGTGTCCTTCGTTTTGAGAGAAAAGGAAGAGACAAGAAGTGTGCTTCTGTTTATCCTGTAGAGGAATAATTCAATCGGCAGGGACTCCAAACAATCCGTTTGGAGTCCTTTTCATAGAGGTATATTATTTATGTTTGCAGACAGAGCAAAGATATATGTGAAGAGCGGGAAGGGCGGGGACGGCCATGTGTCTTTCCGCCGTGAGAAATATGTGCCTGCAGGCGGTCCGGACGGCGGGGACGGCGGCAAGGGCGGAGACGTGATTTTCATGGTGGACCAGGGGCTGAACACCCTGATAGATTTCCGCAATGTCCGAAAATATAAAGCGGAGGACGGAGAGCCGGGCGGCAAGCGCAATTGCCGCGGAAAGGACGGCGGCGATATCGTGCTCAGGGTCCCTCCGGGGACCGTAATTAAGGAGGCGGGCAGCGGGCAGGTCATCGTGGACATGTCCGGGGAGAACAGCCGTGTTGTACTCCTAAAAGGGGGACGGGGCGGCAGCGGCAATCAGCACTATGCCACCAGTACCATGCAGGCTCCCACCTATGCACAGCCGGGACGCCCGGCGAGAGAACTGGAGCTTCTGCTGGAGCTGAAAGTCATCGCGGACGTGGGACTGGTAGGCCTGCCCAACGTGGGAAAATCGACTTTTCTCGCCTGGGTGACAAACGCCAAGCCCAAGATTGCAAATTATCATTTCACCACATTGAATCCGAATCTGGGCGTGGTGGATCTGGACGGCACGAAAGGATTCGTTATTGCGGATATTCCGGGACTGATCGAGGGGGCCTCGGAGGGTGTCGGACTGGGGCACGAGTTTTTACGCCATATCGAGCGCACCAAGGTGATCATCCATATCGTGGATGCTGCCGGCACTGAGGGACGGGATCCCGTTGCGGATATCTATGCCATCAACAGAGAGCTGGACGCCTATAACCCGGATATTGCAAAGCGCCCTCAGGTAATTGCGGCCAATAAGATTGACGTGATTTTTGACCGTGACGACAGCCCCGTCAATGCCATCAAGGCGGAGTTTGAACCCAAAGGGATTCCGGTCTACCCCATTTCGGCAGTCAGCGGAGAGGGTGTGCGGGAACTGCTCTACCATGTAAACGGAATGCTGGAGGAAGTGGGGGATGAGGTGACCGTATTCGAACAGGAGTTCTTCCCGGAACAGGCCGCTGCGGCGGATGGTCTGGAGGAGCCTTATACGGTAGAATATGACGCTTCCGAAGACGAATATGTGATAGAGGGTCCCAGCATAGAGAAGATGCTGGGCTACACCAATCTGGAAAGCGAGAAAGGATTTGCCTTTTTCCAGAATTTCCTGAAGACCAGGGGCATTCTGGAGAAACTGGAGCAGCTGGAGATTCAGGACGGGGATACGGTCCGCATATACGGGCATTCTTTTGACTACTATAAATAAGTAAGACGAGGGGCTGAATCAGCCAGACAAATACGAACAAAAAGGAAAAAGAAAATCATGACAAGTAAGCAGAGAGCATATCTGAAAAGTCTGGCCAGCAATCTAAATCCGATTTTTCAGGTAGGGAAAGCCAGTCTGACGCCCGAAGTGACGGAAGCCATCAGGGAAGCATTCAACACAAACGAGCTGATCAAAGTGGCGGTACTGAAAAACTGTGCGGACGATCCGCGCGAGATCGCGGAGATGGTGGCGGAGCGCACGCATTCTCAGGTCGTGCAGGTGATCGGCAAGCGCTTTATCCTGTATAAGCCGGACAGGGACAAGCCCAAGATCGTGCTGCCCGGATAAAGCAGATCGTTTGGGAGCCGCATTGCCCGGAACGGCAGGCGGCTGTGGAAGAGAGAAACGGAGGCATTCTCCATGGGAGTAAGACGAATCGGCATTATGGGAGGCACGTTCAATCCTATCCATATAGGGCATCTGATGCTGGCGGATTGGGCCATGGATGCGGTGAAGCTGGATGAAGTGTGGATGGTTCCCGCGGGTATGCCTTATATGAAAGCCGGGCAGGAGGTGCTGCCGGGTGCGGAACGACTTAAAATGACAGAGCTTGCCGTCAGGGACAATGACCGTTTCAGGTGCCTTGACATAGAGATCCGGAGAGAGGGCTATACTTATAGCTATGAGACTCTGGAAGAGCTGCGGAGAAGATATCCGGAGGACGATTTTTTCTTTATAGTGGGAGCCGACTGTCTGTTCACCATTGAGACCTGGAAGGCGCCGGAACGAATTTTGAGCTGCTGTACTTTGGTGGCTGCCGTCCGGGGGGGAAGATCCTTTTCCGAGCTGGAGCGCAAAAAGGATGAGCTGGAAAAGCGGTTTTGTACGAAAAACATCCTGTTGATTCCCTTTCTCCAAATGTCGATCTCTTCCACGGAAATCCGTGAGCGTATTCGCAGGAAAGAGAGCGTCAGATATCTGGTGCCGGACAGTGTATTAGCATATATCAGAGAAAAGGGATTTTACCGTGAAAAAGAGGAATGGTTTGAAGAAGCTCAGAAGAGCGATGGAAAAGAGACAGGACAGTAAACGCTTTGAACATACTTTGGGTGTGGAATATACGGCGGCAGCGCTGGCAATGCGATATGGCTGTGATGTGCAGGACGCACAGATTGCCGGTCTGCTCCATGACTGTGCGAAATGCCTTACGGATGAGAAACGCCTTTCTATCTGCAGAAAGCGCAGGATACCGATCACTGCGGTGGAAAAGAAGAATCCGTTTCTGCTGCATGCCAAGGTAGGCGCCTATCTGGCACAGAAGAAATACGGTATCAAAAATCAGGACATTTTGAATGCCATCCGCAGTCACACCACCGGCAGGCGGAATATGAGCACCCTGGAAAAGATTGTCTTTATCGCGGACTATATTGAGCCCGGAAGAACCCACGCGCCCAATCTGGCGGAAGTCAGGCAGCTTGCTTTTGTGGATCTGGACAAGGCGTTTCTGCGGATTCTGGAAGATACACTGGACTATCTGAACGATACCGGCGGGGACATCGACCCCATGACGGAGGAGACGTGGAATTATTATCGTGGCGGAGGAAATCATCTTCCCCAATAGGAGAGATTCTCAGGAGGAATTATGGAGAAAAAAACAGCGAAAGAGATGGCAAAGCTTGCCATTCATGCATTGGAGGACAAAAAGGCTGAAGATATCCGCATAATTGATATCAGTGAAGTTTCCGTGATTGCGGATTATTTTATCATTGCCAGCGGCGCCAACCGAAATCAGATACAGACATTGTGTGACAATGTGCAGGAGACTCTGGGACGGGCAGGGTGCCCGGAAAGACAGACGGAAGGGTATCAGACCGCCAACTGGGTTCTGTTGGATTTCGGTGACGTGATCGTCCATATCTTTGATCGGGAGAACAGGCAGCTCTATGATCTGGAGCGCATCTGGAGAGACGGCAGACAGATGGAGATAGAGGATTTGAATGCCTGAAATGAATTCCAAGAAAATAAAAGGGAAGCTCTGGATTCGGAATATCCGGCCAGAGCTTCCTTTTTTGGTTACGTTGATTCTTCCCTGTTGCCAAGGTGCATATAAAAGCTGATCAGATAGAGTCCGCAGACGCCTACAATGGCGTAGACGATTCTGGAAAGCCACGACATATCGCCAAAGATAAAGGCTACCAAATCGAAGCGGAATATGCCAATCAAAGCCCAGTTGATTGCACCGATG
>JAAWOU010000041.1 GCA_022799755.1 Lachnospiraceae bacterium
TATCCCTACCACCTCCATCCTGACCATTACCTCTAACGTTACCTATGGTAAGGCTACCGGTAATACACCCGATGGACGTAAGAAGGGCCAGCCTTTCGCACCCGGCGCCAACCCCATGCACGGCCGCGATACCCACGGTGCAGTAGCTTCCCTGGCTTCCGTATCCAAGCTGCCTTTCAATGACGCGCAGGACGGTATCTCCAATACCTTTACCATCATCCCCGGCGCTCTGGGCAAGGAAGACAAGGTGTTCTCCGGCGACATCGAATTAGACTTGAAATAAGACTTTATAACAATTTGTCATCGTCCTGCGGCAGCGCGGTTCTCCGCACTGCCGCAGGAGAAAAGAAGGAGGCGCCATGGACGAGGATAAGATGATTGACGATCTGGTAAAGATGCTGGATTCCGGCATGACAGAGGGCGTAGGCCATGTAAACGTGGATTACGACCAGGAGGTCGAGTCAAAAAATGTTCAGACAATGGGCTGCACGGATTGTTCACGGACACCGTTGGCCTGCAGTGTACCTACCCTGGAACAGGGCCTGGACGATTATCATTGATCCGGCCTCCCCGCATGGCGAGGACCGCCGCGCGCGGTGAAATTTCCCGCAAAGCTGTCACCGCTATGCATGAGCACCGCAACCAATCATATAATGCAATATATAAGGAGGAAATCATTATGGCTACAAATACTGCACAGGTTGACAATCTTGTTAATTTGCTGGATGGCTATGCTACAAAGGGCGGCCATCACCTGAACGTAAACGTGCTGAACAGGGATATGCTGCTGGACGCTCAGAAGCATCCTGAGAATTACCCTCAGCTGACCATCCGTGTGTCCGGATATGCGGTAAACTTCATCAAGCTGACTCCCGAGCAGCAGGCTGACGTTATTTCCCGTACATTCCATGAGGCTATCTAAGCGTGGGAAGAAGTTCTAGGCGGCCAAAAAACGCCCGCCAAGAACTTCTAGGCTTACGAGCGAATTTCATTCGCTCGTAAGCCGGTCCCACGCGGAAGAATGCCCATAGAGCGGGCATTCTTCCAGGTTACGGCAGTGGTAATATGGGTTGGACCCCGGGGCGAGAAATCTCTCCGGGGTTTCATGGACATTAGAAAGAGCGGTAATTTTATGCAAGGCAGAATACATTCATTGGAGAGTTTTGGAACGGTCGACGGGCCGGGGACGCGTTTTGTGGTGTTTGTACAGGGATGCCCCATGCGCTGTGCTTACTGCCACAATCCCGATACCTGGGATTTAAGCGGCGGCACCTTGATGGAACCCTCTTACATCATTGAGCAATATGAAAAAAACGCGGCATTTTATGCAAACGGCGGGGGACTGACCGTGACCGGCGGCGAGCCTTTGATGCAGGTTGATTTTTTGATCGAGCTGTTTACGCTTGCCAAAGGGAAAGGCATACACACCTGCATTGACAGTTCCGGCATTGTATTCAATCCGGGCAATGAAGCTTTGATGCGGAAGCTGGACACGCTGATGCCCCTGACCGACCTGGTCATGCTGGACATCAAGCATATCGATCCGGAAAAGCACAGGGAGCTCACCATGCAGCCCAATGAGAATATCCTCAAGTTCGCGGCCTATCTCAACGAGAGGCATGTAGACATGTGGATACGGCATGTGGTGGTTCCCGGCATCACAGATGACGAAAAATATCTCTTTGATTTAGGTTACTTCATCGGCCAGTTTGAAAATCTGAAAGCTCTGGATGTACTGCCCTACCACACCATGGGCGAGAAGAAATACGAGAGCCTGGGAATGGAATACAAGCTCAAAGGCGTCCCGGCCATGGATAAGGATAAACTGCTCGACAAAAAGAAAGCCATTATCGACGGCATCAAAAAAAGACGATCCTAAAGGAGGATAACTATTATGGCATATGTAATCAGCGATACTTGTGTAGCTTGCGGCGCCTGCGAAGCGCAGTGCCCTGTAGGCGCTATCAGCATGGGAGACGGCAAGTTTGAGATCGATCCCGACAAGTGCATCGAGTGCGGCGCATGCGCAGGCTCATGCCCTACCGGCGCTATCTCTCAGGGTTAAAAAACGTCGTGAGACAGACTCACCCAGGCAGTATGTTGGCTGTTTGGGTGAGTTTTTTGATGAGACTTAATCTGCTCTGGCGCCGGCGCTCCGTCAAAGGAAGCGCCTTTTCTTTTTCACTCCTGCCTGTATGTCCGCCGGCTTCTCCTGCCCTCGCCTGTCCGAAATGTTTTCCGGATTCTTTTCCGGGCTCTTTTCGGACTTCATTTTCCGGAGGCGGCTCTTCTTGCGCAGAAGCTCGTCCATCCGTTTATAGTGCTCCTCGTCCCGCTCCGCCAGCATCCTGTCTCTGGCCTCCTCCCGCTCCTCCTGCATGCGGAACTGATAGTCCAGTTCTTTCACCACGCTCTCCCGGATTTCGCGGGTTAAGTCCCGGTTATTCTCCTGCAGGGTCTGGCGTATCAGCTGCTGCAAGAGCCACTGCAGTCGTCTGGACTTGTCCTCTCTGGATTCCTGCGCCACCTCCGGCTCCCTGCTCTTGTTGGGCACAATGTCTATGGCCAGTCCTCCCGGGTCTTGTGTCAGATCCGCGCGCTGTATTGTCCCCTCCTCCGTCCCGTCGCCTCCCCGGTCCTCCTGCACGGAATCAGGCGGCAGCACATCCAGTTTCCCGTCTTTCAATATCATCTTGATTGCTTTCAACTGCAGTCCCCTCTCTTTCATTCCTTTTATCTGTTTAAAGCGTTCCACATCCTCCTGCGTGTAGTAGCGGTGTCCCAGCTCATTGCGCCTGATGGGCAGGTGCAGTTCCTCCTCCCAGTAGCGCAGCACATGGCTCTCTACCTTTACCTCCTTTGCGGCATCTGAGATCAATAAATAATCGCCCATTTTCGCTCCTCTCCCCAAACCTTATGGTGCAAAAAAGAGAACAAGCATATCCGCTCATTCTCTTTCGTAGATTGTGACACTCGTATCCTGCCTTTCCGGCTCTAATCCCCCACCGGCCTGTGCTCCAGATTCATGAATCTCTGGTATTCCGGCAGCCACGCCAGCTCCACCGTACCTATGGGACCGTTTCTCTGCTTGGCTATGATAATCTCGGCAATTCCTTTTTTCTCGGAATCGTGATTGTAATAGTCGTCTCTGTAAATGAACATAACCACATCGGCGTCCTGCTCGATGGCCCCGGACTCTCTCAAGTCGGAGAGGATCGGCCGATGATCCGGCCTCTGCTCCACCGCCCGGGAAAGCTGTGAAAACGCGATCACCGGCACCGAGAGCTCCCTTGCCACGGCTTTCAGCGAACGGGATATCTCGGATATCTCCTGCTGTCTGGATTCCGTCTTCCCGTTTCCCGTCATCAGCTGCAGATAGTCGATCATGATCATGGACAGGTTATGCTCCAGCTTATACTTGCGGCACTTGGAGCGCAGCTCCGCAATTCCGATTCCAGGCGTGTCGTCAATAATCAGATTTGACCTGCCGATCACACCGGCGCTCTCGATGAGCTTCTCCCACTCCTGGTCATTCATCTGCCCCGTGCGCAGCTTCTGGGAGTCCACGCTGGACTCCATGGAGAACATACGGTTCACCAGCTGCTCCTTGCTCATCTCCAGACTGAAGATAGCCACTGTCAGACCTTTTTTAAAGGCCGCATGCCTGGCCAGATTCAGCTCAAAGGCCGTCTTTCCCATGGAGGGACGGGCCGCTATCAGCACCAGGTCGGAGGGCTGCATCCCCGCCGTGCGGTAGTCCAGGTCCAGAAAGCCCGTGGGAATGCCCGTGACGCTTCCCCGGTTCTTTGCCGCCGTCTCGATCTTGTCCATGGCGTTCATAACCACCTGGCGGATGGGCACGTAGGAGTCGATGGTACGTTTCTGCACCAGCTGGAAGACGCGTTTTTCCGTATCCTCCAGTATATATTCCAGGCTTTCCTTGCCCGCATAGCAGGTGTTGGCAATGTCCTCATTGAGTCTGATCAGTCTGCGCAGCGTAGCTTTCTCCGCCACGATTCCCGCGTAGGACTTGATGTTCGCCGATATCATGGGTGCCGTGAGCAGTTCCCGGACAAATTCCAGGCTGCTGACCTCCGGGGGCACATCCTTTGTCCGCAGACGATCCTGCAGGGTCACCACATCCACCGGGCTCCCTGCGTCGCTTAGCTCACACATCGTGTCGAACAGGATGCCGTACTGTTTGTTATAGAAATCCTCTCCGGTGATCAGCTCCGAGGCAGTGGTTATGGCCTCCCTGTCCAAAAGCATGGAACCGATCACAGACTGCTCCGCCTCTATGCTGTGGGGCAGGATTCTTTTGAGTACATTCTCTTCCATGCATCACACTTCCACCACTTTCACCATAAGCTTCCCTGTCACCTGGGGATGAAGCTTAATGGGCACCTCGTAGGAGCCGAAATTCTTCAGGCTCTCTGTCATCTGAATCTTCTTCTTGTCAATCTCGATACCGTGCTGTTCCTGGCAGGCCGCCGCAATCTCCTTGGAGGACACGGAGCCGAAAGTTCTTCCGCCCTCTCCTCCCTTGATTCTCACGGTTATCTGCTTGTCCTCCAGCTGAGCCGCCAGCGCTTTCGCCGCATCCAGCTGTTCCTTGGCATGCTTGTCCTCATTGGCTTTCTGAAGCTTCAGATCGTTCATGTTCTTGGCCGTGGCCTCGATGCCTATCTTCTTGGGCAAAATGTAATTCCTGGCAAACCCGTCGCTGGCCTCTATGACATCGCCTTTCTTGCCCAATTTTTTCTCGTCCTGTAACAGTATAATCTTCATTCTCTCAAATCCTTTCTTGTGATTGCTCTATATTTCTCCGCTCTCCAGCATGCTGTCGATGGTCCTCTTGAGCACGCCCATGGCTTCGATGATACCTACGCCCGCCATCTGGCAGGCCGCCGCGTTCAGATGGCCGCCGCCCCCCATGCGCTCCATGATGATCTGCACGTTCACCTCGTCAATGGAACGGGCGCTGATATGGATCTTCCCCTGGAAATCCGTCAGCACAAAGCTGGCTTTGATTCCCTTGATGTTCAGCAGTTCATTGGCAGCCTGTGCGCCGATGATGGTGGGATTGGGCAAATCCTCTGCCGTACAGATGGAGATGGTAAAGCACTGCTTGTAGATTTCGGCCTGGCTCACCGCGTCCGCCTTGGCCTTATATCCCAGCGCATCCTCCCTGAAGAGCTTGCGCACCCTGGTCACGTCCGCACCGTTGCGCCGCAGGAAAGCCGCCGCCTCGAATGTGCGCACCCCCGCCTTGATCATATAATTATTGGTATCGATCATGATCCCGGAATACATGCAGTCCGCCTCCTCCGGGCGGATCCTGATATTGTCATAGGTGTACTGCAGAATCTCCGACACCATCTCACAGGAGGAGGAGGCGTAGGGCTCCACATAGGAGAGCGTGGCGTTCTCTATGGTCTCCGCGCCCTGTCTGTGATGGTCCAGCACCACCACGGACTTGCAGTACCGCAGCAGATCCGGACATTCCGTGATGGAGGGTTTGTTCACGTCTACCACCACCAGCACGGTATTGCTCCCGGCAGCCTCGATGGCCTGCTGATTGGTGATGATCATGTCGCTCTCATATCCCTGATTTCCCTTGAACAGATCCACCATGGGCTGAATGGCCGGGACATCGTCATTCAGCACAATATGCGCCTTGCGTTCCAAAGTCTTCGCGATCCTGTAAATGCCCACGGCTGCGCCGAAGCTGTCCGCGTCCGGCATCCTGTGTCCCATTACCAGCACCTGATCCTTGCCCGTGATGATCTCGCGAAGCGCATGGGCTTTTACACGGGCTTTCACACGGGTATTCTTCTCCACCTGCTGGCTCTTCCCGCCATAGTATGTAATGCTTTCCGGCGTCTTGATGACCGCCTGATCACCGCCGCGGCCCAGCGCCAGGTCAATGGCATTGCGCGAGAACTCATAGTTCTGGGCATAGCTTAAACCGTCCAGACCCATGCCGATACTGATGGTCACCGCCATCTCGTTTCCGATATTGACGGTCTTCACATCCTCCAGCAGGTCAAAGCGCGACGCCTGCAGCTGGGCAACCGCCTGCTTGCGCATAATGATCAGATACTTGTCTTTATCCAGCTTCTTACAGATGCCGTCGAAAGACGAGATATATTTGTTCACTTTTCTGTCGATCAGCGCGATCAAAAGGGAGCGGCGCACCTCCTCCACGCTGTCGAGAGCCTCGTCGTAATTGTCCAGATAGATCATGCCCACCGCAAGACTCTGGTCGTCCACCTCCTGCAGGGCAATGTGCAGCGCGGTCTCGTCATAGAGATAGACGGCTATGAGAAAACCGTCATACCCCTCGGCCTCTATCATATCGCTGTGCTCCGCCATCTCCTGAAGAGGGATCTTCTTCAGCTTCACCACATACTCGCTGCCCTCGTACTCCAGCTCATACTGGGCTTCGTCCACCTCATCCGCATCCGGCAGCCGATCCTTTGTGATGGTGGGAAACAGAGAAGTGATGGACTTCCTGTAGCCTTTGGGCTGATGGACCACTGTCTCGAAAGCAATGTTCGTCCAGATCACCTTTCCGCCGTCGTCTAACAGAGCATAGGGCAGATCCAGCTCCCGCAGAAGCTTTCTCTGAATTTGTCCGTATTCCGTGGCAAAGCTGACCAGTTCGTTCATGATGAGCGGCTTATTGCGAAAATACAAGGATAATGTAACGGCGAAATAGCATACCAGATATCCCGTCAGAATAATGCCTGCGCGGATGTCAATGGTAAATATAGCCACATCCATGATGCACAGAAGAATACCCAGATAAATGCCAAATTGGATATATGACTTGATGCGGCCCTTTAATCTTATTCTTTTTTTCATATGAGTACCTCGCAGGGCATAAACGCGCCCCGCTGTTTCTATTCTATACTAGGATGAATTGACTTGAATAGGAATATTATACCATACTCTTCAACAGTATGCCACAATTTAATTTGTCTGATATGGAAATGTTTTGTAAAAGTTTGCAGGTTTTGGATCGCCCGCCGACAGGTTATGAACGACACTGCAGACTGCATGACCGGAGATGCCAAAAAGGACCAACCATCCCTGCGGATGGTCAGCCCTCTCATACAGCTCTATTATCGTCGGTTCTGCCTCAGTCCTGAACGTAAGGCATCAACGCCACATGACGCGCTCTCTTGATGGCGGCCGTCAGGGCTCTCTGATGCTTTGCGCAGTTTCCGGTAATGCGGCGGGGAAGAATCTTGCCTCTCTCGGAAACATATCTCTTCAGCTTGTTGGTATCCTTGTAGTCGATTACATTGTCCTTACCGCAGAATACGCAAACTTTTCTCTTTCTGCGGACACCGCCCTTTTTCCTTACCGGGCCATCGGGTTTCTCAGTCTTATTAAAAGCCATTTCAATGCCTCCTATCTTAATCTCTCACTTAGTTAAACGGCAGCTCCTCGTCGATGCCGTCCGGGATGTTCATGAAGCCGTCCCCTGCGCCCGAGGGTGCGGGAGCGCTGCTTCCTCCCCCTGCGTAGCCGCCATTGTTATAACCGCCTGCGTTATTGTATCCGCCTCCGGCATTCCCGCCGGACGCATTCTTACTCTCCGCAAACTCGATCTCATCCACCATGACCCGGACACTGTAGACCATCTGTCCGTCCTTGTTGGTGTAATTATCGTTCTGGATTCTGCCGCATAGGACAACCTTGGTGCCCTTGTGCAGATATCTCTCGATGAACTCCGCCTGCTTTCCAAACGCCGTACAGTTGAAGAAATCCGCGTCGGGCTCGCCCTCCCGCTTAAATCTTCTGTCCACTGCAACGGAAAAACGGGCCACGGATGTCTGGCTGGCCCCCTGGGAATATCTCACTTCCGGGTCTCTGGTCAAACGTCCCATAAGAATCACTTTGTTCATATCATCTCTCGCTTTCTAATTGCGCTCAGTCCTGTCTGACGACTAAGTATCTGATGACGTTGTCCATGATGCGGACACGGCTCTCGATTTCAATGGGAGCGGTGCTCTCAGCGTCAAAGCGAATGAAATAGTAGAATCCTTCTTTCATTTTCTGGATCTCGTAAGCAAGTCTCTTCTTGCCCCAATCGTCCACCTCTGTGATGACGCCGCCGAATCTCTCGATCAGAGCCTTGCATCTGTCAACGACAGCCGCTCTCTCTTCATCTTCAATCTTAGCGGACACAACTACAGCCAATTCATACTTGTTCATGCTTGTTACTTACCTCCTTCTGGTCTCTGGCCCGCACCGAATGCGAGCAAGGAATTTGATTCATCACAAATGTAAATGATAACACATATTTCCTGATATTTCAAGTGTTTTTACAGAATCTCTTTCACATTCTTCTCCAAAAGCCTGCGGGCAATCATGATCTGGTGGCCGCAGCCCTTGCATTTGAGCCGGAAATCCGCCCCTGAGCGCAGCACCTCCCACTCTTTGCTTCCGCACGGATGCTGCTTTTTCAGTCTTACCACATCTCCTACATTGATATCCATTCTCATACCCCCTGCGTGTTTTGACACGCAAACCAATCCTTTTGGATTCTATTGTAAATGTTGCCCTGACAGGAAGCCTTTTTTCGCTTTTACAGATTTCCCACAAAGAAATCTTTCACCACGCCCATGAACTCCCGCAGCAGATTGTTGGGCTCCGAGCCCAGCGGCGTGCCGGCAGCCAGTCCCTCCACGTTTTCGTATCCCTGCTTTTTCGCAATGCTCAAGGCCCGGAACACATGAAAATTGTTGGTCACAATGACGGCTCTGTCATCGTCCGATTCCAGAAAGTCCCTGGCAAATACCAGGTTCTGGTACGTGCTGTCGGATCTGTCCTCCACGAAGATGCGCTCCTCCCCGATGCCTGCCTGTATCAGGTATCCCTGCATCCCCACAGCCTCCGGTATGCTCTCGTTCCCTCCCTGGCCGCCGGTGACGATGACCTTTGTGTCGGGATTCTGCTCCAGGTATTCTATGGCTTTGTCAAGTCTGCGGCGCAGCACCTGGCTGGGGCCGGAGTTCGTCCACTGGGCGCCCAGTATGATGACGTAGTCTGCGCCCGGAGCCGCGTGGGCATTGTATTGGGAAAAGATTTTCGCCTCCACCGCGCCGAACACGAAAAGCCCTACACAGAAAAGGGCCCAGAAAACGCCCTGTATCCACAGGGGGATGGCGTTCATGATTCTTCCGCTTCTCAGGATAAGGGCCAGGGCCAGACTGCACGCCCCCATGACGCCCCAGATCAGGAAGAAATAGGTTCCGAAGCCTGTTATTGCGACTCCTATGCAGTATATGATGCACAGGATTCCCAGGATGCAAAAAAAGCCGGCAAGAACGGGATGACCGCCGGGGATGTAGCCTCTTTTGTCTATCTGAATGGTCTTTCTGCTTTTTTCCAGGGGAATCAGGTTTTCTTTTCTATATTTTTTCATCATTTTCTAACTCTTTTGAATGGTTTCTACGGTTACAGACAAAGACTGTCCGCATCTGCGGCAAGTCCCCTCACGGCAAGACGGCCAACGGGCCGTATCTTTCCTCGAACAGAATCATTATACCACACCCTCAATCTTCCATTCAATAAAGATACCTTGTAGATTTCTTAAAATTTACTTTAGAATTCGGAAATGGAAAACGCCTCAAACGGATTGCAAGGCAGTCTCATGCATGCTACAATGGTTTATAATATCCCCCGGATGTGCAGCTGTAAATTACTCCCCCGCAGGGGCATGGAAGTGTAGAGACGAAAACTGGAATATATTACAGTCTCGAAACGGACATGCCCGGGAGAATTTACAGATGCGAACCGTGCAGCTGTAAATTCTCCCCCGCAGGGGCATGGAAGTGTAGAGACGGAACTAATAAAAAGGAGAGCATTCATGAAAAATGATCAGGACGTAATCATGAAACTAAAGAGCATCATAGACGCCTATAGCAATATCGTATTCTTCGGCGGCGCAGGCGTGTCCACGGAGAGCGGAATTCCGGATTTCCGAAGTGTGGACGGCCTTTACCATCAGCAGTACGACTATCCGCCCGAGACCATCTTAAGCCACACTTTCTATCGCCGCAACCCGAAAGAGTTCTTTCGGTTCTACCGTAACAAGATGCTCTTCCCGGGCGCAAAGCCCAATGCCGCCCATGACAAGCTTGCCCGGCTGGAGGCTCAGGGAAAGGTTAGGGCGGTCATCACCCAGAATATCGACGGACTTCATCAGGCGGCGGGAAGCAGGACAGTGCTGGAGCTCCACGGCTCCGTGCTGCGCAATTACTGCGAGAAATGCGGACAGTTCCATGACATGCAGTATATCATAGACAGCACTGACGTGCCCAAATGCGTAAAATGCGGCGGCTCCGTGAAGCCGGACGTGGTGCTGTATGAGGAGGGGCTGGACTCCCGGACCATGACGGATGCCATCCGCTTCATCCGCGACGCCCAGGTGCTGATCATCGGAGGGACTTCCCTGGCCGTGTACCCGGCTGCCGGGCTGATTGATTATTTTAAAGGCGATAAGCTCGTAGTGGTAAACAAAGCGCCCACTCCAAGAGATTCCCATGCGGATTTGCTGATCCAGGCTCCCATCGGGGAAGTGTTCTCGCAATTGTAAGGCTTCGGGCCGGAGAGGAAATCGGTCTGAGGGCAGAAATACGCAGATTTTCGCTCTCTTTCGGGAGATATCGAAAATCTGCGTCTGTCGTTTGGCCGTTATTTTGTGTTTTGTAGGATTATCAGTCCAAAATCCCCGATACCGGCATATTTTTCATAGCCTCTCTCCTCTGGTAAGGCGAGGCAAGCTCCACAAGGCGCCCCTCTTTGCTGCTCTTCTCGAAAGCGGTCAATATTTCCAGCACATGGAGCGTCTGCTGCACGTCCGCCCGCGGAGCGCGGCCCTGGCGCAGGGCTTTGGCCATGTCCGCCACCCCCAGGCCCCTGCTGTTCTCCTTGTAATCATACAGAAGCGGCATCTCCTTAAAGCTTCCGTCCTCCGGTCGCAGCAGGGATACGCTGCCGCCGAAGCCGTTGGGATCCGGTACCCGCAGGGTCCCCTTAGTGCCATAGATCTCCAGGAAAGCCTGCCTGTCATAATATACGTCAAATGTAGTCACCACTGTGGCGATGGCCCCGCTGTCGAACCGCACAAGTCCCGTGGTATGGGTGGGCACTTCCACATCCACCACGGTGCCCCGCTTGGGCTTGCTGGTGATGGTCCGCCTGGGAAAAGCCGTTCCCGTCATCCCGCTGATGCTCTGTACCCGTCCCATCAGATTTACCAAAGCCGTCATGTAGTAAGGACCCATATCCATCATAGGCCCGCCGCCGTGCTGATAGTAGAACTCCGGCGCCGGATGCCAGCTCTCATGTCCGTGACACACCATCTTGGCCTCCGCGCCGATGACGTCCCCGATCATGCCGTCGTCAATGAGCCGCCTGCAGGTCTGTATCCCCGCTCCCAGAAACGTATCCGGCGCGCCGCCCAGCAAGAGTCCTCTCTCCTGCGCCAGCGCCGCCAGCTCCGCGCCCTCCTCACAGGTGGCCGCCAGGGGCTTTTCGCTGTACACATGCTTGCCCGCAAGGAGCGCCGCCTTAGTGGTGGCATAGTGCTCATTGGGGCGGGTGAGATTCAGAATGATCTCAATCTCCCTGTCCCCAAGCATCTCCTCCATGGTACCGTACACCCTGGGAATCCCGTACTTCTCGCCGGCTTCCCGGGCTTTCTCCTGAAACAGGTCGCAGACCGCCCACACCTCCACCTCCTGAAACAGCTCCGTGAGGTTCTGAAAATAGATCCCGCTGATAGCTCCTGCTCCCAGTACGCCTATCTTTACTTTCTCCATGCTTCCCGCCTCCTTAAAACATGATCGCTTTACTCTCGAATCGCTCCGTGGTCAGTCCATGCTCCAGCGCATAGGCCTTTCCCTCCGCCGCCCAGACAAGCCCTCTCTCCATCAGAAGTCCGGCCTCCGGGAACTTGTCGAACACATCATCATGATGACCCAGAGAGCAGTAGAAGACCCTGCCGTTCCCCCAGAACTTTGTCCAGGCCACCGGCATGTCCACCGCCTTGTTGGCGCTGTGATAGTAGTCCACTACCGGGAACCGGGTGCTGGCCAGCACCTCCACCGCCGGGTCCACATGGAGATAATAGTGCTCGCTGCACACATGGAAATCCTCCATTCCCTCCACGATGGGGCTGGAGCCCTTGCAGATATTCACCGTGTAGTCGATCCCGTCCCCGCCCGGATGGCTGACCCACTGTCCTCCAGTCATAAATTGCCATTCCACATCCTGGCGGAAAGCATCGCACATTCCCCCGTGGCATCCGGCCAGCCCGGTGCCCGCCGCCACGGCCCTGCTGATGTTTCTGGTGTATTCGGGCTTGATCTCCCCCATGGTCCAGCAGGGCACGATCAGATCCGTCCCCGTCAGCTTTTCCGCGTCCGCCAGCACATCCTGGCTGTCGTAGACCTCGCAGGCATACCCGTGCTTTTCCAGCATCTTTCGGAACCGCTGCGCCACCAGCGCCGGCTCATGTCCGTCCCATCCGCCCTGGAAAATCAATGCTCTCTTTGTTCCGCTCATAAAATCACCCTGCCTTTCCGCGCCCTGGATCCCCAGGCGCTTACAATGTCGCTTCGCCGCCCCGTAAGGCTTTCCGCACTTTCTTGATCGGTACTTGCAGTATAGCAGGATTTCCTGTAAAATGATTGTCAGAGAGTCAAAGAAAGAAGTCATAGATTGCACATTTTCCGTTTTCAGACATGCAGCCCGGGGCGTCCGCCGCTTTCTTAAGGGCAAGCCGGCGCGGCTGGCTGTAAAGGCATTCAGAAAGGAGCCATGCATGCGGCCGTTTTATGAAGACAAACTAGGCGAATTTCAGTGTTCCCTCACCCGGGACATCAACTTTCCGGCCCATCTGCACAGCGCCGTGGAACTGATCTATATCCGGGAGGGCTCCCTGGAAGTCATGGTCCAGAACCGGACAGAAATCATCCGAAAAGACGAAGCAGCCCTCATCTTTCCGGACATGGTGCACAGCTATCTGTGCCCGGACTACTGCCGCAGCATTCTGTGCATATTTTCCCCCGCGCGGGCCAAGGAATACTATCACCTGTTCCGCAGGCAGCAGCCTCAGTGTCCCTTTTTATCCGCGGGTGTGGAGAATCCCGATATTTCGCTGGCTTTTGACAAGATGCTCCACTATGCGGAAATCTCCCGCCCTGTCAGCGAAGCCTGGCTGAACCTGATATTGGCTTTCCTGCTTCCCGGGACCGTTCTGCTTCCCAGGGACAGCAGGGACAATTCCGACATCAGCTACCAGCTCATCTCCTATATCTCCCAGCACTTTCAGGAGCCCCTGACCCTGGAGGGCCTTGCCGGCCAGCTCCATTTCAACAAACACTACATCTCCCGGGTCTTTACCCAGAAGCTGCACTGCGGATTCTACGAGTATGTGAACCGTCTGCGTCTGGACTATGCCGCCGGCCGGCTTAGGGACACTGACCTGCACATCACCCATATCTGGCAGGAAGCCGGATTCGAAAGCCAGAAGACTTTCAACCGCAACTTCCTCTCCTGCTATCATATGACGCCCTCCCAATACCGCAGGACCCAGACCCCTACCGAAAACCTACGGTGATCACGCAGATTTCGCTCCTGGTACCCAGCCGCATATCCGGGCCGAACACGCCCACGCCTGAGGTGACGATATTGTGCATGCTGTCCTTTTGCAGATACCCGCAGATATTCTCCCAGAACAGCCGGGCCGTCAGGTTCCCCGGAAAGGTCTGGCCGTCATGGGTATGCCCGCACAGGTCTATATCCACCCCCGCGTCCGCCAGCTCCTGCAGCTCCCTGGGCTGGTGGTCAATGACGATAACGGGCTTGGAAAGGTCCATTCCGGCAGTGATTTCCCCCGGGCTTCTGCGCTCCCGGATGCCCCTGCCGGGTCTGCCGTAATCCGGCCTGCCGTACAGGTAGAAAGCGTCCCGGATCAGCACGCCCTCCTCCCGCAAGAGCCGGATCCCCGCCTCCTCCAGGAAAGCGTCCATCCTGGGGTCGCTGGCCTTTTCCCCGCTTCCTGAGAACGTGAAGCCTGCCAGCACCTTTTCCCTGATGTCATGATTGCCGTAGCAGGCGTAGACGCCGTACTGGCTCTGTATTCCACCCAGGACCCGGGCGAGGGCTTCCGAATCCTCCAGGGCCTCATATTCATTGTCAAATATGTCTCCGGCCATAACCACGAGATCCGGCTCCTGCTCATTGATCAGGCGCACCATCTGTTCCATGTGCCGGACGCCGATGCTGTATCCCAGATGGAGATCCGCTACCAGCACGATTTTCAGCTCGCGGAATCCCGCGGCCTCCTTGTCCACATACAGCTCATAATCCGTCACCCTGATCTGATCCGCGCTGACGATTCCCGCCGCGCTTAAGCCGCAGACACAGAGGATACAGACCGCTCCCGCGGCCATATGCCCGCCCCGGGAGAACAGTCTTCCTTTCCCCCGAAAGGAAAGGCGCTTCAGCACAAGCCGCAGCAGATCTGCCAGGCCGATGACCAGCAGGGCATAGAGCAGCACGCCCAGCCAGGTATTGCTGAACTGTTTCAGAAGCCGCTTGGCAGGCGTTGGCTCCAGCAGAAATGCCGCCAGAATGCTGAAAGCCACCAAAGTATAGGCAGCGGCCACAGGGATCCTGATCCGCTTTTTGCCCAGGTAGGGCAGGCATCTCTCCAGCCATGTCTGCAGGCGGTAGAAGACATAGGCGCACAGGAGCAGGTACAGGGGCGATAAGTAAACTGCGATCATCCTTTCTCCACCTCCCTCGCTGCAGCCTCCGCCCGGGTCTGGTAATCCGTAATGCCCTTTCCCTCATTGGGATGGCCCCAGGAGTATACCTGGTCCGCCGCAAATACCGCCAGCGCAACCACCCCCGCGGCAATCAACAGCTTAGGCGGAACCTTTCGGAACAGTCCGTCCAGAAAAGGCGCCAGCACATACACAATGGCCATGCCGCCGATGCCGAATACCAACAGCCCCTCGGCGCAGATCCTGCCGTGCAGATTCAGAAAGTATCCCGTGTAAT
Organism: Lachnospiraceae bacterium; assembly: GCA_022799755.1. Taxonomy (GTDB): domain Bacteria; phylum Bacillota; class Clostridia; order Lachnospirales; family Lachnospiraceae; genus Acetatifactor. Next base: position 15,091 of record JAAWOU010000041.1, read on the forward strand.
CCCACCATCTGGTGCCGTCATGGACATATTCCAGGTACACGGAGGTAAAATACTCCACACAGCCGCACAGCAGAACGGCCAGGACGAACTCCAGCACAGGCTTTCGCCGGAAGCGGTTGAGCAGCAACAGCATCATCACGCTGCCTGTTCCGTAGATGGGCAGCCAGGGGCCGTGCAGCACGCCCCGATTTACGAACTCGCCGTCCGCGATCAGATGAAGCCCCACCTCCCAGAGCCATCCCACGAAAGAGAGCGCGAAGAACATCAGAACCACGGACCAGAGGGAATAGCAGCGCAGATAGTTCAGGCTCACCACCCACTTGCGCTTGCGCTTCTCCGGGACAGGGTGCAGCCTGGTGGGATAGATCCTGCCCTCCAATGCTTTCCTGTCATAATCCAGAAGAAATCTGCGGCTCTGCTCTTCCTCCAGCGCCCGGACCTCCCTGCTCTGCCCCATGGTCACGCCAAAGTTCTCTGCCAGGAACCGGTTGATGCCTTTCAGCCTCGGCAGTGCCCCGGACCGGGCATCGTATTCCCTGTCCGCGTCCGCGTACTCCTGTCTCAGCAGCTCCCTGTCCGCCCGCCGAAACAAATACACGTCGTTTAAAAGATCCACGCCCTCCACATGGTCCCCAATCCCCAGACTGCGCAGCCGGGCGTAATACTCTCCCATCACAGCCATTTTGTAAGGCATGGTAAAGAGAATGTCGGAAATCCCCAGCGTAAAAATACCCAGCAGATCCCACCCAAAAAAGGACAGCTCCAGCACAAAGCATTCCCATTTGTGACCGTTCATCAGCTTTCTGGACAGGGTGATGGCCTCCAGGGTCTTCATGGACGGGTTCTCCGCCAGAAGATAGGGCACCAGGTGGTAGGAGTAGGACTTGACCAACCCACCGATGACTGTCAGGCTCCAGAGAAACAGGAAGAAGCCCGTGACGAAATTTGCCGCCGCCACATGACACCATTTCTTCACCCGCAGCAGGTACCAGATCCTCTGTCCCGGCACTTTCTCGTAGCAGCGCCCCTCCAGGAACATGCGTATGACCACTGTCCGGCACACACCCACCACGAAGATCTGGAACAGGCCCAGCAGCGCCAGCGCTCCCAGCAGCAAGACGACTACAGCCGCTTCATCCGTCCCCACCAACGAACGTATGCCCACCAGCAGAGTCATCAGGCAGGCCCCGGAGGTAAGCTTGTTCACCACAGACGCCAGCACGCCCCTGCTCCTGCCGAAGATCTCCTCTCCGCGAGATTCCTCCACATAGCGCTCCTCCTTTTCCCGGATCCGCTGTTCCCGGTCCTCTTTCCTCCCCTCCGCCACGTCCACGACAAATTCCGTAAAAGAGGTGACGATGGCGTTGGTAAAAGTCACCCGGGTCTGGGGAGTCATGTCATCCGCCGAGGCCTCCCCGGAGGTCCCGGCCATGATCAGCTCCCCGCTCAGCAATGTGGCTGTCAGGCACAGCAGCACGAACAGGAAGTAATGGCGTTTCAGTACTTTTTTGGCATCCGCTTTCATTTGTTTTCTTATGTGCATCCGATTCTCCCGCCTCTGTTTTTTCGGGCACAGGCTGCGCTCGCATATGCCCTTTTGGAAATCATTATACGTCCCCGGGCCCTTTCGGGCAAGGCATAGATTTGCACGATACATTCCCGTAACGTGGGTGCACATCCCTCAAGCCGAAGATGCTTTTATTTGTGAGATTTCCAGTTGGGATCCTTTTCCTTGCTGGCAGCGGTGGCCTTGGCCAGCTGCAGCACGATCTCGCTGAAATACCGCTCCGGAATCTCTTTCAGGCAGTAGGAATTGCTGTCGTCGGCCTCGTCGTACACATAGCTGCCCCGCCTGATCCCCGCGGGCACATTGCCGCCCTGAGAGGCCCCTGTGATGACACCGCCGTTCCCGGCCAGGACCACGCCTCCCGCATTGTAAAATCTGGCCTCGTACACCGTCACGTCCTCGTTCCCGCCGCCTACGAAGCTGCCGGAGAAATGAAGCTCCACGCCCAGTCCCAGCTCCCTGTCTTCCCTGTAGTAACTGTAGAAGCCTCCCGCATCCTGCACGGAGCCCCTGTACCACCCCATAGTCATCAGCTTTCCGCCCAGGGACAGGTCGTTTACGATACAGCCGCCGAAGCGCTCCAGGCTCTTCTGCTCTTTCTCTTCCTCGGTTCTGTAGTACACCGGTCTCTCCAGCTGTTCGATGGGCTGGGTAATCTCATAGTCCTCCAGCTGCTCTTTCCAGACACCCCTGGACGCCTCTGTCAGTTCGATAGGATGCACGATTCCCACCATGGGCCTCCCCGCGCCCCCGGCATTTTCCTCGGCGCCCTTATCCTCCGGCAGCTCAAACTCGTCCTCGTCCTCGGTGTTAAAGGAGCCGTCCTCCATATAGCGGAAAGTGCCAGCCAGCTTCCGGTCCTCATAAATTCCCCAGATGAGCCCGGTGGCGAACTGATGCATCACGGGATTTTTCACAAACAGATTCTTCCAGGCCTCCACGCTCCACTGTCTGCCCGTGGACAGTGCCATCTCCAGACGCATCTTCTGGCTGCTGACTGTGGTCTTCATCTGCTTCTTCATCTGCTTGAATTCCTCATATGCCGCCGAAGCCTTCTCCTCGTCGTCCCGTTTGCCGGGTGCGGGGAGATTCTTGAGCTTCTTGCCGCTCTCGTCGAAGACCTCGATCTCCAGGGCCGTGGTGATGGCTACGGTAAATTTCCGCTCCCCATAGTCGAAGACCCGCTCCATATTCTCATTGAATCCCAGATCCGGCACGATCCGGTCGGCCAGCTCCTCCGTGGTGATGCCCAGCTGCGCCGCGGCAAAGTCAAGCGCCTTGCCCGCTGCGGCTTTCACCTGCTTGAATTTGAATTTCCGGGAAATCCCGTCCACGATCAGCAGCGCCTGAGGCTCCGGGCTCAAGGCCAGTGCCTGCACCGCCTCCGAAGCGATGGCGCCCCTGGCGGCATTGGGCCACTCCTGAATCTGATGGTACAGCTTCTTCACGATATCCGCACCGCCGTGGATCGATGCCGCGTAAAGCACCCAGCGCTTCTTGGACTCCGCCCCGGCCTCCATCCATTTGTCGAACAGCTCATTCGCATAGACGGCGAACTCCCTGGCATCCAGGGCCTCCGCCAGGGCAGCCCCGGCAGGGCTGACACCGCAGGGGGACATGGAAGCATAGCTTAAAAACACTGCCTGCAGATATTCCTCGCCGGCCTCCTCCCCGTCCTTTTTATGTACCTTGGAAAAAGGCGTCTCATAGGCCCATGCAAGGGAGCGCTTTTTGCCTCCCTTGTGGAGATCTTTTACCAGATCCTCCTGGGTCAGCGTCTTTTCGCCCGAATTCGCATCGGAGCCGCTTATATGGAGCACTGTCTCCAGAAGCGTGCGCACCTTGCCGTTCTTCTCTTTTTCCAGGCTTTCCGTCAGGACGGCCTTATATTTCTCACTGTCCCAATTCGTCAGCACCCGGATGGCGATTTCCCGCTCCGCCGCCTTTTTGGAGGAGAGGAGCTTACGGACGTCCTCCTCCCAGTCCTTACGCTGATACAAAATCCCTAGCAGCTCCTCTTTGACCGCCTTGGAGCCGTCCTGGGAAAAGCTCAGGATTTCTTCCCTGTTCTGCTCCGGGTGCTCTCCCAGAACAGCAAGTCCCAGACACCGCCCCGTGCTGGCAGCCTCCCGGAAACCGGTTATCGTCTCCTCCCGCCTGCTCTCCAGGTATCCTTTAAAGATTCCGGCAGCCGCATTCTTAAGCGCTTCTTTCCATCTGTCCATATACAGGGAGTCATAGGCATCCGCATAGCCGTTGAGCTGTCTCCCAATGCTTAACCCCTCGGCGTCCGCCGCGGCAAAAGCGTTCTTTACTTTGTCACTGCTGATTTCATTGTACACCTGGCCGTTCTTGCTCCGCAGGCTGACGGTGTTGGCATATCCTCTGCAAAGCATCAGGAATGCCTGGCAGCGGTTGCTCAAGGCGTCATGGCCGTAGGCATTCTGATAGGCTTCGAGGACGTTCCAGTGCTGGCCGCCCCAGCGGTAGCTGTTATTCTCCTGCAGCTTGTCTTCATACGGATAGAGGGCTGCAATTCCCTCCCCTTTCTCCAGATAATCTCGCACGACGCCTGCCATCTGAGCATCCGTACTCTTCACCAGGGCGTCGATGAGCCTGGACTGCTGCCTGCACAGATCCTTTCCCATACGCTCTTGATACAATTCCGGATCCATCTTTTTGACAATGTTATTCATCCGGTTAAACCCGTCGAAGTCCGCCCCTTTCATGCACCCCAGATAGATCTCCCTGTTCCGGGCAAACTGTGTCTTAAGGATTTTGCTCTCCCCGTTGGCTGCCGCCCAGGCTATAAGCTTCCTGGGGGCCACTCCGAAGATTTCGTCGTAGTCTCCTCCCCGTTTCGTCATATCGTCCCTAAGGTCCATATTGTGCATGTAGTTCAGCATGGCCTCAGTGCCCACCGCCATGCATATCCGCACCGTGTTCTGTAAAAGCGGGGACTGGGCATAGTTGATGAATGCCGTACATCCCAGAAACCGCAGCATAAAACGGTTCCCCGACACATTTTTGCCCGCCATCTTCAGAATGCGTTCATTCAGGTCGTCCCGGTAGACCGCATTCTGAATCTCGTCAATCTCCAGGCGGGACAGCTGTCCGCCGTACAATTGTCCTATGTTGCCGGCCAGCGTCTCCCCGTATTCCTTTAAGAGTTCCATGTCTTCTTTCGGAATCTCCCGATAGACTCCCCCGTCCTTTTCCCCTCTGCCAAGCAGTCTGCCGGCCGCTGCCAGAAGCCCGCCGGCCTTGCCGTCATGGCCCTCCTCCACCAGCCTCACATTGGGGTATTTCATCTGGAAATAGGCCATGAGCAGAATAATTTTTCCTTTGGAATCCGTTCCTTTCTGGTAAGCATACGCTTTCTTCATGATGTCCGGATCACCGTTCGCCAGCTTGATCAGGACTCTGAAAGTATGGCTGCTGAGCATATATTCCGAGGTGCCGATTTCCGCGGCATAGAGCGCCGCTTTTTTCTCCGCCTCGGGCAGAATCACTTCCTTGCGCTGGTTGGTATACTCATAGGCGACTACCACCATCTCCCGGCAGGTGGAATGCCCCACGGCAAAGAGAAGTTCGGCAAGTCTGCCCGCCATCTGGTCCGGGGCCTTTCTCATAAATTCCCGGATCTTCATTGCCAGCTCTCCGGGCACTGCGCTGAAATCGCGAAACTGCAGCTTAGGAAGCCCGGCTCCGTCTTCCTCTCCGCTCAGGTAGTCCTCGGTCCAGATAAGCTCATCCTCCGAAAAGAGACCTGTCTGCTGCAGCAGCTCCATTATCTTTGCCGTCCTTTGATTTTGTGGGTTGATCATTTTGGATTCCTCCTTGTCATGTATGTTTTATTGATACCGTCACGCGTAGTAATCCGCGCCCCGGTCGTAGGCAGTTTTGCGTGTCAGGAGATTCATGTATTCGATGATATCCCTGTAGAGCCTGGCCAAGGGTCCGATTTCCTTATCCATTCTGTGGCGGGCCGATTCTATTTCGTCCCCCAGGCTTCCGAGCAGCTCTGACAGATACTGCATACCGTACTGCTCTGTCAGGCGGGCGGCTTTGCGCAGGTCTTTCAGGGTGCTGTCATGGACCGCTTCAAAGCCGCTCTGGCACAAATCTTCCATCAAAAGGAGGATTTCTCCCGCGATGCTTTCCATGACCTGATATTTCGTCCGGCGGCCGGAAACGTCCACTGCGGAGTCTATGGTCTGCGGCTCCCTTTCGTCTGCCGGCTCTTGTCCGGTCTCTCGGTGCTTCCCCTCAGCCGTCTCATTTCCGCCTGCAGGCTCTCTGTCCGCGGGACCGCTCTGTCCCTGTAAGTTCTCCGCCGCATCCGGCGCTTCTATACCCGGCTCTTCTGTATCCGGCTCTTCTGTATCCGGCTCTTCTATGTCCGCCACGTCCACCGGGTACATCCGAAGTCTCCCGTCCCGCAGATATACCTTGCCCAGAAAGCAGGGCAGCTTCTTCTCCGCAATCCGCTCCAGATACCTTATGGTGCCCGCCTCCTCCTTAGAGTAGACAACCTCCACCAGCAGTTCGCGCCCCGCCCTGTCATAGAGCGGCAGTGTCAGCTGCTGGCCTGTCTGAGAGAATTCCGCCTTGGCGCAGGAGTCCGGACGGACAAAGACAAGCTCCGTCCCCCTTGGGGCATTGTCCCGGTCAGACGGTGCAAAATCCCCCTGCTCCCCGGCGGCTTCCCTCACCGGCCTCTCAATCCTCTCCCCAAACAACCTCCCGAAATCCCGGTAGTACCAGTTCCTGATATCGGCTGCGCACAGGCTTTGGTCTCCCGTGATCTCCCCCTTGGACTCCTGGCTGGAGGACAGCCGGTTTCTGCCGTCGCACTTTGCCCCGGTCAGGCGAATCCGAACTTTTAGCAGATTCTCCATGGAAATCGGGAGTCCCCAGGGGGCAGGGCCCTGCAGAGCGCCGCTTTCCCTGCCGCGCCTCGCCCTGTCGTAAAAGACGGGTTTTGCGTTGGTATAGGTGTACCATTTCTTCGTATTCTCCTCCAGAAAGTAAATGGTCTCCCCCTCGTACCCGGTCTGACTTTTGTATTGCTCCGCCGCAATCCCGATCAGGTCCAGCTTCCCCACCGGCAGATAGTCAGCGCGGAATTCCCCGGCCAGGGCTGCCGTCTGTACCGCATCCTTTGCCTGCCCAAGCATCCCCACCCGGTGATAGAGTCTTGTCAGCTGCTCCATCAGATGCCTTGTCTGAAACGCCGCTTTGCGCTTCAGATATCTGTCATAGGAATCGGCCAGCGCCCGGAAATATCCCTCGAACCGCGCAAGTCCCGCATTGTGGCTGATAATGGCCAGCCGCTCCAGATAGTCCGGCACCTCCGGCGAGACCCGGGACAGCCCGGTGCCGAACAGTTCCTCCAGAAAGGCCTCCATCTGTCCCGCCGCTTCCCTGACCTCGTCCAGATCGTATGCCGGTCCGTCCGTGGCTTCCTTTGCCAGATCCTCTTTCGTCACGGCCCCTGCCTCCAGCTGGCACCATAGAATGGCCGCGGCCTTATGTCTGCACAGTTCCTTTTTATGACAGGTGCAGGTGGAATATTCCAGCGGGGATAGCAGCTTTACCGTTATGCCCGGCTCCGGCAGCTGCATCGTGACCACGGAGGTATACTGAATCTCGGGCCGTATGCCCGATACCGCCTGGTTTACAAAAGTCTGGAAATGCCTGTTCCCCAGCGCTTTTTTCAGTTTGGCAAAGGGATATTCGCTGATCTCTTTGAGAACCCGGGCGCTATGCGCCGTCTCCGCCGGGACAGGGGCGGAGACAGGCTTTGCTGCAACGTTCTCTGTGACGCCTTGCACGCCGGCGGCCTCCCCGGCGGCGGGCACTCCGGACCCACTCTGTACGGCAGCGGATTCTCCTGCCGCGCTCTGCTCCTTTGCGGCGGCCTCCCCGGCGGCGGGCGCTCCGGGCCCACTCTGTACGACAGCGGATTCTCCTGCCGCGCTTTGCTCCTTTGCGGCGGCCTCCCCGGCGGCGGCCGCTCCGGACCCACTCTGTACGGCAGCGGATTCTCCTGCCGCACTTCGCTCCTTTGCGGCGGCCTCCCCGGCGGCGAGCGCTCCGGGCCCACTCTGTACTCCACCGGCCTCCCCCGCACCGGACCCACCGGCGGTACTCTGTCCCCCGCCGTCCTCTCCATTCCGCGAACAGCTCTCCCGCAGCACCAATATTGCCTGGACCACATGGCGGCAGATGCTCCTGGACGGGCAGCTGCACCTGCTTTCACCCAGCGGGTAGCGCACCGACACGGTCTCCCCGCCCACCTTTACCTGAGCCTCATCCTCCGCGCTGACAATCTCGGCCGTGGTCTCTTCTTTATCTTTATATGCACGCTTTACGATTCCTTTATTGCTGATGCCGATCAGATAGTCATCGTCTATCCCGGCCAGCCGTTCTCCCCAGTCGCCCATATGAATCTCCTCTTATTAATATAGTAATTCCTGCCATTCCCTATGTCAAGCCGCGAAAGCGCCCCACGGAAGTACCCGTGAGCCGTAGCTTTACTGTTCACGGCGCTCAAGGCAACACTTCGCGGAACTACCCGTGAACCGTAACTACGCCTCGTCACGGGTGACAAAGAAACAGCCTCCGGCTCTCAAAAGCCAGGGCTGTCCGCAGGTAAAATACCTCTAGCCCAGGATCCGGTCAATCCTCTCCCTCTGGGCCTCGTCAAAATCCATATTTGCCAGCATCCTCACATTGTCCAGTATCTGGGAGGGCTTTGACGCGCCGATGAGGACACTGGTGATATCCCTGTCCCGCATAATCCATGCCAGGGCCATCTGGGCCAGGCTCTGTCCGCGCTCTCCGGCGATCTCCCCGAGGGCCCGCACCTTGTCCAGGGTCTCCTCCCGAATCGAATTCTCGTTTAAGAATCTTCCGTCCCTGCGGACACGGCTGTCCGCCGGAATGCCGTTTATGTAGCGGTCCGTCAAAAGCCCCTGGGACAGGGGACAGAACGTGATAATGCCGATGCCGTTCTTTGAGGCATACTCTTTCAGACCATCGGTTTCGATGCTGCGGTTGAGCATGGAGTAGCTCCTCTGGTTGATGATAAAGGGCGTTCTCATTTCCCGAAACAGCTTGGCGATGGCTATGGTCTGTTCTTTATCGTAATTGGAAATACCCACATACAGAGCCTTGCCGCTGCGGACGATACCGTCCAGCGCGCCGGCCGTCTCCTCCAGCGGTGTCTCCGGATCCGGTCTGTGGTGGTAGAAGATATCTACGTAGTCCAGCCCCATGCGCTTCAGGCTCTGGTCCAAGCTGGCCACCATATACTTCTTGCTGCCCCAATCACCGTAGGGCCCCGGCCACATGCCGTACCCCGCCTTGGTGGAGATGACCAGTTCATCCCTGTAGACTCCAAGGCTCTTTTTTAAGATACGGCCGAAATTCTCCTCTGCCGCTCCGTCCACCGGCCCGTAATTATTGGCCAGATCGAAATGGGTAATGCCATTGTCAAAAGCGGTCTGGCACATGTCCAGCATATTGTCGAAACTGCCGTTGGAGCCGAAATTGTGCCACAGCCCCAAAGACACTGCCGGGAGCTTCAGGCCGCTGGCCCCGCAGCGGTTGTACTGCATGTTGTCATAGCGTGTTCTGTCTGCGATATACATCTTTCTCTCCTCCTGGAAAAATTTTTCCTTTTCTATGATCCAGTTCTATTGTATCTTTCCAAAGATTCACCCAGTCCATGTTTACAGGAGCCAGGACGCTTATTATAGAAGCCCCTCACGCAATCATCTTCCCGATCCACCCCGCCAGCTCCTCCGGGGTCATGGCTCCTACGAAAGCGCCCATGTCCGAGAGGATTCGGGCGGCGTTGCGGTCGTAGTTGGGATTGGCCTCCATGTCCAGGGCAGTGAGCACCACCAGCTTGGCGCCGCTTTCGATGATTCCCTTAGCGGTGCTGTAAAGCCGCTGGTATCCGCCGCCCTCGTACAGATCCGTCACCAGCACCACCATGGTCCGGAACGGAAAGTCAATCAGCCCCTCACAGTAGCCAAGGGCACCGGCGATATTGGTGCCGCCGCCCAGCTGCACGCTCATCAGCGTCTCCACCGGGTCCTCCACGTAACCGCTTAAATCCACCACATTGGTATCGAATATCACCAGCTTCGTGTCCAGCATGGGAAGCTTTGCGAAGATTCCCGCCATGATGGCGCTGTGGATGACGGAATCCAGCATGGAGCCGCTCTCGTCCACACAGATGACCACTCGCCACTGATTGTATTTCTTCATCCGGGAATTAAAGTATACGTTTTTCAGCACAATCTGCCGGCTTTCCCTGTCATAGTTTTTCAGGTTCATGCGGATGGTTTTCTTTATGTCAAGATTCCGCGCAGACTTCACCGGGCTGCTGGCATTGCGGTTGATCTGGCCGAAAAAGGAAATCCGCACCTCCTGCTCCAGCTTCCTCGCGATCTCCTCCGCCACCTTCCGCACGATTTCCCGGGCCAGGGAGAGCACCTCCCCTTTCATCATGTGCTTCAACTCCAGAATCGTCTTCAGCAGTTCCCTATTGGGCTCAAGCTTTTTAAGCACCTCCGGGTCTGTCAGCAGCTCTGTCATCCCGTATTTCTCCAGGGCATGGCGCTCCAGCACTTCTACCGTCCTCTTGGGAAAGAGGCGCTTGATCTCGTGGAGCCAGTAGGGCACCGTCAGCTGGGAGCCGTCGCCGCCTCCCGCGCGGTCTTTGCGAATCTCCTGCTCCTCCCCGTACTCTCTGGAATACAGATAGTCCAGCACGTTTTCCATATCCATATAATTCAGACTTCCCTCCCCGGAGGAAAAGGAAATCTGCCCTGACGCGTATTTCCCCAGCACCAGCCTCCAGCGATTCAAAATCTCCTGCTCGTCTGCCATCTCTTCTTCCTTTCCCGACAGGTCCGCTCCCTGCCGGCGCAAACTTTTTACACCCCCAAAACCGGCCCCCCTTTTGGGCGCCCGCGCTCCCGGTCATATCAGCTGTGCCTTTACATAGCCGTCCAGCTCTTTCCCGTAGGCGTACCAGTCCGGGTAGACCTCCTGCCGCTCCATGATATCGCCGCTGCCCTTTCCGTGAATCCCCGCGGCCATGGCGGCAATCCTGTCAATCTCCCGGGGCGTGAAATAGGCAAAAGCCATGCGCAGCTTAGGCAGAAGCTCCATGAACTCCTCCTGGGAAACCGTCCCGTAAAACCCGTCCAGCATCCGGACAAACTGCTCTCCGATAAACACCAGATCCCTGGCCGTGAAGAACAGTCCCCTGAAAAACTGCGCGGTGGAAAACAGCTGCTCCTCGGTTCCCTTCAGGTATCCTTTGCACACCGTCTCGATCTCTTCCGCCGTCTCCTGGCCGCTTCCGTATAGAATGCCGTGGACGCAGCCGTTCAAGCCCGCGTTGATCTCTCCGTCCAAAGTCATTTTCTGCAGAGCTTCGATATAGTCTTCTCTCTCCTGTCCCCTCATTCCCTCCCGTCCTGTAATCCGGTACAGGAGCTTCAGCGCGTTCATACAGGATTCCAAATCTTCGTCCTTAATCCTGGTCATGGAGGGCAGAAGTCCGGTCAGCTTCCTGCAGCCAATGGCGATCAGCTCGCCGAATTCCAGCGCAGAGCCGTAGAGCTTTCCCAGCTCCTCCATCATCATAAGGCTCTTCAGCGCCTCCGCGATGGAGTAGAAATCCGTGTCCGCCAGCATCAGCTGATGCGCTCTGGCAAATACGGGCTGCATCTGGTCTCTCAGCCCCATCTCAAAGACTCTTGTCAAAAGCAGGGCGCTCTCTTTTGCCCCCAGCTCCTTTTTCAGCTCTTCTTTCACCAGGCTCACCACAGCCTCCTCTATGGTGGCCCCGTAGACGGACACCTCGATCAATGCGGCGTTCACCTGGACGTTCCATTTGTATTTCCAGATTTCCCGCATCAGATTCCTGTCCTTTTTCAGCTGGAGATTCGGCCCCTTAATCTTTCTGGCGAAAGCCGTGTTCAGATACTGCATGCGGTTGAAGAACATGCTCTGCTGCCTGTGCTTTTTGTTGGAAAAAATAGACAATGTGGCCTCCGCCTCCAGCGTGGAGACAATTTTCAACCCGAACCGTTTGCATTCGTCCTGAAAGTCATGGATGATGGGCGGCACGTCCGCCTGGGGGCACAGAGCGCCCACTTCCTTGCCGGTCATAAGCTTTCGCAGAATCCGGACCGGCGTATCGGAGGCTAAATTGTACTCCCCTTTCACAAAGGAGGACAGCACCGCGTCCAGCAGCTCGTAGGCTCCCGGCTCCCGCTTCCCGCGAAGCGCCGCAAGCCCTCCCGCCATGGAACAGGCGCAGATTTCGTCATAGGTAGACAGATACCCCTCCTTGCGTCTGGTCTCCTTGCCCGCCGCCACGATCATGTCCAGAACCGCACTCTCATAGGGTGTCTCCGACTCCCGGGCCCGCTCCCATATCTTCTGGTAAAATCCGGTAAAGGGCATGCCGCTTGCATAGCCGTTGAGGGCGTCCGCAGCTTCCATGGAGTAGGGCATCAGATAGACGCCCTGGTCCTTATCCGGAACCTTATCCCGCGTCTTTCCAGCCTCTGTCTTCTTCTCCCGGGATACGGGGGAGCCCTCATCTCCGTTCGCCTCAGTCCCCAGGTCCGTCCCGATGTGCCTGCCCTCCGTCCGCGCCGTCTCCGGCCCGCGTTCAGCGTCCGCAATTATTTCCTCCGCCCGTTTCAGCCGCTCTCCCAGCACTGCTTCCAAGACGGCGCACTCCTCTTCCCCGGTCAGCAGCGCTTTCAGCCCCGGAGTGTGAAAGCCTCCCGTCACCACCAGCACCGTGCTCTCCGCCCCTGCCAGCCTCCTCGCATGCTCCCTGATTCGCTTTGCCATGTAGCTTTCTCTGGCAAGGCAGCCGTCATCCTCCATGGACTCCCGGGGCGTATTCTCTCTGGCCAGCCCGCAGTAGACAGACAGATTATCAAACCAGCGTTCGCTTTTCTCCTGCATTCCGTTCAGTTCGAAATACTTCTCCCAGAACTCGTCAAAGCTGCGCAGCCCCGTCCGCTCACAGAGCTTCAGCAGATACGCGTTCCGGGACAGCAGGTAGTCGTCATTGTAGTTGCTCTTCTCCTCCTCGGCCCTGCGCAGCCCTCTGTCCTCCCGGGAGGCCGCAAGGATGTCCCCGTAGGGCAGATCGATAAAGGCCGTCTCGATTCCGAGCCTGTTCCCCGCCCGCAGTGCCGCCAGCTCCGGCGAATAATCCAGAAAAGGATAATAGCATTTATAGTGCGCTTTCTCCTCCGAAATGCGCCCCGACTGGTCATGATAGGAATAGTAAATGGCAAAAGGCGCTTTCGTCTCCTCATGGACCATCACCGGAATCAGGGCGTCCGCGTTGTCCGGCCCCTCCACCAGAATCACTGCCGGGCGAATCTCCTCGATCGTCCGCTCCACATGGAACGCGCAGGCCGGGCTGTGGTGCCGGACGGGAAGCAGGATTATCTCAGCCATTTCCTTGCTTCGTAATATTCTTTCCATAGTCCGCCCTCTTTGCTGCTCTTGTCCCGTATGACCGTGTTGAAATACCCTTTCACCTTTTCCAGGTCGTCCTTATTTTCCTTGGATATGGCTCCCACCAGGTTCTGCACCAGACTGTCCATGCTCAGGGTTCCGTCCCCGTAATAGTAGCCTGTGATCATGGTCTGGTAGTACACCGACACTGCCTCAGCCGTGCTCATCACCGCCGAGGGCTTATCGATTCTGTGCCCGTAAGAAGAAGTCCCCTCCCGCAGCTCGTGATAGGTGGAGGCCAGAATCTCCGCCACGTCCTCGTCCACTTCCATGGCCATATGGCTCTCCGCCGCCAGCTTCTCCACCTCGCTTACAATGATCCGCTTCTCCAGCCCTGCCTCACGCACGGGCATAACGGTCTCAAAGTTGAAACGCCGCTTCAGAGCGCTGCTCATCTCGTTGACGCCCTTGTCCCTGGTATTGGCCGTGCCGATGACGTTAAAGCCCGGCTTCGCGAAGAGAAACCCCTCGTCCCCCAGCTCCGGCACGTTTAACACCTTGTCGGAAAGCACGCTGATCAGGCTGTCCTGAATCTCCGCCGGGGTCCTGGTGATCTCCTCGAACCGGGTGAGAATCCCTTTCTCCATGCCCACATACAAAGGCGCGGGCACAAGAGCCTCACGGCTTGGCCCTTTCGCCAGCAAAAGCGCGTAATTCCAGGAATATTTTATCATGTCCTCGGTAGTCCCCGCCGTGCCCTGGATGGTGTTGGTGCTGACGCCGCTGATGGCTGCGGACAGAAGCTCCGAGAGCATGGTCTTGGCCGTGCCCGGCTCCCCCACCAGCATCAGGCCCCTGTTGCCGGCCAAAGTCACAATGCAGCGCTCCACCAGGGCGTCGTTGCCGAAGTATTTCTTTTCTATGGTATATTCTTTTCCGTTATACGGCACAGGCTTCTGGCTTCCCAGAATAAATGTCCGCACCGCTTTGGGTGACATCTGCCAGTTCTCCGGCCGGTTGCCCCCGTCGTTTGCTTTCAGCGCCTCCAGCTCCTCCCTGTATCGGATTTCCACCGGCGGCTTTATGTATTGTTCCATGGACTCTGCCTCCTCTCCTGTCCTGTCTCCCTGCCGTCTCCTATCGGGAGACACAGTATCAGTATAGCAAATCCGGACAGAAATTGCCAGAGGAAAGCCTAAAATATGGAAATCCCCCGTCCCGTATTGGGCCGGACAGCGCAGTAGGTGGCGTCCGCGATAAAGACAGCAAGCAGAAGCAGGCACAGTGCGAGCCTCCATCGTTTTGAAATTTTCCTGTACAGTTTATCATAGAGGGGCAATAGCGCGCACACAAGCCCCGTGCCGCCCAGGCCGAAGACCACCGCCCCCGCCAGGCAGATTCTCCCGTTTAGGTTAAATGCATGCCCCCCATAGTCCCACCACCGAATGCCCCAGAGCCGCTCCAGGAACCAGCTGGTAAAATATTCCAACACGGAGCAGATAAGCATGGACAGGAAAAATACCCTCACGGGCTTCTTCCGAAAGCCCCGGAGCAGGAAGCACAGGGCAAGCCCGCCTGCCCCGTAAATCGGCAGGTACGGCCCTCTGTACACGCCCCTGTTGATAAACGCGTGCTCTGTCCCAAGGTACAGCAATACCTCCCAGAGCCAGCCGATGAAAGCCATGGCGAAGAACAGCAGGACATAATAATCAAATTCGCGGATTCTCTTCTCTTTCCTCATATCACCAGTATGTCCGAACCCGGGCTTTCCTATGTATACCATATAGAATCGGTTTTCGTTCATGGTTTCGCCGCCCATGAAGCGTTTTGTCAAGTGCTTTTTTGAGTTATTGACGCAAGCCCTTATTAGTGCGACGGGAAACGGTGCAGGAAAAGGGGGCACAAAACGTACCTGTGGACGTTTAGTAGCCGTTTTCGCGGGTGGATAGTATAAAACCCTTACCCGGTGAATTTTCGCGTTTGCAACGCCTTAAAAATCAAGCTTTTTCAAACCCTATTGCGTAACATTCCATTCTGTTCTTTGGGAGAGGTCGGGGGCGCGGGGGCAGAGCCACCGCAAAACCTACCGGCAGCCGCCGCAGTAGTGCAGACGGTTTTGCCGTTAGAATGAAGCGGACGAAAGCGGGGGGCAGGGTTGTAAAATCCTGTTCCCCGTTTTCGGCGGCGAAATGGCAACGGCAAAAATCCAGACGGTCAAGGG
>JAAWOU010000143.1 GCA_022799755.1 Lachnospiraceae bacterium
CAGTCCAACAAGCAGAGCAACCTGACCGCCTATATCGCTGAGAGCATCAACGGTATCCGGGTCACCCAGTCCTTTGTCCGCGAGAATGAGAACAACCATATCTTCAACAACTTAAGCGGCAATTACAAAAAGGCCTGGATGCGTGCGGTGAAGTTCAACTTTACCTTGGGACCCAGCGTGGACATGATTTCCGTCATCACTACCTCTTTCGTCTACGTGCTGGGCATCCGCTGGATATTGGCTCCGGACGCCACGCTGACGGTAGGTGTGCTGATTGCTTTCACTTCCTACATCGGACGCTTCTGGGCCCCCATCAATACGCTGGCCAATTTCTACAACTCGCTGCTCACCGCCATCTCCTACCTGGAGCGCATCTTCGAGACCATCGATGAGCCCGTCCTGGTAAAGGACGCGGAGGGCGCTACCGAGATGCCTCCCATCAAGGGCGAGGTGGAGTTCAAAGACGTGTGCTTCAGCTATGAGGCGGGACACCGGATCCTTGACAGCATCAACTTCACCGCAAAGCAGGGGCAGACCTATGCTTTCGTAGGCCCTACCGGCGCCGGCAAGTCCACCATCGTAAACCTGATCTCCCGGTTCTACAATGTGGATTCCGGGCAGGTGCTCATAGACGGCACGGACATTTCGGCCGTGACCATCCGCTCCCTGCGGACCCAGATGGGCGTGATGATGCAGGACAGCTTCATCTTCTCCGGCACCATCATGGACAACATCCGCTACGGCAACCTGGATGCCACCGACGAGCAGGTCATCCAGGCCGCCAGGACCGTATGCGCCCACGACTTCATCTCCCAGATGGAGCACGGCTACTACACGGAGGTAAACGAGCGGGGCAGCAGACTCTCCGCAGGCCAGCGCCAGCTGATCTCCTTTGCCAGGGCGCTGCTGGCTGATCCCAAGATCCTGATCCTGGACGAGGCCACCTCCAGCATCGACACGGAGACGGAGATCCTGCTGCAGAAAGGCCTAAACGAGCTGTTAAAGGGGCGCACCTCCTTTATCATCGCACACAGACTTTCTACTATTAAGAATGCGGACTGCATCATGTACATCGACAAGGGCGGTATCCTGGAGCGGGGTACCCACGAAGAGCTTGTGGCAGGAAAGGGCGCTTACTATGAACTGTACATGTCACAGTACGATTTCCTGACGAAAGACGGCGCTGAGGATGCCGCTTCCGGGGACGGCGCTGCAAGCAGCGTTCCTCTGAGATTCGAGACCGCATAAAGGCAAGAAAGCGCCGGCCGGAAATCAGACGCTGCAGGCAGCATTCCTCTGAGATTTGAGACCTCATAAAGACAAGAAAGCACTGGTTGGAAATCAGACGCTGCAGGCAGCATTCCTGTGAAACTTGAGAGCAATACGAAAAAAACACAGCCGGAACCTGGAATTTGTCCCTGTTCCGGCTGTCTTTCTGCGCTTATGTCCCCGGCGCCGCCATGCCTGTCAGTCCTATCCGAAAAAAGCCTACATCTTCCCGATTCGCTCAGCCAGGACCTCTCTGTCCGCGCACTGCATCTTCTCCAGGATATGGGTCATATGCTTCTTCACGGTGGCAATGCTGATGTACAGCTCCCGCCCGATCTCCACATTACTCATGCCGGACGCCGCCAGGCGGGCCACCTCCGTCTCCCTGTCCGTCAGACCCTGGGATCGGAGAGCGAAATAGAGCCGCTGACTTTCCG
This sequence comes from Lachnospiraceae bacterium, assembly GCA_022799755.1. Lineage (GTDB taxonomy): Bacteria > Bacillota > Clostridia > Lachnospirales > Lachnospiraceae > Acetatifactor. The sequence goes on from JAAWOU010000143.1 coordinate 1,707, forward strand.
CCTCCTTTTGCTCTTCCCCGCTGTCCTCCGGCTCTTCCATATAGGAGACCACCATTTGCTCCAGTCTGCCCTTTACCGGAAGCAATATCAGAAGAAGAACCGCCGGATACAACAGATACAGGCTCATAACAGCAAACACCGGCCCTATCGCGGTTATATTATCTATATAATAGAATACATCCACCAGCGGAAAAACAATGCAAAGGACAGTTGAAAGCATAATGGACTTCTCCGCATATTCCATGGCATTTAATGCTTTCTGCAGTTCCATCCGTGAGACGCTCATCTTCCTGGAGAAAGCAATCTGAAAGCCTCTGAAGAAATCTTTCTCCATCCTGGCCAGATAGATTACCAAAGCGGCAAATATGGCGATCGGACCAAAAATCCATCCATTGACATATTCCAGATAAAACTTTTTGAAACTGTTGATGCCTATTCCGTTCGTCATAATAAAATACATAGTCGGCAGGAAACAGACTATCCCCCAGAACCCCCTGTTTCCCCAAAATTTCCTCACCTTATTTTCCTTTTTCTTCATCCCTATACCTCCACTTTCTGCGTTTCTTTTCTTCCCGGCCACAGCACGGCGCCCGGCTTCGGCCTCCCCTATCCCCAGGACGGTCACATCTTTCCGATCCGTTCCGCCAGGGCCTCCCTGTCCCCACATCCCGCTTTCTCCAGGATATGGGTCATATGCTTCTTCACGGTCCCCTCCGCGATGTACAGCTCCTTTCCGATCTCCCGGTTGCTCATGCCGCTTCCTGCCAGCCTGGCCACTTCGGACTCCCTGTCCGTAAGCCCCATGGCCCTGAGCCCAAAGTACACTCTCTGGCCGTCCGCCTCCGACTTTTCTGCCTCGCTGTCCTGGGGCTCCTCCATGTAGGAGATCAGCATCCGCTCCAGTCTGTACTTCACGGGCATGAGCAGGAGAATGAGAACCGCCGTAAACAGGATGTCGCCGCTCATCATTACCGTAAGGAGAGAGACTACAGTGGCAAACATATCCGCATTTTCCAGCATGGCTGTGGAAAACCCACCGGCAAGCATATCCATAATATTCATCAGGAATGTGATGATACAGGCTACCACAGCCGCCCTCTCCACACACTGAACCGCCCCCACAGACCTTTTCAGCTCCATTCTGGAGCATCCTTTCCCTTTCCTGGCAAAGGCTCTGGCTAATCCCCGGAAGAAATCCTTTTCCATTCCGGCCTGGTACAGAATCAGTACAATGATACAAAGCTGGAGCATAGGAACCCATGTGTCACAATAGCGGATAATTTTCCACACTCTGCGGGGTCCTCCATATATCCCCTGACCCAAGTACAGAACCCAGGCAATTCCCAGCGCTGACCACAACCCCCTGCATCTCAGTATCTTCCTCAGTTTCTCCATAAAATGTTTCATCTCGCTCCCACCTTTCCTCTTATTCCAGTTCCGCGTCTGCCCCGCCAGCACCCGGACATTGGCAGAGAATTTCCGGCCGCAAAGGGAATACGTCCGTAAATCCTCCGGGGTACCCGACGGGGTAGACGCTGTTTTCATTTTACCGGGCATGCCAACCCCGCCGTATCCGGCCTCCCCGAAACGGATTAGCACACAACCATCTGCAGATACCCTCATTTTACGTAAGCGTCAAATAAGAACGTGTAGTGAAAAATTTGGCATTTTTCTGTAAACTTGGGGTTAGAGTTTTTAGAGTCCACTCTCAAAACTCTAAATCCAG
>JAAWOU010000144.1 GCA_022799755.1 Lachnospiraceae bacterium
AAATGTGAAAAATCCACTGAAACGTGGAGGTGAAGAAAAAATGGAGTGTATTGGAAACGCTGTGCTTTCAAGGGCTGTGGGGTTTCCGAGAGTACTCTGTTTTTAAAGGTAGGTGATATCATGACAACAGGTGAAAATATAAAAAGACTCAGACCAAAAAAGGATTAACCCAGAAAGAATTAGGTAATTTATGTCAACCACCAATTGATGAAGCTAATATCGGGAAATACGAAAATGATAAACAAAACCAATTATAGAGGTACACCATCTACACGAAATATTTGAAAATTTAGCCAATAAACCTTATGGACTTTCTGAAAATGAAAAAGAAGAAATGGCCATACTCATGAAATATTAGAAAACCTCCTTTTCCTCCCAGGAGCCGAAAGGAAGATTTCCTTGGACGAATCCAAGCTTGATACATCCAAATTGAAGTCAGTATGTAGGATATATCGCACCCAACCACATGCAATAATCACGAAAGGAATCGTAACCGTTATGAGTTCTAGAGAATTAGCCAAAAACCTAATAGACCAGATACCCGAAAGCAGAATGTATTATGTGATTTCATATCTGCAGGGGGCTGCCGTGCCAGACGAAACGCCTAACAAAGAAACCATAGCCTCGATAGAAGAACTGGAAAACGGCGGCGGCACTTTATTTACTGGCAGTACCGAAGCGCTGTTTGCTGAACTGATGGAGGAGTAATCATGCTTAATGTACGATATTCCACCAGATTCAAAAAGGATTTCAAGACCTGTATAAAGCGTGGCTACAAAATGGAACTATTACAGCAGGCTATTGATACACTCCGTATTGCTACGCCACTGCCAGCAAAAAACAAAGAACATAAATTGACATTAAGTTTGTGAAGCAGGTAACTCCGGTTATCTGCTTTTTAATTGTCTCTATCCCACCGCCAGCACAAGCAAATGAACGCTTCCCATCAGCGACAGGGATGCAGGAATTTTCTGGTACAGACAGGGTGGCCAGATACAAGCTTATGAAGATTTGCTATTTCCCCTGGCGAATAACCACCGTCACCCGCAGGCCCTCCTCTCCGTTCTCCACCAGCAGTTCCCCTCCCATCTCTCTCATGAAATAGTCGGAGATGTACAGCCCCAGCCCCGCACCCTCCTTGTCCCGGGCATTGCTGCCCCGGCGAAATTTCTCCTTTATAAGCGGCAGCTCCTCCTCCTTTACGCCCCCGCCCCAGTCCTCTATGCAGACGGCAAGGCATTGGTTTTCCCGCCGTATGGCCACATCAATTTTCCCGCCCCGGCCCTGTATTGCTTTTCTTCCATATTTATAAGCGTTTGCAAAGAGATTGTCGAAGACCTGCTGAAGCCGGAGACGGTCCGCCCACAGCAGACATTCCGGGACAGCCGGTATGGACGCATAGCCGAAATAATCCGCGCTCTCCAGCATGGCTGTCAGCTCCCGGCTCTCCATGTACTCAGGCGCCACGGTGAGCTGCTCCAGCTCCTCCAGAGCAGCCGTGAAGAGATTGTCCACCAGCCTGTGGATCTGGTCAGCCTTGCGGATGATCTGTCCGTAGTTGTCCCGGATCCGGTCGTTCTCCGCCAGGGCGGCGCCCACCTCGGACGCTGCCTTGATGCTGGCCACCGGCGTCCTGATGTCATGGGAGAGCTTCGCCACCAGCTCTTTCTTGTCCGCATTGGCACGGGCCTGGGCCTGGCGGGCCTTTTTCAGCTCCTCCCGCATGATGTCAAAGCTCTCCGTAAAGGCTCCGAACAGGTTCTCCCTGTCCATGGTCAGGGGAATGTCCAGATTGCCCCCTGCCACCCTGTGGGCAAAGTCCTTGAGACGCCGAAAGGGTCTGACAATGATGCGCTCCAGAAAGATTCCGTACCCGATGCACACGCCCCACTGCACCAGCAGCACAGCCGCCAGGCCCAGAACCGCCGCTCTCTTTCGGGACTCCAGAAGCCCCGCGCTGTCATTGAACACAATGAGCCTGCCCGCCACGGCTCCCTGATGCTCAATGTCCAGAATCGTATCCCTGTGAACCACAGCCCTGTTGACGCTCTCGCTTAAGCCCGCTTTCGTCCGGTACAGCACCTGGCCCTCTTTGTCCAACACCACATAGTCCAGGCCCGTCCGGTTCTCATGGCCAGCCAGCCGGCCCCAGTCGGCCCGCACGGACTGCAGGGCCTCATTCACGGCCACCGCGTCCTGGGCGCTGTCCGCATCCTGCAGCGCAATGGCAAGCAGCAGGATTATCTCCAGCCCGACGGCAATCACCTGAGCAATTATAAAATAACGTTTTTTCATTTTACGCCCGTCCTCATTCCCGGGTCGGCCTGCAGAATCTGTATCCGTCCCCCCAGACCGTGAGAATATGCTCCGGCTTCCCCGGCTCTCTCTCGATTGCCTCCCGAAGCCTCCGGATATGCACGTTCAGCGTGCCGTCCCCGGTAAACTTATCCTCCCAGACCTTTTCAAACAGCTCCCGCTTGGTCACCACTCTGTCCTCATTTCGCACCAGGTAGGACAGCAGGCGAAATTCCAGGGAGGTCAGCTTCACGGGCTTTCCCTCCACCAGCGCCTGCCTGGCGTCGAAGTCCACCGTCAGCCTGCCGCAGCTGTATCTGTCCCGCCTTTCCTCCGGGCGCCCCTCCAGATGCCGAAAGCGCTTCAGCACCGCCTGCACCTTGGCCAGCAGTACGCCCAAAGAATAAGGCTTCTGCACATAGTCGTCCCCTCCGATATGCAGCGCCATGATCTTATCGTCGTCACTGCTGCGGGCGGAGATGAACAGAATCGGACTCTCCGTCCTCTCCCGCAGCTCCCTGCACAGCGCGAAGCCGCTGCCGTCCCCCAGATTGATGTCCAGCAGCATAAGGTCCGCCTGATTTGTATCAAAAAATCTGCGGCAGTCCCACACGCTGTACACCGCCGCGGTGCTGACTCCGAAGAGATTAAAATACTCCGCAGTGCTGTCCGCCAGCAGCTTCTCGTCATCTATAATCAGACAGTCATATCTCATCCTATCCCTCCTCGTCGCATTTCCTCTATGGCCCGTGCCTGCGGCGTATGCCTCCCTGCCTCTTACGCCCGCTGCCGTCCCTGAAAGTCAAATGGCGCATCTCACCCCGGACCCGTTTTTGCGCCTCCAGGCTCTCGGACCTGCCGGGCGAATCAAAGACCCCGCTGAAGCAACGGGGTATCAATCTTGCAGCGCTGCAGAGCAGAAAGTGTCCTTCGGACACTTTGGTATTTGACCCTCGCGGCATTCGTCAAATGTGCATGCAA
>JAAWOU010000145.1 GCA_022799755.1 Lachnospiraceae bacterium
GTGGTGCAGTCCAATTCCGCCACGGCCCAGGAGAGCGCGGCCACCAGCGAGGAGCTCTCCAACCAGGCAGGGGTGCTCAAGCAGCTGGTGGGCAGCTTTACCCTGCGCAGACAGTGAGGGGATATGGAGGAACAGCCTCACGGAGCGGATTTTGCCCGCTCTATGTCCGCTACGTTCCGCAGCCGGTCAGACGCCGGCTGCGGAGAAGCCTGAAAGGAGGCGCTTTGGTTTGATCAGGATAGAGGATTTGTCCGTGGCTTTCGGCGATACGGAAGTGGTAAAGCATGTGAATCTGGACTTGGCGGAGGGAGAGATCCTGGGGGTAGTGGGGGAATCCGGCTCCGGGAAATCCGTCACGGCCCTGACCCTCATGGGGCTTTCGCCGGATTCCGCCAGAGTCACCACAGGCCGTATCCTTTTTGACGGCGTGACGCTGCAGGAGGCGGGCAGGCCCAGGGACAAGGCCCTCTACCGCAGCTACCAGGGAGCGCGCATGTCCATGGTGTTCCAGGAGCCCCAGACCAGCCTGAATCCCACCCAGAGGGCGGGGCGGCAGGTGGAGGAGACCCTGCGGCTCCACACAGGGATGACGGCCAAAGAGCGGCGGGAAAAGGTGCTGGAGGCGTTCCGGGCGGTGGGACTTAAGGAGCCGGAGAAAGTGTACGCAAGCTATCCCCACCAGCTCTCCGGCGGCATGCGCCAGCGGGTGATGATCGCCATGGCGGTGATCCTGCAGCCGGAGCTGATTGTGGCGGACGAGCCCACCACGGCCCTGGACGTGACCATACAGAATCAGATCATAGAGCTGCTGCGCCAGATCAACAAGACCCAGAAGAACGCCATGCTCTTTATCACCCACGACCTGAACCTGGCCAGGCGGCTCTGCCACAGGATCGCGGTGATGAAAGACGGATGCGTAGTGGAACAGGGGCCTGCGGAGGAGATCTTCCGCGCCCCGAAAGAGGAATATACCAGAAAACTCATAGAAGCCGTGCCCTCCCGGATGAAGAAGCGGAAGAAGACCGAAGATGTCCACGCCGCCCCTGTCCTGGAGGTCAGGGATCTGTCCGTGTATTATCAGGACGGGAACGTGAGCTTTCTGTCCGGAGGCAGGAAGAACAGAGAGGGGGAGAAGCTGTCCCTCCGGGAGAGACTGTCCGGGACGCAAAAGGAGTGGGTGGTTTCAGGGGCCGATTTCCAAATATATCCGGGGGAGAGCCTGGGGCTGGTGGGGGAGAGCGGCTGCGGCAAGACCTCCCTGTCCAAGGCGATCTTAGGCATGAACTGCCATATCCGGGGAGAGATCAGACATCACAGCATTCGGCCCCAGATGGTATTTCAGGATCCCTACAGCAGCTTAAACCCTGCCAAGACCATCGGCTGGCTCCTCCAGGAGCCCTTGCGGGCTGCGGGGGCCCTGGATGGGACAAAGGCCATGACCAAGGGGGATATGGAGGCCGCTGCCTACGATATGCTGCGCAAAGTGGGCCTGGATGAGAGCTATTTCCACCGCAGGCCCTCCCAGCTCTCCGGGGGCCAGCGCCAGCGGGTGAGCATCGGACAGGCGCTGATCACAGGCCCGGGATTTTTGGTGGCGGACGAGCCGGTGTCGGCCCTGGACGTGACCATACAGGCCCAGATCATGGAACTGCTGCAGAGTCTTCAGGAGGAGCTGCACCTGGCCTATCTGTTCATATCCCATGACATCAATGTAGTCTATCAGATGTGCGACAGGATCATGGTCATGCAGGAGGGCCGGATCATCGAGATCGGGGAGACGGAGGAAATCTTTTGCCATCCGAAAGAAGCGTACACGAAGCTGCTTTTAAGCAACTCCTGAAGGGCCTGTATTTTGTGGGAAACATCACAGGGAGGGAATATGCCTATACAGATAACAGACGAGATGAGGGAGGCCGCCGGCCGGGAAGCCAAACGCCGCAATCCCAAGATCAAGCATCATTTCGAGCTGGAGTACATGAGCGGCGAGCAGAGGGATATCGTGGGCTTTCTGGGGGAGTTCGCATGCAAGGAGTGCCTTGGCCTTGACTGGCGCGCAGGGATCCGGGAGAACTATGACACCATTGACAGAGGAGACATTCTGCAGACCGATATCGTCGTGGATATCAAAACGGAAACAATACCGAACGAAATCCTGATGAAGCTCATCAGAGGGCAGGTGGGCGATGACCAGCCCTATGGGCGCAGGCTGATCAATCAGGAGCAGATTCCCCTGCTGGAGCATTATGACTATGTGGCATGGGGCGCTTTTTCCCGGGGGATGAACAACGGACTGTGGTTTTCTCTCGGATATCTGGAGACAGCCTTTATTCTGGAGCATTACAGACCGACGATCCGGACGCCTTTCGGGACCCGCTATAACGAGCCCTGTATGAATATCAGGCAGTCCCAGCTCAAAAGCATGTACGGCCTGAGCAGGATCCTCTCGGCGCGCCGCGGGCCGGAGACGCCGGCATCGGGTGGGGGCTGAGATAAGCGGGAAAGACAACGGCCATACGCCGCCATATTTTAAGGAGGGAGAGTTATGCTGCTTGCGATTGCATCGGCTCCATGCAAAGTCTTTTAGGGCCTTTTCCGGCCTGGGCAGCGCCATGACCGGCTATGCTTTGGTCATCTGGTCTTACACCCAGAAAGGCTCCGCCCTGATGACGGCGCTTTTGATGGTGAGCTCTTACGCGCCCTATGTGCTGCTGAGCATTTTCGCAGGCGCGCTCAGCGACAGGTGGAACAAGAAAGCCACCATGCTGGTCTGCGACATAGGGGAGGGTGTACGCCGTTCGCAATTCCCTGCAGTTTTTCACGATTCCCATCGGGTATTTCCTGGGCGGGTTCCTGGTGGATCAGGTGTTTGAGCCCATCATGGCAGCCCAGGGGGGCGGAGAGCGCGCTGACGCGGCTCTTCGGCAGCGGAAAAGGTTCCGGGGCGGCGTTTCTCTTCTTCGTCATCGCCTTTGCCGGAATCGGCGTGTGCCTGTATTTTCGCAGGAACCGTCATATCTGGGAGCTGGAGAGGACGGAGTGAGGATTATCTGCGGGAAAGAGTCCCGTCTATCGCTCTCCTTTTTATGTAGCGGAATCCCATAAAATGTGGGGTTCCGCTGTTTTTTGTGTGTCTAAAATTCTGTAGACAGTTGTAGACAGTACGAATGTTCTACTCTAATGCTTTCGCCATAAGGTCATAGGTCTGGCTTTCCGTCAGGG
>JAAWOU010000042.1 GCA_022799755.1 Lachnospiraceae bacterium
TGGCGTATGGGATCTGCTGACCGGAAAGGAGGCGGAAGGATATGCGCGCCTTGACGAATGCGTGAAATATAATTCCGATTATATGAAAGACCACCTGAAAGAGTTCCCCAATGCCTGCAATGATCCGAGAGACCCCATGGCGGTAATGTACCGTAATGCACAGCTCTTTCTGGAAACAAAGGAGATACCAGACGCGCAAAAACGCCAGGACGCAATCCGGGAGACCTATGAGGAAGTATGCCGGTTCATGCGGTACTACCACGGCCTGGCTAAAAAGACGGAAAGGCTTGCCATACTATGATTATGCCCTTTTAAATAAAACGCTGACTTACAGTCTGCTCTCCGAGGGCTGCGATACCGCGTCGGACCCGAATGCCGATACTGCCGCAGGGTTGCTGGCCCGGACGGAATACGACCTGGTGCTTCTGGATATCAATCTGCCGGACGGCAGCGGGATTTCGCTGCTTTAAAATCAGCCGTCAGCAGAGGGAGAGTGAGCTGCAATTGTCTCGTCTATCCTCTGCTTTACCAGCGCGGCGATCTCCACAGTTTTCATATCTTTATATTCCTCAAAGGGAATGGGTTTTAAATAGATGACTTTTACCGTCACTTTCCGGATGCTGTTCTTATCAAAAGGAATAAACGCATTCATCAGGGCAACGGGAACAATGGGGCACTGGGCCTTGTAGGCGCTTTTAAAGCTTCCGCCTTTAAAGGCACCGGTCTTGTTGCCCTGCTTTCCCCGGGTTCCCTCTGCGAAGATCAAGAAGTTCCTGCCGTTTTTCACATCCTGGGCTACCTGCTGAATCACACCCATTGACTGGCGCAGATTGTCCCGGTCAATCTCATAAGCGCCCATAATCTTAAACACCTGCTTTAACAGCGGCACGGAGGAGACCTCCTTTTTATTCACAACGGAAAAAAAGCGGGGACAGCTTTCGATCAGGGCCAATACGTCGAACATTCCCTGGTGATTGGGGAAAAACATAAAGGATTCCGATTCCGGTATATTTTCTTCCTGCCAGGACTCGATGGTTACCCGGCCTCCTTTGTTGGCGTGGGTGGTGATCTTCTGCAGCAGCTTCCAGCGTTTCTGCTCACTGTAGGCCTCCGGATTCTTCGCCGTATGACAGAGCTGCCACCACCAGTAGGGTACAAAGGGGAGATTACGAAGTACCATGAGAACTATTCTTAACATTTCTGCTCCTATCTGCCCCCTTTGATGAGTTTTTAAGTTTTGTATGGGGCATCTTTCTCTCTATCATTTTAACTGAAAATATCTTATATTTCAATTTAAAAATTATGCAGAAACCAGACAGGGCATTGAACTGTTACTATCTTTACAAGCTTGTTCACGGCTTCGCCGCTCACAGCGACATGATGCACACATACAATAGAATTCAAAAGCAGAATTCTATTGTATGACGCCTGCGTTCTCGTAATTTTCGTGCAAAATGCGCAGGCAAACATTTCGCGGAACTGCTGGTAAAAAGAAACTTTTCAAGCGGCACTCCGACACTCCGACCTCTATGAAAAAGTTATCATTTACGAATGAGCGATAATGTGATATACTGTTGAAAAGATGATAACCGATTATCATACGGGGGGATAAAGCACAGGAAAGGGAGTGAGGAAATGGCGACATTAAAGGATGTGGCGAGAGAGGCGGGGCTTACGGTAGGTACGGTGTCCAGGGTGCTGAATAACAGGGGCTATATCAGCGACAAGGCACGGGAGAAAGTGGATGCGGCAATGAAGAAGCTGCATTACCAGCCCAATGAGGTGGCGCGTTCCCTGTCCAAGAGCAGCAGCAATACCATCGGGCTCATTGTGCCCCATATCCGGCACCCGTATTTTATGGAGATAATCAGCCGGCTGGAATATGAGGCCTATCAAAAGGGATATAGGATACTGCTGTGCAATTCCAGAAACGTACAGGAGAAAGAAAAGGAATATATCGATATCTGTACCAGCAACAAGGTGGCGGGGATCATATTGTGCAGCGGTACCGTGCCTGTGGAAGTGTTCGACAAGATCGGAATCCCGGTGGTCACCATTGAGCGGTTTCTGGACAATGGCATGGCAGCGGTGGAATGCGACAACAGACAGGGCGGCGTCCTGGCTGCGGAGAAGCTCATCGCCCGCGGCTGCAGGCATCTGCTCCATGTGGGAAATATCGGGGGCGTCTTTATGCCTGCGGATATGCGCACAGAGGGGTTTCGGGAGGTCTGCGAGAGGGAGAATGTCCCTTTCGAGGAGCTGCTCACGGAGGAGATTCAGTACGACAGCATGATGTACGGGGACATGATAGAGAAAGCCCTGTTAAAATACCCCCAGACGGACGGACTGTTCGTCAACAGCGACGTGATCGCGGCCCAGACCCTGCAGACTTGCAGAAAGCTCCGCATCAGCGTGCCGGAGCAGCTGAAAGTCATCGGGTTTGACGATGTCTTCCTGGCCACTCTTACCACACCGCAGCTTACCACCATCCATCAGCCCATTAAGGAAATGGCCGAGATTGCCATGAATCTGATGCATGATTCCATTTCCGGCAAGGTGGTTCCCAAACGGACCGTACTGCCGGTGAGTCTGGTGGAACGGGAGACCACATAAAAGAGATAGAAAATTTATTTGCCTGTACAGGGGCCCGGGTTCTGAGAGGAACTTAGGGCTCTTTTTTTATGATAGGTCCATAAAAGTGCCGAACGTTCAGCACCAGAGGCAGCCATCCGCCCCAATTGACGGCAGACGAGAGCATGCGGGGGATAATCCGGGGACCCGGGACATGGAGAAAAGGAAATCCCGGGCCCAATGGTCAATAAAAATGACAAAGGGTTATCATATTTTGAAAAGATAGTAAAATCCGTGTAATATAGTAAAAATATACAAAAAACAGGGTGAAAATCATCGGGAAAAACCCTTTGTTTTTACTATTTTGCCGAAAAATATGTTAAGCGGTTGACATATTAAAGGAGCTGTGCTATGCTCATACCATGAAAAACGGAACAACGCTTGACAGAGAATCAGGCGGAAACAGTTCAAAATCATGAAAAAGGCGCAGAGCGCCATAAAGGAGGAAAAGCAACATGAAGAAGAAACTACTTGCAATGATGCTGGCCACAGCGATGAGTCTTTCCCTTGCGGCATGCGGCGGCGAGGGCAAAGACGGCGGCTCTTCGGGAGACGGGGGGGTATCTATCACGATCTTCAACTCCAAGTCAGAGGTGCAGAGCCAGTTCGAGACCATGGCTGAGGAGTACAGCAAGGCAAAGGGCGTCAATGTGGAAATCTACTATTCCAACGATACCGTGGCAGCCCATATGGCCACGAAGTATTCCGCCAACGACCCCTACACCATCTCCATGGTGGATGCAAAGGACATCTACACATTGGCGGAGGAGCATGCCACCGACTTAAGCGGTGAGAAATGGGTGGCGAACACCAATTACGCCATTTCCGTAGGCGGCAAGGTGGTAGGCTTCCCGGTATGCGTGGAGGCAAGAGGCGTGATCTACAATGCGGAAGCCATTGAGGCGATCACCGGCAAAGAGTTCAAGCCGGAGGAGTACAAGACGCTGGATGCTTTCCAGGGACTCCTGGATGAGCTGGTGGCAGGCGGCATGACCACCCCTACGGGTATTATGAAAGAGGACTGGTCCCTGGGCGCGCACTACCTGTGCGAAGTCTACGAGGAACAGCCGGATGTGGAGGCCTACATAAGCTCGCTTCACGCAGGAAGCGCTGACCTGGGCAACAATGCCAAGTGGAATGCCAAGATGGATACCTTTGACGCTCTGAAGAAGTACAATTACGCAGCGGGATCCCCTGTTGCGGCGGAGCGCGAGGTGACGGAGCAGAAGCTGGCCGAGGGAGAGATCGCTTTCATGTTCGGCGGCAACTGGGACTGGTCCGTGATCAACGCCTATGAATATTCCGAGAAGATGGGCATGATGCCTGTTCCCCAGAATACGGACGACGGCGCCAACGAGAAGCTGGTAGGCGGCGGATCCAAGTACATGTTCATCGATTCCTCCGAGAATACCTCCGAGGAGCAGCGCCAGGCAGCTAAGGACTTCTTAAACTGGATCGTCTTCGAGGCAGACGGCAATGCGTTCCTCACCGAGCAGTGTGCGCTGGTTCCCGCTTTCAGCAATATCAATGCCGACGCCCTGGATCCTTTGTCTGCTTCCGTAAAGAAGTATGCGGACGAAGGGAAGCTCATTGACAACTACAACTACTTCCCGGATGATCACCTCTCCAAATGCGGCGCTTCTTTCCAGAAATATCTGGCAGACCAGATCGACAGAGCAGGATTTGCGGCCGAGATTGAGGAATATTGGAAGAATACCGCGCCTGTTGAGCATTAAAAATAAGGAAACTCTGACATCATGACTTCCGCAGACGCAAGCCGGCCGCGTATCTGGCTTACGCCTGCGGAAACAAAGAAGGGATCAAGACTATGAATACAAATACCATGTCCTATAAATTAAGGCAATTCATGATGTTTGCCGGGGTGACGACCTTTATATTCGCTGCTGTCGTCATTGTCCCTTTCATCTACGGTTTCTATCTGACCTTTACCAGCTGGGACGGTGTATCCACCCAGAAACCCTTTGTGGGACTTGCGAACTACTTATCGGCCTTTGGGGACGGAGCCTACTGGCAGGCCCTGGGCAGGACCGTCATCTACTCTGCCGTCGCTGTGATCCTGGTAAATGTAGTGGCCTTTATATTGGCATTCCTTGTGACCAGCGGTGTAAAGGGCCAGAACTTCTTCCGGGCAGGCTTCTTTATCCCGAACCTGATCGGCGGCATCGTGCTTGGTTACATATGGAAATTTGTGTTTAACCGCGCTTTCGTGGCTCTGGGCAATGCCCTTTCCGTGGGCGCTCTGTCCACCTCCTGGCTGGCCACCACAAACGGCGCCATGCTCTGTCTGATCATTGTGTCCGTGTGGCAGTATGCAGGATATATGATGCTGATCTATGTGGCCGGTTTCATGAGCGTGTCCGCGGACGTGCTGGAGGCCGCAAGGATTGACGGATGCACCAATACCCAGTCCATCATCAAGATCTCCATTCCACTTATGGTATCGTCCTTTGTACAGTGCCTGTTCTTAACCATTACCAGATGCTTCATGGTGTATGATGTGAACCTGTCCCTGACAAACGGCGAACCCTTTAACAGCTCGGTTATGGCGGCCATGCATGTGTATAACCAGGCGTTCACATATAAAAATTACGGTACCGGCCAGGCCGAGGCACTGATTCTGTTCATTGTATGCGCAGTGGTAGGCGTGCTTCAGGTCAGCATTGGTAAGAAAGCGGAGGTGTCAGCATAATGGATGATTTAAATGCAAGAGCAGCCAGAAACAGAAAAATCAAACATGCCGTTTTCATGGTAATATTGGTATTTTTATTCATTTGCTTTATCTTCCCGTTCCTGCTGGTGCTGATCAATGTGTTTAAGGTGAAAGGGGATATCAATTCCAATCCTCTGGCGCTGGTGGGGTCCCATGGCTTTACCATGAAGAACTTCCCTGAGGCCATGCAGAAAATGAACTTCTGGAGATCTTTCGGGAACTCCATGATCATCACGGTGTCTTCCACCATTGTCACGATTCTGCTGGCTTCCATGACCGCTTATGTGATCGTGCGCAACAAGTGGAAAGCCTGCGGCGCTCTGTTCGGCCTGATGATCGCTTCCATGGTCATTCCTTTCCAGGTATTGATGATTCCGCTGGTATCTCTCTACGGCGGCATGCTGGGTATGCTGAATCACCGTGTGACTTTGATCTTCATGCATGTGGGATTTTCCCTGTCCATGGCGACATTCATGTTCCACGGAGCCATTCACACCAATGTGCCCATAGCCCTGGAGGAGGCGGCCACCATTGACGGCTGCACCAAGTGGCAGACCTATTGGCAGATCGTGTTCCCCCTGCTCAAGCCCACCATCGCCACAGTGGCCATCATAGACGCCATGGCGTTCTGGAACGACTACCTGCTGCCCAGCCTGGTACTGGGAAGAAAAGAACTGTATACAATCCCCATTGCCACCCAGGTATTCTACGGAACCTACTCCACGGATATCGGCCTGGTGATGGCGGCCCTGCTGTTAGCCATGCTGCCGATCCTGATCCTGTATCTGTTCCTGCAGCGCTACATTGTGGAAGGCGTGACTTCCGGCGCAGTGAAGTAAAGGCGTTATTTCACGTAAAGTTGAAAAGGGCTGTTGCATGCAGCCCTTTTTTGATAAATTCGCATTAATATATATCAGGAAAAGCGAAGAGAGGTAAGCATATGAGTAAGACGCGTATATTTGAGAAAAGGCTTGGAAGACATCATGACGAGCTGCGCTGGCTCTATATGGAACTGTATCATAATGGGGATATGTTTGCCGAGCTGTGTGACAATATGGAGCGCTTCTACAACGAGAGAGACAAGGCGCTTAAAACCATGGACACAGACAGGGAGAGCCGCCCGGACTGGTATAAGAGCAATGACATGCTGGGCATGATGTTCTACATAGACAATTTCGCGGGAAACATGAAAGGGGTAGCCCGGAAGCTGGACTATATTGAACAGTGCAATGTAAACTACATTCATCTGATGCCTTTTTTAGAGACTCCGAAAGGCAGATCCGACGGAGGATACGCCGTGTCGGACTTCCGGAAAGTCCAGGAGGATCTGGGCTCCATGGAGGATTTGGAACAGCTCACGGCAGCCTGCCACAAAAAGGGAATTAATGTGTGCATGGATTTTGTCATGAACCATACCTCGGAGGACCATGAGTGGGCAAGGCGGGCCCGTCAGGGGGACGGGGAATATATGAGCCGGTATTTTTTCTATGACAACCCTGAGATTCCCTCCCGGTACGAGCAGACAGTGCCCCAGGTATTCCCCACCACGGCTCCCGGGAATTTCACATGGCGGCCGGACTGCGGCCACTATGTGATGACTACATTCTACCCTTATCAGTGGGATCTGAACTATCAGAATCCCAGGGTGTTCAATGAAATGATGTACAATTTCCTGTACCTGGCCAACAGAGGGATAGACATCATCCGCATTGACGCCGTGCCCTATATCTGGAAAGAGCTGGGCACCAGCTGCCGCAACCTCCCCCAGGTGCATACAATCGTGCGCATGATGCGCATAATAGGGGAGATCGTCTGCCCGGGCATCCTGCTGCTGGGGGAGGTGGTCATGGAGCCGGAGAAAGTGGTGCCTTACTTTGGCACGCTGGAGAAGCCGGAATGCCATATGCTCTACAATGTGACCACCATGGCAACCACCTGGCACACGGTGGCCACCAGGGATGTGCGGCTTCTGAAGAGACAGCTGGATATCGTGAATTCCCTGCCTAAGGAATATGTATTCCTAAACTATCTGCGCTGTCATGACGATATCGGTTGGGGACTGGATTACCCTACCCTGAGGGAGGAGGGCATTGAGGAGCGCTCGCACAAGAAATACCTCAATGACTACTTCCAGGGGTATGCCGGGGAGAGCAACAGCAGAGGAGAGCTGTACAACGCGGACCCTGTGACAGGGGACGCCAGATTCTGCGGGACCACAGCGTCTATGTGCGGCATTGAGAAAGCGGGATTCGAGGGAAACGGCCAGGCGATGGAAGAGGCCATCCGCAAGGACGTGATGCTCCACGCCTATATGTTTATGCAGTCCGGAATCCCGGTGCTCTACGGCGGGGACGAGATCGGTCAGGTCAATGATTATACCTACAAGGAGAACCCGGACAAGGCCGCGGACTCCAGATACATCCACAGAGGTCCTATGAAATGGGAGCTGGCCGGGAATATTGACCGGCCGGATACGGTGGAGGGGGCGCTCTTCGGCAAGCTGAAAGCCCTGGAAGAGATCCGCAGGCGCGAAAGGGTATTTGTGTCCGGGGCGGACACCTGGACCATCGAGACCTGGGAGAAAGCGATTCTGTGCATCGGCAGGTATTACAAGGGCGAGAAGCTCATCGGCCTGTTCAATTTCAGCGAATACGAGAAGACCGCCTGGATTCACGAGGCGGACGGCGAGTATGTGGACCTGATCTCCGGGGAAAAGATCAGACCGGAGGAGGTCAGGGTACCGGCTTTCGGATTCTATTACCTGAAGAAAGCGGACAGCCAGTCGCATCCGGAACAAAAAGAAATGTCCAAGAAGCTGCAGGTCAAAGCTTCATAATTACCGGAGGAACCCTTGTCTTCCCCGGCTCCGGGGACGGAAAAAGTAAGAGAGATAAGAACAGCGGACAAGGGTCATGGCAGAAGAAACCATGGAGAAGCGGCAGCCGAAAAAGACATGAAAGGCGAGAACAGAGCAGAGCGCACAGCGTGGACAAGAAAGACATATGGCGGGAAAGCCATGGAAACGAGGTAGAATATGGCGAGTCAGACATTGCGCGAGGCAAGAAAATACGAAGAGATGGCGGAGGCACAGATTGCGGGAGAAGAGCGTCCGTTGTTCCACCTGTCCCCCAGGGCAGGCTGGATGAATGACCCAAACGGTTTTTCCTGGTATCAGGGGATGTACCATATGTTCTACCAGTACCATCCCTACAGCTCCTACTGGGGGCCCATGCACTGGGGACATGCGGTGAGCAGAGACTTGCTGCACTGGGAGTACCTGCCGGCTGCTCTGGCTCCGGATATGCCTTATGACAAAGACGGCTGCTTTTCGGGCAGTGCGGTGGAGCTGGCTGACGGCACCCAGATGCTGATGTACACCGGCGTGCTCCACGAGCCCGAGCCAGACGGCAGCTTCAGGGAGATCCAGACCCAGTGCATCGCCGTAGGAGACGGCAGGGACTACGAAAAAATCTCCGAAAATCCGGTGCTTTCAGAAAAGGATCTGCCAGAGGGCGGCAGCAGATATGACTTCAGGGATCCGAAAGTATGGAAAGAGGACGGGCGCTACTACTGCGTGGCGGGAAACTGTACCGGGGACAAGGACGGACAGATTCTGCTCTACAGCAGCGCCGACGGTCTCTCCTGGCAGTACGAGAAGATTCTGGCCAGGAATCGCGGACGCTTCGGCAGAATGTGGGAGTGCCCGGACTTCTTTGCGCTGGACGGAAAGCAGGTACTGCTCACCAGCCCCCAGGACATGCTGCCCAGGGGATTTGAATATCACAACGGAAACGGCACCCTGTGCCTCATCGGCTCCTATGACAAAGAAAGCCATACCTTTACGGAAGAACATGATCAGTCGATAGACTACGGGATCGACTTCTACGCACCTCAGACCGTGCTCACGCCGGACGGCAGGCGGGTGATGATCGGCTGGATGCAGAACTGGGACACCTGCAACATGCGCTCCCAGCCGAAGCTGTGGTTCGGACAGATGTCCCTGCCCAGGGAGCTGTCCGTTAAGGACGGCAGACTGTACCAGAAGCCCGTCCGGGAGCTGGAGGCGCTGCGGCAGAATAAAGTAGAGTATCATGGGATCAGGGTGGCAGGCGAAGCCCTGCGGCTGGACGGGATAGAGGGCCGCACGGTGGATATGGAGCTTCGGGTGGCCCCGGCGGCGGGAAGAGAATTGTACCGGAAATTCGCAGTCCGGTTTGCCCAGGACCGGGAGCATCACACGGCGGTCAGCTTCCGGCCCCATGAATCCGTACTGAAGATAGACCGGAAGTTCTCCGGCTCCCGCAGAGCCGTCATCCACCAGCGCCGCAGCCTTGTCCGCCATGAGGACAAAGAGCTGAAGCTGCGGCTGATTCTGGACCGGTTCAGCGTGGAAATCTTTGTCTGGGACGGGGAACAGGTGTTGACAGCCACCATCGATACGCCCCGGAGCGCCGACGGCATTTCGTTCTATGCGGACGGGGAGGCCGTGCTGGACGTGGTGAAATATGAGCTAAATATAAATTGAGACAATATTATTTCTTTCTCTTGACAAACACGGTCAGGATATACTATAAATAGGATAATGCTGTTACACATGGGGACGGATATTTCCGTCCCTTTTTGCGGCAGCAAGGGAGGATACCAATGAGACGGGACAGGCAGAAAGGAGCGCAAAAGAGATGGCGGAAATGAAGACGCGGGAAGAGAGGATGGCCACGGAGTCCATAGGCAAGTTGATGGTAAGCATGACGCTGCCGGCCATTCTGGCGCAGATCATCAACATTTTATACAGCATCATCGACAGAATCTACATCGGGCATATGGAGGGAGTGGGGGCAAACGCGCTGACAGGGGTGGGAGTCACTTTCTGTATCACAGTGTTCATTTCGGCTTTTTCCGCTTTCATCAGCAACGGGGCGGCGCCTCTTGCCGCCATCTGGCTGGGAAAGGGAGACAAGGAGCGGGCGGAGAAGATTCTGGGCAACAGCGTAAGCTTCTTGCTGATCTGTACCGTGGCGCTGATGGGCTTTTTCTACCTGTTTCAGAGACCGCTCCTTTACATGTTCGGCGCCAGCGATGCCACCATCGGCTATGCCACGGACTATCTGTCCATTTATCTGGCGGGAACGCTTTTCGTGGAACTGGCCCTTGGGCTGAACGCTTTTATCATCTGCCAGAGCCAGCCCCGAACGGCCATGTTCTCCGTTCTCATCGGGGCTGTGGCAAATATTGTTTTAGATCCGATTTTCATTTTCCTATTGGGTATGGGGGTCAGAGGAGCGGCCGTGGCCACGGTGATATCCCAGGGGCTCAGCGCGGCCTGGGTGGTATCTTTTCTGATGGGGAAAAAATCCTCCTTAAAGATCCGCAGAAGCTGTATGCGGCTGGAGGGAAAGGTGCTGGGCAGCGTATTCTCCCTGGGTATCTCTCCCTTTATCATGAACGCTACGGAGAGCTTTATCAGCATTGTCTTAAACCATGGGCTTCAGGCTTACGGCGGGGATATGCATGTAGGATCCCTGACCATTATGCAGAGTATCATGCAGCTGTTCTCCGCGCCCATCGGCGGGTTCACCCAGGGGATGACGCCCATTATCAGCTATAATTACGGCGCACAGAATTTTGACAGGGTGAAAAAGCTGTATCGCTGGATGATCGGCATGTGCTTTGGATTCCGGTTCCTTACCACAGCCACCAGCATGATCTTCCCCCGGTTCTATGCGGGCTTCTTTACCAATGAGGCGGATCTGGTGGCTCTGACAGGGGAAGTCATGCCGGTCTTCATGGCAGGCATGCTGGTCTTCGGCCTGCAGAACGGCATACAGCCCACTTTCCTGGCACTGGGACAGGCGAAGATCTCCCTCTTTATCGCCGTGCTGAGGAAGATCATTCTGC
This sequence comes from Lachnospiraceae bacterium, assembly GCA_022799755.1. GTDB lineage: Bacteria > Bacillota > Clostridia > Lachnospirales > Lachnospiraceae > Acetatifactor. Next base: position 11,258 of record JAAWOU010000042.1, read on the forward strand.
TGATTCCCCTGGCGCTGATCCTGCCGCGCTTCGTGGGCGTAATGGGCGTGTACTATGCGGAGCCCGTTTCGGATGCCATCTCGGCTACCATAGCCACATTGCTCTTTGCGCTGAATATCCGGAAGATATTGTCCAAAGAAGCGCTGGCCAGGATCAAGTGATCAGGTTTGTAAAATATACTTTTTCAACAAAACGATCACTTCTTCAAAATTAATGGGCTTTGCGGTATGAGCGTTCATGCCGCAGTCCAGGCACTTCTTGATATCCTCCGAGAAAGCGTCCGCCGTCATGGCGATGATAGGAATCTTTTGGGCGTCCGGATGGCCCGAGGCGCGGATGGCTTTTGTGGCCTCATAGCCATTCATCACAGGCATCCGCACGTCCATCAGGATAATGTCATAGTATCCGGGCTCGGATGCCTGGAATTTTTCCAGACAAAGCTGTCCGTTCTCCGCCCAGTCCGGCTTCATTTCGATATCCGTCAGCAGAGCCTGGAGGATTTCCCAGTTCAGGTCATTGTCCTCCGCCACCAGCACATGCAGTCCTGCAAGCTGGTCTTGGTCGCAGGGCTTGTCCGGGGTCTCGTCTACATTCATGTATTTCTTCAATCCATAGAACAATGTGGACTTAAACAGCGGCTTTGCGATAAAGCCGTCAATGCCTGCCTCCTTTGCCTCGTTCTCAAAGTCACTCCAGTCGTATGCGGAGATCAGGATAATGGGCATATCCGCGCCTACGATCTGTCTGATCTGTTTGGCCACGGAGAGGCCGTCCATACCGGGCAGCTTCCAGTCCAGCATGACAATCTGGTAATCGTCCCGGGTCTGATGGTGCTTGGACACTATGGAGATGGCTTTTTCACCGCTCAGGGTCCAGTCGGCCTGGATGCCGATGGATTTCAGCGATTCCACCGCCGTTCGGCAGAGAGTCTCGTCGTCGTCCACCACCAGCATCTTCCAGGGGGGCAGAACCATGTCCACTTCCTGGGAATCGGCCTTTTCCAGATCAAGAGTGACATGGAACCGGGTCCCCTCATGCAGTTTGCTCTCCACGGTGATGGAGCCTCCCATGACGTCTATGATGTATTTCGTGATTGCCATGCCGAGGCCCGCGCCCTCGGTTTTGTGCACCCGCAGACTGTCCTCCCTTGTATAGGATTCGAAGACCTGGCTCAGGAACTCCTGGGACATGCCGACCCCATTGTCCTTGACCATGATATGGGTCCGGACATAGGAATCGCCTTTTTCGGGAGGGTCGTTTTCCTGGAACAGGGATAATTCTATGGTACCCTTTTCCTGGGTGTATTTAACCGCATTGGACAGGAGGTTCAGCAGTATCTGATTCAGGCGGATGCTGTCGCAGTACACATTCTCTGCCAGTATATTGTCAATATGGACGTTGAAATTCTGATTTCTTCCTTTCACCTGGGTCTGCACGATGCCTACAATGCCCTCTATGACCTCCTGGAGAGAAACGCGCTCCATGGTAAGCGTCATCTTGCCGCTCTCGATCTTGGACATATCCAGGACATCGTTGATCAGTCCCAGCAGATGCTTGCCGGACAGGGTGATTTTCCGGAGGCAGTTCATAACCTGCTCCCTGTCGTTAATGTGGGTGGTGGCGATGGCCGTCATTCCCACAATGGCATTCATGGGCGTGCGGATGTCATGACTCATATTGGAGAGGAACAGGCTTTTCGCCTTGGTAGCCGCCAGAGCCTCTTTCCTGGCCGTATCCAGATCATGGAGCTGTTTGCAGGTCATTCTGAAATACAGATAAAAGATGACCAGCAATACCGAGATGATGACGGCCCCCACCAGCAGGGTGGCAAAGCTGCGGTTCCGGTTAAGGGTTTCTACGGTCTCGTTCAGGGCGCCGAAAGGCAGCACGGTTACCAGATGCCATTCTGAGTAGGGGAGAGCGTTGCTGTATATCTGCTGGCTGCTGTGGTCGAGATCCAGTATGGTGGCATAGTTCTCCTTTTTCTCCATGGCAGCTGTGAGCTCCTGAATATAGGTGTCTATTTTGGGGCCGTCGCTGGCGGGAAAGCGGGCGTAGAGACTTTCAAAGTAATCTTTGTACCCTGTGTCCGTATCGCTTATGATAAAGGTTCCGTCCTTGCGGATGATATAGGAGAAGATCAATGCATTCTCCTCGTCCGTCCCCAGCATGGCGCTGATATAGTCTATGGACACAGCTGTCACCAGCGCCATGCATTTCTCCCCGTTGCGCAGGGGATAATCCGCGCTGATGCCGAAGAGAATCACCTCCGCGCCGTTGGCATCATAGCCCACGGCGACTTTCTTCTCCCCGCGCCTTAAGGATTCAAAGAAAGAATCCGGATCTGCCAGATAGAGGTCGCTGCCGTCCAGCATCTCCAGCCGGCCGTCCTGTGAACAGAGCGCCAGATAATTAAAGCTTCTGACGCTGGATCTGTAGACCAGCTCCTCATACAGTGCGTCCTGATCTTCCATTTCCGCGGGGACCACTTCCACGATGGCCTGTGCCTGCTCCAGCTTCAGATCGATTAGGGTGCGGAAATGGGCGGTGATATGGTTGTTGATGCCGGTCATATACAGATCACCCACCGTATGGATGGACTTCTCGCTTTCGCTGCTCACATAACGGCTCAGTAACAAAAACGCGGTTACGCTGATCAGCAGAAACGAAGTGAAGCTGCCGATCAAAAAATATGTTGTGTGTTTTTCATTTTTAAAATTACCGATTTCCATGTGTGTCCTCTCTCTTGGTTCGTTTTACCCGAGTACTATTTGCTGTTCTGTATTAGTATTATAACAATTACGAATCAGCAATTCAAGACCGATGTGGTACAAGCTTGCTTTCCTTTTGCTTTCGGATGTGATATACTGTTGGACAACATATGGGAAATATTGGTCAGGCGGCGTTTTTGGGGAGGATATCATGGTTTTTTTGTCGTTTGAATTTTATATCGCGGTAACCGTGTGCCTGGGGCTGTATTATCTGACTCCTGTCCGGTTTCGCTTCGGGATACTTCTGGCAGGGAGCCTGGGAATGTACTGCTGCTTTTCAGGCAGGGGCATACTGGTTCTGGGGGCAGGTATCCTGACGGGGTACCTGGGGGGATTGGCGCTGCAGACAATGCGAAAAAGGCAGGTCCCACAGAGGGATCAAAAACTGTGCCTGGCCGCGGGATGCCTGCTGGCTTTGCTGCCCCTGCTTCGAAACCGTTTCTTCCAGCCGGCCGGCGGGTCGCTCTGGCAGGCCATAGGGCTCTCCTACTATACGCTGCAGATCGTTGGCTATCTGGCGGATGTGTACCGGGGGGAGACGCCCGCCGAGCCAAACCCCGCAAAGTACGCGCTGTTTCTCTCTTTTTTCCCCCAGATAGTGCAGGGACCTATCCCGCGGTACGGACAGCTGGGGCAGCAGCTCTTTTCCGGGAACCGGTTCAGCCAGGAAAAGTTTTCAAAGGGGCTTCGGTGGATCCTGTGGGGCTTTTTCCTGAAGATGATGATAGCGGACAGGGCGGGCGTCATAGTTGACACCGTGTTCGGCAACTGGGAGATCTATACGGGAGACTATGTATTGACTGCGGGTATTCTGTACAGCATACAGCTGTATACGGATTTCATGTCCTGTGTATTTATCGCCCGGGGGATCGCCATGCTGTTCGGAGTAGAGCTGGGGGAGAACTTTACCCGCCCGTACTTTTCGGACAGCGTCAGGGAATTCTGGGGCCGATGGCATATTTCTCTGAGCAGCTGGCTGAGGGACTATATATACATTCCCCTGGGAGGCAACAGAAAGGGGAAAGTCAGGAAATGGATCAATCTGACCCTTGTCTTCGCGGTCAGCGGTGTCTGGCATGGAAGCGGGTACAAATACCTGGCATGGGGACTGCTGCACGCCATGTATCAGGTGGTCGGCGAGATTACCCGGGAGGGCAGGAGGAAGCTGTACCGGGCGGCCCGGATAGACCGGGAGGAGCTGTTAGCCAAAATCCTGAAAAAGGGTAGTACATTCTTCCTGGTGACGCTGGCATGGATTCTGTTTCGGGCAGAGAGCCTCAGGGCCGGCGTGCAGATGCTGATATCGCTTTTTACCGTCCGCAACCCCTGGATTTTCTTTGACGATTCTCTGTTTTCGCTGGGGCTGGATATGAAAGAAGCCATGGTGCTCCTGCTTTCGATCCTGCTGCTTCTTGGGGTCAGCTATAAGCAGAGCCGGATGAAAATGCAGCTGGGGGAATGGCTTGGGCGGCAGCACCTGATCCTGCGATGGGGCGTTTACCTTGCCGGCATCCTGTGCATCGTGGTATTCGGGACTTACGGCTATGGATTTGACGCAAAGGACTTTATATACGGAGGATTCTGATATGGGGCGGCATAGAAAATACATCTTGCGGATGCTGGTATTTTTTGTATTGGCAATATACTGCGTATCCTTGGTAAGTAAGGTGCTGCTCCCGAAGAATTTCTACAATGTGGATTGGGCCACCACCTCTGCGTACCTGGATTTCTATCATATGGAAAGGGATTCCGTGGATGTGCTGTTTCTGGGCAGCAGTCATTGCGTGGCGGCGTTCTCTCCCGTTGAGCTCTATGAGCGCTACGGAATCAAAAGCTATAACTTGGGCGGCGAGCAGCAAAGTCTGGTGCTGTCCTACTACTGGCTCTTAGAGGCGCTGCGGTTCCAGAAGCCCCGATATGTTTTCCTGGATACTTTTATGCTGTTTCCCTACGACAGCTCCAGCCCCTTAAACGCGTCGGAAGCCAGCCTGCGCAAGGGAATCGATTTCATGAGATGGTCTTGGGTAAAAGTCAGGGCTGTCCGCGACATCTGCGCCATTGACGGGGAACAGAAGCTCTCCGGCTACTTTTTCCCTCCGGAGCGGTTCCACACCAGATGGAAAATGCTCTCAGAGGATGATTTCCGGATGGGGGAAATGGGAGGACACGAGAGCCTGATGGGATTTTTCCCGCTGAACTTTGCGTGCGGGGACCAGAGCTTTGAACCGCTTTCCCAGGACGGGGGCCTGACGGGGTATGAGGAGATGCTTCCGGTGATGCGGGAGTATCTGGACAGGATCACGGCCCTCTGCGCGGAGAGGGAGATTAACCTGGTGCTCACCAAGTCTCCCACGATGTTTTATTCCCAGGAGGCTTTCAACAGTGTGAACGCATATGCCTTTGAGAACGGCCTGGAATACATTGACTTCAACGAGGAGAGCGTATACCGGGCCGCGGGGCTGGAGTTTGCCGCGGACAGCTGCGACACAGACCACGCCAGTATCCCCGGGGCCATGAAGATCAGCGATTACATCGGGGCGTGGCTGAAAGATAAGGTTCCCTCCGGCCAGACGGATAAGGCGTGGGAAAAAAGGGCGGAATACTACAGGCATTATCTGAAAGACGAAAGCCTCAGGACAGAGACGGATCTGTGCCGGTATCTGCAGCTGACGGAGGATGATGATTATTGCGTCTTCTTACCTGCCATGGGGGACGCATCGGGGCTGCGCTCCCCGGAGACTGCGGAAGCTTTCGGCAGCTTAGGGCTTGACGGGGAGCCGGCAGAGGGCGGGTACCTGGCGGTCATGGAGGCCGGGGAGGTGCTGAAAGAGGCCTGGGGAGAGGGCGTGACAGAGCATCAGGGAACCGTCAGGGGCGGACTGGTGAGATACCGTATCATGTCCGCGGGGCCGGTCGGGGGGAATGACTCTTCCATTGTCTTAAACGGCGGGGAGATTTCCCTGAAGCATCCGGGACTGAACATTGCGGTCTACTGTAATGACGGGAAGAAGCTGATAGACAGGGTATGCTTTTACGCGGAGCAGGGGGAGATCCGATGTATCCGCTGAGGGCTTCGGTAAGGCTGTTCGGACGGGGCGGCATGCTTCGGGGAGGTGGTTTTTGTGCGCATTTTGATTGCCGAGGATGAGGCGGAGCTGGCTAAGGCCTTAAAGTTTCTGCTGGAAAAGCATAAATTCTCCGTGGACGCGGTTCATGACGGCGCGGAGGCACTGGAGCGCTTTCACAGCGCGGCATATGATGTGATTGTGCTGGACATCATGATGCCCAAAGCGGACGGCATGGAAGTGCTCTCCCGCATCCGAAAGGCAGGGTCTGCGGTTCCGGTATTGATGCTGACGGCCAAGGCGGAGATTGAGGACCGGGTGGCCGGGCTGGAGGCCGGTGCGGACGATTATCTGCCCAAGCCCTTTGCCAGCAGAGAGTTCATCGCCAGGGTGAAAGCGCTTGCACGCAGGAACGCGGGATATGCGGACTGCCTTTTGACTTTCGGGAATGTGGCGCTGGACTGCAACCGGTACGAGCTAAGCTGCGGCGGGCGCACCGTGCGCCTGAACAACAAGGAATTCCAGCTGGCGGAGCTGTTTTTGCGGCATCCCCGTTTTGTGTTTTCCGCCAATCACCTGATGGACAAAGTCTGGGGCCAGGACAGCGAGGCCGGGATCGATGTGGTGTGGACCTATATCGGCTTTGTCCGGAAGAAGCTGCGGCAGATTGACAGCGGCGTGGAGATCCGCACGGTCCGAGGCGCCGGGTATTCCCTGGAGGAGATCAAATGCTGAAAAGAATGCGCAGGCGCTTTATTCTGGCGTCCATGGCTGCTTTCGGGACCGTGATGGCGGTTTTGACAGCGGGGATTAATCTGGTAAATTATTACAGAACCACGTCCATGCAGGATGAGATGGCACGGGTCCTCCTGGAGAGGGAAGTGGGGGCTATGCAGAGACCTCAGGCGCCCCTGCCGCCCATGGCGGATCTCCCGGGAGGAGGGCCGGAGGCGGAGTTTACCGTCCGCTTTTTTGCCGCCCACTGCGACTTGGGGGGAAATGTTCTGTTCATAGCAAGAGACCATATATCTTCCATAGACCGGGAATTGGCCGCGGCGTATACGCAGGATGTGCTGGCCGGGGAGAAGACAAAAGGATATTACAAAGACTACCGGTATCTTGTCAGGCGGGACGGGAGAGGAATCACGGTTCTGTTTCTGAATGCGGCGCATTCCCTGCAGTCTGTGCGTTCCCTGCTCCTGGTATCCCTTGGTACGGGCACGGGCAGCCTGCTTTTGGTCTTTTTTCTGGTTCTGTACTTTTCCGGCCATGCCGTCCGTCCCTTTGCGGAAAATATGGAGCGGCAGAAGCGCTTCATCACGGACGCCGGGCATGAGCTGAAGACGCCCATCACCTCCATCGCGGCCAGCGCGGATATTGCGGCCATGGCGTACGAGGGGGATGAGTGGATTGAAAATATCAAAAAGCAGACCCTGCGCCTGGGAAAGCTGGTGAACGATCTGGTAGCGCTGTCCCGGCTGGACGAGGAGAATCCCTTTCGGGAGAGGAGCGATTTCTCCTTAAGCGATGCGGCCTGGGAGGCGGCGGAGCCTTTCGCCGTGCTGGCCAAGGCGAAAGGGAAAAGCTATTGCCAGAAGATAGAGGAGAATCTGACTTTTTGCGGGGACAGGAACTCTGTCCTGCAGCTGATATCCATCCTGTTGGACAATGCGGTGAAATACTCCGGCGAGAACGGCGAGATTTCCCTGGAGATCTGCAGGAAGCGGGGAAAGATCTGGATCCGGGTGGAGAATACCTGCCAACTGCCCGGGATTCCGGATCTGGACAGGCTGTTCGACCGCTTCTACCGGGTGGATGAGTCCAGATCCGCCGCAACCGGCGGCACCGGCATCGGGCTATCCATGGCCCGGGCCATAGCGCAGGCCCACGGCGGGCGGATAGAGGCCGTTTCCCCGGGCGGGGACAGGCTCCTCATGAAAGTCTGTCTTCCGGACAAAAACTTCTAGTCCTGCAAAGTTCAAAAAAGATACACACTTTATTTCAAGTACATTTCAGGAAATCCCCTTATACTTTCCCTATGCATTCAAAATTCATCCGGTATAACCGCATACCCGGAAACGGCTAAGGAGGACCAAGATGGAGCAGAGGGAATGTTTTCGCCATGAATTAAAATACGGCATCGGATACCCGCAGTATCTGGAGCTGAGGAACCGGCTCCGGGCTGTGATGCGGCCGGACCCTTACGCGGGAGCGGACGGCAGATACCTGGTGCGCAGCATATACTTTGACAATTACGCGGACAAGGCGCTGCGGGAGAAAGTAAGCGGCGTTCCAGGCCGGGAGAAATTCCGGATACGGTATTACAATGACGATCTCTCTTTTCTGATCCTGGAGAAAAAGGTAAAGGAACGCTATCTGTGCAGAAAATACGACGCGGAGATTACGGAAGCGGAATTCAGGCAGCTGCTGGAGGGCAGGACGAACTGGATGCGTGGGCATCCCGCGGCTCTGGTACAGGAGCTGTATGCAAAGATGTGCTGCCAGGCTCTGAGGCCCAGGGTGGTGGTGTCCTATGTGCGGGAGCCCTATCTCTATGGCCCCGGAAATGTGCGCATCACCTTTGACCTGCGGATTCGGACCAGCCTGTACCACAGGATCCTGCCAGGGGAGCGGACGGCGGACATAAGCGTTGCAGAACAGCCCGGGGATATGGTGCTGGAGGTGAAGTACGATGGGTTTCTGCCGGATATCATCAGGAGCCTGATACAGACGGATGCGGTGAGGCAGCAGGCCTATTCCAAGTATGCGGCCTGCAGACGGTTTGGATAAAGTTTGGCATTGATAAGGAGGATAATGCAGATGAGTTTTCAGGATGTTTTTAAATCCAGTTTTTTGGAGAATGTGACGGAGTTCTCCGTGTTGGATACCATGGCAGGCATGGTGTTTGCCCTTGTGATCGGGCTGTTTATCTTTGTGATCTATAAAAAGACCTTTACCGGTGTCATGTACTCCACGGGCTTTGCCATGACTTTGGTGGGGCTTGCCCTTGTGACCACGCTGGTAATCATGGCGGTGACCTCCAATGTGGTGCTGTCTCTGGGCATGGTGGGTGCTCTCTCCATCGTCCGCTTCCGGGCGGCCATTAAGGAGCCCGTGGAGATTGTGTACCTGTTCTGGTCCATTGCGGCGGGGATTGTCATCGGCGCCGGCATGATTCCCCTTGCGGTCATCGGCAGCGGGATAATCGGCTGTATATTGTATCTGTTTTCCAATCGAAAAATACATGAAAATCCCTATATACTAATCGTAAGCTGCGGGGATGAGACGGCGGAGAGGACGGCCATGGCTCTGGCGAAAGAGGAGACGGCGCGGTTTGCGGTAAAGTCCAAGACCGTGACCGGCGCGGGAATCGAGCTGACCGCGGAGATCCGCATGAGAGACGGTGAAACTGCTTTTATAAACAAGCTGGGCGCCGTCCAGGGCGTAAGCAGCGCCACGCTGGTGAGCTATAACGGGGAGTATATGGCCTGACAGGCCCTCTCCGGCGGCAGGGCAGACCGGCAGAGAGAGTACCCGGGGAACCGGTTTGGAAATCCCGTTGGGAGGTCTGTCCGGAAAGGAGGAAGTCATGATTGGCAGTAAATACGCAGCGAGAATGGCCTGGACGGCCATGGCGGGAGCCGTGCTGATCTGTGTGTTGGCCATGGTATTCTCCCGGGAGGTGACCCAGGCCTTGGGCGGCATGGGTGTTGCCATGGAATATGAGACAGAACTGTTCGACACAGATTCGGTGATGCAGGTCGGAATCTGGATGGAGGCCGGGCAATGGGAGGAGATGCTGGCGAACGCCATGGCGGAGGAATACTATACCTGTGACGTGGAGATTAACGGGCTGCGAATAGAGAACGTGGGCATACGGCCCAAAGGGAATACAAGCTTGTCTGCAATTGCCATGGACCCAGACACGGACAGATTCAGCCTGAAGCTGGAATTTGACCATTATGTGGAGGGGCAGACCTGCCTGGGGCTTGACAAGCTGATTCTGAACAATAACTATGCGGATGCCACCAGTATGAAAGAAGCCGTGGTTTACGATATGTATCAATACCTGGGAGCGGACGCGTCTCTGTACAATTATGCGGAAATTTCCGTGAACGGCACCTATTGGGGCGTTTATCTGGCGCTGGAGGCTGTGGAGGAGAGCTTCCTGCTGCGCAATTACGGGGTGGAGGAGGGGAACCTTTACAAGCCGGAGAGTATGGGCATGGGCGGCAAGGCCGGGAGAGGGGACTTTGACTTTCCGGGCCGGGGGCCCGGAGAAAAGGGAGGACAACAGCGTCCGGAAGCGGGCGATATGCCCGGAGGCGGAGCATTTCCCCCCGGAGAGGGAATGCCGCAGGAGCCCGGAGGTGAAGCGGGAAGTATGCCGCAAGCGCCGTCCGGGGACGAGGGAACCTGGCCGCAGGAGCCCGGAGGTGAAGCGGGAAGTATGCCGCAAGCGCCGTCCGGGGACGAGGGAACCTGGCCGCAGGAGCCCGGAGGTGAAGCGGGAAGCTTGCCGCAAGCGCCGTCCGGGGACGAGGGAACCTGGCCGCAGGAGCCCGGAGGTGAAGCGGGAAGTATGCCGCAAGCGCCGTCCGGAGACGAGGGAGCCTGGTCACAGCTGCCCGGTGGCTTCGAGCCGCCCGAAACGGGCGCAGTGCGGGGGGCTTCAGGATTCTCCGCCAGTTCGGGAGGCGCCGACTTAAATTACACGGACGACGACCCGGACAGCTACTCTGTCATATGGGAGGGCGAAGTGACAAAGAGCGGCGAAAAGGACCATAAGAGGGTAGTTGAGGCCCTGAAGAATGTAAATCAGGGTACGGATCTGGAAAGATACCTGGACATTGACAATGTGCTCAGATACATGGCAGTGCATACATTTTCCGTGAACTTAGACAGCCTGTCCGGCAGCATGGCCCACAATTATTACCTGTACGAGCATAACGGGAAACTGAATATACTTCCGTGGGACTACAATCTTTCCTTTGGAGGAATGGCCATGGGCGGAAGCAAGGACGCGTCATCCATGATCAATGATGCCGTGGACACGCCTTTCCAGGGCACGGAATTCTTTGATGCCCTGCTGGAAGACTCCGCATACCTGGCAAAGTACCACGAATACCTGCAGACGCTCACGGACGAATATGTGTCCGGCGGCAAATTTCAGGAGACCTACAGCCGGATCCGAAACAGGATCGACACCCTGGCGGAGACGGATCCCACCGCATTCTATTCCTATGAGGAGTATACAGCGGCTGCGGAAATGCTATATCAGACCGTGCTGCTGCGGGCGGAGAGCATCCGGGGACAGCTGGACGGCAGCATACCCGCCACAGATGAGGGACAGAGGGCGGATTCCTCCGCCCTGGTGGATGGGACTGCCATTGACATTGAGGCCATGGGAGTGTTCGACATGGGCCGTTGACGAAAAGCGTAAAATGGGCAGCCTTGCAGGATTAGAGCATGGTGTCGTCCCTCAGGACCTTGGCCAGGTCGATTCCGCGCACCTGTCTCCAGCCCAGGAAGTAGGCCAAGGCTACGGTCCCCCAGATGACCAGCAGTAAGACAGCGATGGGTGCAAGCGGCGCCTGTGCGAAAAATTCGCCTGCCGCCACATAGCTTGCCCGCAGCATGAACCAGACGGCGGCAGCTGCCACGGGAATGGTCAGCAGAACCGGGCGGCATGCAAGGACACAGCCCTCGATCACAAACATTTTCCGAATGCTCTCAGGGGTCAGCCCCACGGACAGATACCTGGCAAATTCCCGTTTCCTCTGGCGCACGAAGCCCAGGGTATTGGAAAATACATTGCCGATGCCAATGACTGCAAGCAGGATACAGAAGCCGCCGAAGACAGACTTAATGCCCTGTATCTGCAGGTCGTTGGCCTCCTGTTCCTGAATGCGGTTCTCGCTTTCAATGGCGTAATTGGGACTCAGCAGCCGATTGACATCCTCTTGCAGAGCATTCAGACTGGCCAGATGCGAGTCTCCCATGCTTAAAATGCAGATAAAGGTATCTCTCTGCGCCCCTCCTATCTGCCCTTTGATTTCCTGCCATAAAGACACCGGCAGGAAGTGGACTAATTCATAGTAGTCAAGAGTCGCATATTCCTCCCGTAAGGCCGGCACCTCCCGGGTGTAGGACAGGACAGGTACTTCGGCGGTTATCTCCACATTGTCTGCCTGTCTTAAAATGCTGGCGGCATCTTGCGCAGCACTGTCCTCTTTCAGATAAGGCATATAGACCGGATGCCGGAAGTCCGGATTGGTCACGTCGCGGATCCGGTTCAGAACGACCGCTCCGTCCAGCCGGGGCGGGGCGCCGATCTGTTCACAGTAGGACAGAAAGCTGGCATCGTCCAATATGACAAGGGGGGCATTTACCAGAAAGCCACCCTCCGCCTCTGTGACAGAATTGCTCTTTTCAGTGTGGAAGCCGCCGAAAGCTTTCATGTCCGGGCTGATTTCCGATTCCGTCACAAGCCTCTTTGCCCATGCTCTCTGATACACGATGGCGCTGCCCACCCCGGGAAGTCCCTGCAGTTTTTCCGTCTCCCCAAAAGAATCCACGGCAGTGTCCTTTACCGTCACGGCGATATCCCATACATTCAGGTACCTCTGGAAATAGGACTCTCCGGTGCTGATTTCCGACAGACAGAAAAAGCACTGCATGATGGTGAATGCCAGAAAAGAGAGCACCAGGGAGAGGGATGCAGTCCGCAAAGCCTTTCGCTGGGCTTTCAGTGCATTGCCGGCCAGTTCCCCTTCCATGCCGAACAAAAGCCCCAGTATGGGGGATCGCTTCCTACGCTTTAGCTGCAGCTCGTCCGTATTTTTAATGGCCTCCAGAGGTGTGAGCTTGCTTAGCTTCCTGGCGGGGAGCCAGGCGGAGATCACAATGGTGATCACCGTTACAAGCAGCGTCAGTCCCAGAACCAGGGGATGGTATCCGAAAACCGATTCATGGCGGCCAGGCACATTGCTTCCCAGCAGGGTATTGGACAGCCCCAGAAGCCCCATGGCAGCCAGGATGCCCAGGACATTTCCCGTAAGAACCGGCAGGGCGCACAGAGCGGCCGCCTCCTGCAGAAGACAGGACCGTATCTGCTTCGGCGTAGCCCCGATGCTGGAGAAGATGCCGAACTGGTGGATCCTGGCGTTCATAGTCACAGCAAAGGAATTGTGGATGATGACGATAAGCGAAAACGAGGCTAGGGCCAGGATTACCAGGAACATGGGAAACAGGAGCCTGGGTGCGGTATCTTGGGGATCCCGGATTAGATACATGGCCAGTAGCGAGTGGTGGTAAGACACCGATTCCGGCGGCACGCCTGCCAGCGCGGCAATCCGGAGGGTATCCTCCATGACGGACTTTACATCGTAAAAACAGATGTCGACTATGGTTTCACCGCTTTCCTCCTCCGGCTGCACTGCTTCCGCGGTCTTTACGTTAGCATAATTTTGGATGGCTTCGACAGCCTCCCCATCCAGCGCTCCTGTGATGCGGCTGTGCCACCCGCCCTCTTCTAACTGGATTCTCTCGATTTCATATTTCCACGCATTGTAAAACAACACACACAGCAAAGACAGCAGCAAGGCGGAAATAAATGCCGCGATCACAATGGATAACCCTGACGAGCGGTTGTTTTTGATATAACCTGACGAATACTCTTTCCACATATGAATTCCTTTCCCGGCTGTTATTTTCGCCGCTCATCGCTGACTATTTGACCGTCTTCCAAAGTGATGACGCGCTCTGCCTCCAAAGCCACCTTTTCATCGTGGGTGATGAGTACAATGGTCTGTTCCAGATTCCGGTTGGAGAGCTTCAGCAGATCGATGATCTCCCTGGAATTCTTCTGGTCCAGGTTCCCCGTGGGCTCGTCCGCCAGGAGCAGTGCCGGCCGGTAGATCAGGGAGCGGGCGATGGCCACCCTCTGCTGCTGGCCCCCTGAGAGCTGGTTTGGCAGGGCCTCAAGCTTTTCGGAGAGCCCCAGGGAGCTTACCACTTTCTCAAAGAATTCCGGATTGGGCTTCTTCTTGTCCAGAGCCAGGGGCATCAGGATATTCTTCCGCACGGTAAGGGTGGGAATCAGATTGTAGAACTGGTACACCAGCCCCACCTTTCTGCGCCGGAAGATCGCGGCCTGGGTGGGACTGAGCCCGGAGAGGTCTGTGCCGTCTATGACCACGCTCCCCTCCGTGGGCTTGTCCACGCTGCCCAGGATGTGCAGAAGGGTGGATTTTCCGGAACCGGAGGCTCCGATGATGGCCACAAATTCCCCTTTGTCCACAGTCAGGTCAATGCCGCCTAAGGCTGTCACCTGATTGCCCTGCTGACCGTAAACCTTGCGGACGCCTTTACATTTTAAAATTTCCATTTTATTCTCTCCTGTCTTATACTCACGAGCGATGAAGTTGGCCACGATGCCCCGGGAATCCCGCTCGTGAGTCGGGACACAATGAAGAAGAGCATTCATGGCAAGTTTCAGCGAACGTCAGTATGAATTTGGGTTCGTCCCCGGTAGCCTGGTACAGGTTTGACGTCCCATATGTCCAGTATAACAGATGAAAATGACAGCTCAGTGACTGTAGAAGCGGATTTCAAAACATGCACCGCCCTCCGGCATATTTCTCGCCCGCAGGGTTCCGTTCTGGCGCTCTATGATTTCCTTTGCCAGAGCCAGGCCGATGCCGATACCGCTTTCTTTCGCGTTCTGCCCTCTGTAAAAACGATCAAACAGATGCGGGATATCGACTTTTGGAAAGCCCTCCCCCTCATCCCGGATCAATATCTCCGTGTACAGGGGATTGCGGGTGCAGGAGCATCGGACAATTCCTCCCTTGCCGTGTTCTATGCAGTTTTTCATCAGGTTCATGACGGCCTCCATTGTCCACTCCAGGTCGGCCGTGACGGCCATCTCTTCCAGTTCCGGAATGGATATGGGGACGCCGCGGCTGTCTGACAACTCCTGCAGATTATCCGCAGCCAGCACCAGGAGGGTATAGACATCCACCTCGTCTTTCCGAAAAGGCAGCACTCCCGCGTCCAGCCGGGACAGCAGAAGCAGCGCTTCCTCCAGCCGGGTGAGCCGCAGAAGCTGCTTTTCTATCTGCCCCGGAGGGCGGCAGTCAGACTGCTGTGCCATCAGCTGGAGGGACAGGGAGATGGAGGTGATGGGAGTTTTGAGCTGATGGGCGATATTGGCCAGATTTTCCGCAAACTCATTTTTGGCCTGTACCGCGGCATCTTTTGTCTGATAGAGAAAGGTGACGGTCTTGTAGATTTCGTCTTCCAGTTTGGAAAAATCGTCCTCCCCGCAGGCGGAGAGGATGGGGGCTTTCCCGGTGTTCACCTGTTCCAGGTAGTCCGCAAGCGCCCGGATGCGCCGGGTCTCTGCCCTGTTGCGAGTAAGAAAGGTCAGAGCGAAGAGCAGGATGCCGGTAAGCAGGCCTGTCGCCGCAGGGAAAGTGCTTGACGTCTGGGTGGGGAGCGCAAAGTCAGAGGGGCAATATCCAAGCGACGACAGGATGTCTTCTTCTGCCATGGCATGAGCGGAGACAGAGGCTTCGGAGACATAGTCTTTCAGGGCGGCGCAAACGCCTGCCCGGGCATCCGGCGCCTGTTCCAGCACTTTCCCGCAGACGATATTCAGCATCCGAAACTGCTCCCGGCTGTCATGGCGGGAGACCAGAAGTATCGTCAGGCAAGCCGAAATCAGGCTCGTGGCGCACACAAGGAAAAGGGTCAAGAGGCAGTTCTTTCGTCCGGTCATAAGGTGTCCTCCATGCGGTATCCCACGCTTCTGACGGTTTTGATGCAGGCAGGCTGGGACAGCTTGTCCCGCAGCCTTTTCATGGTCACGGTGAGGGTGTTGTCGTTCACATAATTGCCGTTTAAGTCCCATACCTGTTCCAGGATTTTTTCCCTGGTCACGGTTCTGCCCTTGTTTTGCATTAAGTACAGAAGCAATTGGTATTCCGACAAACTCAAAGCGATTTCCCGGGAACGGAGGGATACGGTCTGGCGGTTCTGGTCAATGACAATGCCGTCACAGGTAAGATACTGTCCGGCGCGGGTTCGGCGCAGCAGAGCCAGGATGCGGGAATGCAGTATTTCCAGCTCAAATGGCTTGACTATATAATCGTCCGCACCGCTCTGAAAGCCGGATACAATGTCCGCGCAGTCACCGCGAACCGTCAGAAAGATAATGGGCAGTTCTTTAAAACAGCCGCGGATCCATTGGCACAGCCTGTCTCCCCGGCCATCCGGCATGTTCCAGTCCAGCAGCACCAGCCCGGGTATATGCGCCTGCAGAGCCTGCCTGGCCTGGGCAAAACCGGCGTAAATGCTGACGCGGAAGTCCTTTTGTTCCAGATATTCCTTTACGGCAGAGGCGATGTCGGGATCGTCTTCCATATAATATAATTCAATCATTTCCAATTCCTCCCGGGGTTGACCTAGGTTTATATGTCCCCATTATATCAGAAAAAAATGACAGTTGAATGACAGATTTTCGGGTAATCAGTACCGCTAATGGTTATTTATGCGGATTAAACTGCGGAAACGCAAGCGCAAAAACTTATATTTGACAATTCTCTCCATCTGTATTATGATAGTCCTATCAGTAATTTATCTGTGTAGAGTGCGAATCGCACATTCAGGCAGTTTCTGCCGGATTCATTCACAAGCACTGGCAGGGACGGCCTATGGGTCATGTATATTCTCTGCCGCATCATTTTCAGAAAGAGAGGATACCACATGAAGCCCAGAATGCAATTCGTTTCACGAAAGAAGCGGCTCTTTGGTCTGCCGCTGAGGCGATTCATCGCCAACCGCAACGTAAAGGACAGGCTCTTCTGCTACATCTTCGAGCAGGACAGAGGGGCTTTGCTGGAACTGTACAACGCGCTGAACCACACGGACTACCGCGATGCCCAGGCGCTGCAGATCGTCACCCTGGACAATGTGGTCTACATGTCTATGAAGAACGACATGGCGTTCCTGCTGGCCGGAGCCCTGAACCTGTACGAGCACCAGAGCACGTTTTGCCCCAATCTTCCGCTGCGCTTCCTGCTCTATATCGCCGCGGAGTACGAGAGCCTGGTGGCAAAGGCCAAAGCGAACATCTATGGGAAGACATTGATTTCGCTGCCTGCGCCCCAGTGTGTGGTTTTCTATAACGGGGACAAGGCAATGCCTGACGAGCAGTACCTGCGGCTGACAGATGCCTTTACGGACGTGCCGGAAGCCGGATCCCCGTCCTGCCTGGAACTGAAAGTCCGGATGCTGAACATCAACTATGGCCACAACAGCCAGCTGACCGGGGACTGCAAGCGTCTGGATGAATATTCCCGCTTCGTGGCCCGCATCAAAGAGTACCACCAGAATGGAGATTCTGTGAGCCAGGCCATCGAAAATGCGGTAGTGTATTGTATAGACCATGGCATCATGGAAGATATATTATTGCCCTTTCGGGCGGAGGTGACGAAAATGCTGCTGACTGAGTACAACGAAAAGAAATATATGCGCCTGTTTCGGAAAGAGGCCCGGGAAGAGGGTCTGAAAGAGGGCCGGGAAGAAGGCTTGAAACAGGGCTTGGAAGAGGGGCTTGAACAAGGATTAAAGCAAGGACAGAACCGTTTGATCAATACTATGCTCCAAAACGGAGCGTCTCCTGAGCATCTCTCGGAGATAACAGGCTTGTCGCTTTCGGAGATCAATGCCATAACAAAGAATAAAAAGAGTTAGTCCGTACGATGAGAGTGGAAAAACGATTATAATGGGCCAACGATCAGGAGAGACTTGTGCCGAGTGAAGCAAACGGAGCGCTTTCTGCAGACAGAGAGCGCTCTGTTTAGGTTTGCATTGAAAAAGCCAGGGTTGTTTCACGAAGAAAAAATCAACGTAGGAAAAAGGCCGTTATGCCGAGAGTTATGGATGCTATACAAATATCCCATAACTCTCGACTTTTT
>JAAWOU010000043.1 GCA_022799755.1 Lachnospiraceae bacterium
GGCTGCTATATGAAAAGTAGTAGGTAGTTCGAGTACGGTGTACTCGAAATAAAAAACAGTATTTCCGGGGCTTTCAGCCCCGGGTACACGAGTTATAAACAGGAGGATTGCTTTCATGTATGGTATGAACGACATTACGACTCTTTATGTGTCACAGAGAGAGGGGGACAACGACTGTCAGGGATTCTTTCCCTGTGCCCAAAAGGACATGACCGGGCCGCTTAAGTCCATTGAGACTGCCCTGGAACTGGTGGCGGATCTGCGCAGATCCGGCGGCCTCCAGCCAATCACCATAAAGATCATGGACGATATCTACTGCCTGGAAAAGCCCCTGCTTTTGGACGGTAAAATCAGCGATGTGACCATTGAGCCTTTTTCGAGGACATTGCTCAGCGGGGGCATCCGGGTGGAGGGCTTTAGGGAGGATACGTTCAATGGTGTCAGATGCGTCTCGGCGGATCTGTCGCGGTTCGGGGAACTGTCTTTCACGGACTTTTATGTAAATGGAAAGAGGGCGGATTTTACCAGATATCCGAAAGAGGGAACTTTGAAGCCGGCGGACGTGGAAAACCATTCCACGGCGCTGAACGCCCATTCCAGATGGTTCATTGCGGCAAAGGAGGATCTGGAGACCATCAGCGGTTTTCGCAATTTCGGGGACTGCTTTATCAGCTACAACCATTATTGGGTGGATGAGCATTCTCCTATTCAGGACTATGACCTGGAAAGCGGCAGGATCACATTCCGGTATCCCTCCCGATTCAGTATTGAACTGACCCATTCCAGAAGCGCGCTGGAATATGTGATTGAAAATGTGGCTGAGGGCTTTCGCAATCCCAATGAGTGGTATTATGACAGACCGGCCCGGAAAGTCTATTATATTCCGGCAGATGAGGGGCAGCGCGCGGAGGACATCACGGCTTTTGTCCCGGTGGCGGAGAAGCTGATCTGCGTCACCGGCGCTCCGGAGAAAAAGGTACGTAATATCCTGATCCGGAATTTTGACATTGCCTATACAAAGGGAGATTTCACCAGTAAAGAGGGTACGGACGCCGCAGAGCAGGACTTTGAGTGCTACGCCTCTGACGGACAGGCGGTGAGCACCGGGCGGGGCAGCATAGAATTCAGGCATGCCTACGGCTGCGCCCTGGAGAACTGCCGCCTGTTCTGCTTAGGCATACACGCCGTGGTGGCGGAGGAGGGCTGCCAGGGTATACGGATTACCGGAAATAAATTCATGGAACTTGGCGCAGGAGCCGTGAAGATCAATGGGGGAGAATACGGGACGGACCCTGCCCTGCATACATTCGGGAACCTGGTCTCCAACAATGAGATATTCCTCTGCGGTTTAAGGTATTTTGCCGCCTGCGGCATTCTCCTGATGCACAGCTACGACAATATGGTCTCCCACAATACCATCAGCCAGCTTTATTATACCGGCATTTCCTGCGGATGGGTATGGGGGTACGGGGAAAGCATTTCCCGCAACAATCTCATCGAAAAGAATCACATCCACCATATCGGGCAGGGAAAGCTGTCGGATATGGGGGGGATCTATCTGCTTGGCAGACAGCCCGGCACGGTGGTGCGGGGGAATCTGATCCACCATGTGGAGAGCTGCCATTATGGCGGGTGGGCCCTGTATACCGATGAGGGCAGCAGCTTTATTCTCCTGGAGAACAATGTGTGCTATGACACCAGCAGCAACTGCTTTTATCAGCACTACGGGCAAATGAACACGGTGCGGAATAATATCTTTGCCCTTTCCAAAGAATCGCCGGTGAAGCTTTCCAGAAGGGAAATGCATACGGCTTATCTTCTGGAGCGGAATATTATTGTAACCGACGGCAAGCCCGCCTATATGACGGGCTACGGCTCGGGAGGAGCCGGCCTCATTCACATGCTCTCCTCCAACCACAATCTTTTCTATGACATTTCCGGAAAGGAGCCGGTGATCTGGAGTGTGGGCGATGAGGAATACACCCTGGAGCAGATGCAGGAGAAATTCGGGAAAGATATCGCATCCGTCGTGGCGGACCCGGGATTCGAGGATGCGGCCGGCAGGGACTTCTCCCTGAAAAAGGACAGCAAGGCTGTCGCGCTGGGCTTCGTGCCCATTGACATCCGGGACTGCGGCGCGGCGGGCACAGGGGCCTGATTCCTTTATTTCTTTTTTCCTGTCCGCAAAAGACAAGAAGCGGCGCAGACCATTGACTTTGTGGTGGCTGTGCTGTTTTTTCTTTTGTCATAAAAAAGGAATAAATCAGCTGATTTCTCATAAAAAATCGTTAAAACTGTGTCGCTACGTGGTATTACTGCGGATTTTATAAATAAAGGCTCGTTTTTTGCCGTTGTGGACCCTGATATTGTAAAATATAATTACTTATAGAAAGAGCAAGAGAGAACAAGAAAAAGGAGATGAGGGTGTATTGAAGTTGAAGAAAAAAAATCAAATTCTCACCAGCAACAGGAAGCTGACGCCGGGGTTCAGGCTTTTCCTTATGACTCTGCCGTTTCTGGCCCTTGTGTTTGCGTTTTCCTATTTGCCGTTGTGGGGCTGGCGGTACGCGCTGTACGATTACCGGCCGCCCAAAGCTTTGACCGACTGCAAATTTGTGGGCCTGAAGCATATCACTTCCATGGTATCCAATCCGGCCCTGGCAAGGAATGTGGCGCGAGTTTTGAAAAACACTATAGGCATGAGCCTTTTGGGAATGGTGACCTCCTGGATTCCCATGGTCTTTGCAATGTTTCTGGCAGAGATCAGGAGCGTGAAGTACCGTAAATTTGTTCAGATTATGACGACTATCCCCAATTTCATCAGCTGGATCATCGTGTATTCCATTGCCTTTGCGATATTCTCTGCCTCGGACGGTCTTGTCAACAATATTCTGGCCGCTGTCAATCCAAACTGGACCAGGGTCAGCTTCCTGTCGGATACGAATCACATGTGGCTGAAGATGTGGGCCTGGGGACAGTGGAAAGGGCTGGGCTACAGCGCAATTCTTTACGTTTCGTCCATTGCGGGCATTGATCAGGAGATGTACGAGGCTGCGTCCATCGATGGGGCGGGAAGGTTCCAGAAGATGCGATTTATCACCTTGCCCTGCCTCCTGCCGACTTTTATCACTTTACTGATCATCAACGTGGGCAATTTCCTCAACAGAGGGATGGATCAGTACTTTGCTTTCCAGAATGCAATGAACAGGGAGTATATTGAGGTCCTTGACCTGTATGTATACAATCAGGGCATTGTGGGAAACGCCATATCCTTTTCCACGGCGGTGGGCATGACTAAGTCGCTGGTGAGCCTGGTGCTTCTGTTTATAGCCAATATGATTTCAAAGCTGTTCCGTGACGGCGAGAGTATTTTCTAAAGGAGGTGCATTTATGGCCGGGAGAAAAAATAAAGATTCGCAGTCCGGCGCCGTGAAGTCAAGGCGCACCGTGCGTGACACTGTGATAGATACTGTGATCTATCTGGTTTTCGGGATCTTCGCAATTATTTGTATCTACCCGTTTTACTATATTTTTATCAATTCCATCAGTGCGAACAATCTGGTGCAACAGGGAAAAATTATGTTTGTGCCCCAGGGCATTCATCTGAACAATTACGCCAAGATCCTGCAGTTGGAGGGACTGGAAATGGCGGTGGTCAATTCCATAGTGAGGACGGTGGTGGGTACGGCAGTCCATGTGGCCGGAACCGCGTTCGTGGGGTACGCCATGTCCAGGCAGGAATTCTGGCACCGCAAATTCTGGTATCGGTTTGTGATTGTGACCATGTACCTCAGCGCAGGCGTGGTGCCCGTGTATATGAATATGAGAATGCTGGGTCTTTTGAACAACTTCCTGGTCTACATCCTGCCGGGGGCCGTATCCGCCTACAACATGATCTTGATAAAGACCTATATGGAAAGCATTTCTCCCTCTCTGGAGGAATCGGCGGTTCTGGATGGGGCGGGATATGCAGTGAGGTTCTTAAAGATCATCCTGCCCTTGAGCAAGCCGATTCTGGCCACAGTGGCCGTCTTTAAGGCGGTGGGCGAGTGGAATGCCTATATGGACACCATCCTCTACATGAGGGGCGGGAAATTTCCCACGCTGCAGTCCATGCTGTGGAATTACCTAAATCAGGCTACCCAGCTGTCCAATATACTGATGAGCGGAAATGTCAGCGATTCGGCAGCGGCGACCTTTGAACTGAATCCGATTTCCGTGCGCTATACACTGACCTTTGTCACCGTACTGCCCATCCTGTGCGTATATCCCTATTTCCAGAGATTTTTTGTGAAAGGGATCATGATTGGGGCGGTGAAAGGCTGATACCAGATTCTAATCGGAATGAAATTTATGTTCCGGGAGAATAAATAATATGAAAAAGGAGATGAAGCTTGTGAGAAGAAAAGAAAATTGGAAACGCGTTATGGCACTTACATTATCCGCTGTCATGATGTTTGGCCTTATGGGCTGCGGCGATAATGGGGAGGCGAAAGAGTCTGAGAACAAACAGTCAAGTGAGGAATCCGGCTCTGAAAAAAAGGAGGAGTCATCCACAGGGGAAGAATCCAAAGAGTCTTCCTCGGAGCAGGAGAGCGCAGGTGGTACGGAGGCAAATGCCAACTCCATGGGCTGGGCCTATGATCTGGGTGACCAGGAGTGGACAGGTGAGGAGGCTACTTTAAGCCTGATGAGTTTTTTCTCGCCGGATCCCAGCTCATCCACATCCTGGTGGGAGGACGAGATCAGAAAGTATACTGGCGTGACATTCCAGAGGGAATCCAGCCAGAACGGCAACTTTGCCAACATGCTGACATCGGGAGAACTGACGGACATCGTTGGATTTGAGGAAGCCCACGAAGTGGTTGCGGCTGCGGAAGCCGGGAAGCTGATTAATCTGGACGACTATAAGGAGCAGCTGCCCAATATCTACCAGAATCCCCTGTTAGACAGCGCGCTGAGATTCTGGAGAGAGAACAGATGCGGCGGTCTTGACGGCCTTTATGTGGCGCCAACAGGAGTGGGCAACAATGACTCCACCACAGAGATTCCCATGATCCGCTATGATGTGTGGAAAAAGATCGGATCTCCTCAGCCGGCCAACATGGATGAGTACTTCCAGATGCTTAAGGATATGAATGAGGCCAATCCTACGGCTATGGGAGTGCAGGCTACAGGAACCGACGACGGCAAACCCTGTTATGCCATTGTGGGATGGGATGACAACAATGCATTTGCCATGAACTGGCTGCCCTACTATGGATGGTTCAACCTTTCCCGGACGGTAGTAGCCAAGGGCGATGGCTCCCAGGTATTAAGCATTTTTGATGACAGCCTTCCAACCAAGCAGATGTTAAAGAACCTGAATGACCTGTGGAGGAACGGATATGTCCACCCCGACAGTTCAGATATGGACTATGCCACCGCAAAGCCCATATTTGACAACGGACACGGACTGATGATCAGCGTAGAGTGGATGGGCGGCAAATACAATGACATTCACACGGATGAAACCGGTAATATGACAGTATGGGCAGATGACTTTGATATCTATATCAACGCTGACGCTGCAGTGGGCAACAAGCAGTGCATAGGAATTTCTTCAGACTGCGAGAATCTGGATGCGGCACTGCGCTTCCTGAACTGGTACTACAGCCCTACCGCTTATAATCTTGTGAAGAATGGGCCGGAGGGTTATTTGTGGGAGTACACTGATGACGGAAAGCAGACATTTACCGCTGACGGCATTGAGAAGTACAGGACAAACCGTGAAGAGATTGGAAGCGGCGGCGATCTGTTCAATGCACAGCAGTTCCTGAACGCACAGCCTTACAGTACCTTTGTGCTCAACCCTACAACCGGTCAGCCCCTGTACCATGAGTATTGGGATGCGTTCTACGAGACGGAACAGAGATGGGGGCAGCTGGAGTGGAGACGCACTACGGGCTTTACACGGACGGTGGATATGGCGAGAGCCAACGGCGCCAAGACTAAATCTATGGCATTTTCTCTGATACCTACCGTTGATCCCGATCTGGAGCAGACCGTGGGCGCTCTGCAGACTGCCTGGAAAACATACAGCTGGAAGATGGCAAAGGCAGAGGATGACGATGCTTTCGAGAAGCTGTGGAACGAGTGCAAGGAGGAATGCGATGCCCTTGGCCAGGAGGATGTACTCAACTGGTATACGGAGAAGTTTGAGGAAGCACAGAAGCTGGCGGAACAGTATCCTTTAAAAACCAGCTGGGACTAAATAAATTGATGTGATATAACTTTACAGATCTATAATAGGGAGAAAATCAATTGTGTCCGACGGAGACGGTTGATTTTCTTCCCATGTGTATTCTGGAGGTGATAGTATCCGGTTTCGTACAAAAATTTTGCTTACATTTCTGATCACCGCAATAGCGATTACGGGAATGAGCACTGTTTTTTTCTATAATTATGTGTCGGAAATTGTGGAAAAGAATTACAGGGAGAGCGCGCTGTCCAATCTGGAGCAGGTATATACCATAGTGGAAAATTCTATGGAGTCCATGTATACCAGTACGCAAACCATGCTGGTCAGTGCCTCCTTTCTGGATCCTCTGGTCAGATGGCTGAACAATGCTTCGGACAGGAATTATTCCATGGCGCTGACGAAAACGGCGGAAAATCTGCAGGAACTGGCAGGCAGCTCGGAACTCATTGACTACGTGTATCTCTATACGCCGGGAGGTTCTTTTGACGGGCTTTTGTACCGCAGGAATCAGGATTTTGATTTTGAAAAATCAGAGCTTATGCCAATAGAGAAATCCGGAAACAGAGGCTTCTGGTATCCGGCAATGGAGAACCCGATCTGGGACACAGGGGAGACCGTGATTCCCTGGGTCTTCGGATTTAACTGCGGGGACAGGAGGAATACACTCTGCTATCTGGTGATTCTGATTCGCCAGAGCAATCTGCAGAAACTGATTGCGGGAATCGATAATGTATATGACGGCTTTGGTATTTATGACAGCCAGGGAAGAACCGTTCTGGAGTATGGAGATATTGATCCCTTGAAAGACTGGCTGGATTCTCCGGAGCAGATAGGGGCTTATGATTCCCGGGGGGGACAGAATGGTTATCTGATGTTCCACTCCTATGTGGAATCCAATGACTGGCATATGCTCATGTGCAGGAGCAGGAGGTATGTGACGGGTTCCATCCGGGAAATCCACATTACCATTATCGGAGCCAATATTTTGATCATGCTGTTTGGCATTTTTGTTATGGTTCTCCTGGTGAGACGCCTGACGGAGTCTTTAAGAGAGCTGACCTATCAGATGGAATGTATGAGAAACGGTGATCTGACGGCCAGACTGCCCTATCAGCACAGGGATGAGATCGGTCAGATCGCAGTGCGTTTTAACTACATGGCGGAGAGGATTGAAGATCTGGTGGACAAACAGATGGTAAACATCCAGGAACTAAAGGAAGAGAAAGAGCGGGTGCTTGAGGTACAAAAGCAGAAGCGCGAGGCGGAGCTGCGCGCCCTGCAGGCACAGATCCGGCCGCATTTTCTGTACAATACCCTGAATGTGATCACCTGGGAGGCCGCCAGCAAGGGGGAGAAAAAGATAAGCGCTCTGTCCAGTTCCCTGGGCAAATTCTTCCGGCTGACCTTGAGCAAGGGAGATGAAATCATACCTCTGCGGGATGAACTGGCCCATGTAAAGAGTTATCTGAACATCCAGCAGATCTGTTACGGAAAAAATCTGGACTATCGGATTGAGGCGCCAAAGGAATTGGAGAATGTACTTATGATCAAGCTTCTTCTGCAGCCTCTTGTAGAGAATTCTTTTTATCATGGAATCAAACCCATGGACAGGGATGGCTGCATCAGGGTGAAAGTATTAAAAAGCGGAGATGACATCTGCTTTGTGGTGGAGGACAATGGGGCGGGAATCCCGGCGTCCAGACTGCAGCTGATGAACGAGTCCCTGGAGGCAGGCCTCATCAGTCAGGGCGATGGGTATGGAATATATAATGTAAACGAGAGAGTGAGATTATATTACGGAGACGGCTACGGACTTACCTACGAAAGCGAACCGGGAACCGGTACCAGGGCATTTCTGAAAATAGGCTGTGAAAGGGCAGGGGAGAAAGATGAGTTATAAGATACTGATAGCGGATGACGAAATCAATATTGCCAGACATATGGAAGACTATCTGAATACTCTGCCGGATGTGGAGGTGGCGGCGGTGGCCACAGACGGAAAAAGCGCCTATGAGGAGGCAAAGAGGCACAGGCCCGAGATCATCATCACGGATATCTGTATGCCGGAAATGACAGGACTGGAATTCCTCCAAAGACTGCGGGAAGACGGATTGAAAGCGAAAATCCTGGTTATCAGCGGCTACGACGAGTTCGACTATGTGAGGCAGGCCATGAGCTATGGGGTCAAGGAATATCTCCTGAAGCCCTTTAGCCCGGAAGAACTATCGGAGCAGGTGGAAAAGCTGGTGGGAGAACTGGATCAGGAAAAACAGCTGGAACAGAACCTGGAATTTTTAAAGCAGAGATCCGACAGGAGCGACAAACTGATTTCCGGATATCTTCTGGAGGACATCCTGGGCAGAAAGTGCAGGGACATCAGCCAGATCGATCAGCTGCAGAGGCAGAGTTTTCCCTTTGAGGCCAAAGCATTCTGCGTCTGCATGGCCAGAGTGAATTTCTACAGACAGGACAGCAAATGGAACTTCAGCTTTCGTGACAGTCTGGAGGAATTTACGGTATTGTTTGACAAAAAAATATTTGGAAGTGCCATTATGTTTTTTACTGTGCCTGCGGGGAACGACTGTTTTGCACTTGTTTTTGCCAACACGGTCAGGAACCGCGGCTTTCGGGAGGAGCTTGTAACGGGACTGAACCACCTGGCCAACAGTATGAAAAAATATTATGGGTTTCTGATCTATTTTGCCATGGGAAATATCTGTGAAAACTGGGAGAAGCTGCCGGATTCCTATGAGGAAGCGCTGTATGTATTTAAGACGCTGGTACTGTCGGACGCCAGTGTGTATTCATACAACGACGAACAGGGGAGGACAGAAAAGCCCACGGACATGTCGGAGGAAATCCGGCTGATCCGGGACGGAATCCTCATGAATGTGAAAATGGGAAATGAGGCGGAGGCAAAAGAGCAGCTGGAACTTCTTTTGAAAAAATATGTTATGCTGCCAAGCCAGAAAAGTGATTTTATGATGATTTCTCTGGCGGAGATGGTTTATGAGATCAACTGTTTTCTGGAGAAGAAAAAGTATATCAACAGTATCGGGGACCAGAAAAACTTAAACAGCTTTTATAATGACATCAATTCCAGAATTCAGTTTGGAAACTATATGGAGATTCGGGCGCTTCTGGAACAGTATATCAGCGAATGCAGCCGTCTGGTTGCGATGTACCTTTCCAAAAACCGGACCGACAAGCTCAGTGAACAGCTGAAATATATCATTCAGACCAATCTGGACAACGAGGAACTTAACATAGACATGGTTGCCGACATGGTAAACTTAAGGCCCAATTATGTAAGACAGGTCTTCAGGGAGAAAGTGGGGGAGGGCTTTGTGGATTATGTGGTCAGGCACAGGATGGAAAAGGCGGTGAAGCTTTTGTCGGGTACGGATTTGAAGGTTCAGGAGATCGCGGCAAGCTGCGGGTATGGGAATCAGCAATATTTCGCTTCCAGCTTTAAAAAGGCTTACGGCTGTACGCCGACAGCATACAAAAAGCGCTGCGCAGAGGGAAAGGAGGAGCGCCAATGGCAATTTCTGAAAAAGCCCGAAAAATGATATGGTTACTGCTGTGCGGCTTTCTGCTGGGGGGATGCGCAGAGGATGCGGAAGTGTCTGACAGGGATGAACGGACCGTCATTACAGTATGGACCAACAGCGCATGGGACCTGGAGTATCTCAGAGAGCGGGCGGACATCTATAATCGGGAGAACACGCAAAATATATATCTTGAGGTCAGCCTTTGCTCCGGGAATTATGAGCAGGCCATAGAAATGGCGGATTCCCTGAACGAATTGCCGGACATTCTGTATGCTGATTTGGATCAGGGCAGCTATTATGATTTCTGCCGGAAAGGGATGTTCCTGGAATTGTCGCCTTATCTGACGCAGGAACAGACAGAGGCGTTCCAGGGCGGCATCTGCACGGAAGTAGACGAAAGCGTCTACCGGATTTATTCAGGTGCGGATTATGGAATATTATGTTACAATAAAAAAATACTGGAGCGGTGCGGGATCACGGAGCCGCCCGGAACCATGGCGGATTTGGCGGAAATGGCAAAAAGGATTACCAGGATGCTCTCCGGAAACGGCATTTACGGCTTTGGGCAGAATATGAAAGACAGCGCCTTTGATCTGTGCCTGACGGAGCATATTGCCAGAGACTTCGGGATTTATCAGGGATATGACTACAGGCGGGGCAGATATGATTTTATGGTGTACGAAACTGCCCTCGGGCAGATGCAGGCCCTTCTTGACGAGGAATGTGCTGTGCCGGGCTGTGAAGCCCTGAGTATGGACGCTCTCAGGGCGTTGTTTGCCCAGGGGAAGATTGCCATGTATTTTGGGGACAGCCGGGAGGAAAGGGTATATAAAAATCTCTTTCCAGCAGGAGCCGACAGCTTCGGTGCGGCTCCCTTTCCCACAGGAGGAGTGTCCGGCTGCAATGGAGTGGTTCCGGTACATTTCAGCGGAGGATGGCTGGTCAGCAGCGGCAGCAGGAATAGACAGGAGGCCCTTACGGTTTTGTGGGAGTTTTTTTATTCGGAAGAATTTCTGCAGGGCTACTATGGGGATACGGCGGAGAGCCGCCTGTTTGGAGACGGGATGGAAAAAGCGGATTTGGACATGGCGGCAAAAGCAGGATGTCTTCCTGAGGCGCCTCATGTGATCAACAAGAACGCGGTTTTGACTCCAGGCAGAGACACCTACGACGTGTTTTACGATATCATCTATGGAGATACCGAAATCAAAGACGGGCTGCAGAAGCTGACGGAAAGCTATAACACCGCGTACTGTAACGGGATAAGATCGGAAAGCTGCGGCAGGCTGTATCTTCCTGGGTACCAGCCGGACGATCCGGAAAAAACCGTTGATTTATACAGAGAAATGGTTTTGCCCTTATACCGGGCAAATGCTGCGAACACAAATTAGGAGAGAAAATGGAATGCCGCATGGCGGCATGGGGAGGTTCAAATGGAGTTGGCAGGGCTTGCGCACAAGCGCAGAGATGATTTTTGCTTTGGTGAAAAGACCGGATGGATCAGGCGGAAGAACGCAGAGAGAAACAGCTACAGTCTGTTTCAGACTTCCTTTGAATGGAAAGACATGTCCCGGGAGGCGGTGCTTTTGGGCATGGCTTTCGGATATACGGAAATCTATCTCAACGGCAGGCTGGCAGTCATGCTGACAGAACGGTCTTATACTTTTGACAAGATTTACGAGGTGTATGACATCGGAAGTTATCTGAAAGAGGGAGAGAATATCTTAAGTGTTGTGCACCTGGAGGCCGTGGAATTTACAGCCGCAGGCCTGGCGCTGGAGATTCGCTCAGGTCAGGATACTATACTGGCCACGGATGCCTCCTGGCTGTGCAGACAGGATTCCTCCCAGAGTATGGGCGGGGATTACCATTCCCGCGCCGTGGGGGAGGAGCGGGTGGACGCGGCAGGGCATCCGGAAAGCTTTACCGTGCCCTTTGAAGTCCGGGACGGGTGGGAAACCTGTGAAGTAACAGGCCAGGGGCTGCTGTATCCGCCCATTGACAGGATCCACCAAAGCAGGATAAAGGAGCAGACCTTTGACGCCCATTACGGGAGAGCCATCCTGGCCGGACTGCTTGCGCAGAAACCGGCGGGCATTACTGTCAGCCTGGAATGTTTTGCAGGAGAGATACAATGTGCCGTGGGGATTTTGACTGCCCGGGAAGACGGCGAAGTTCTGTTTGCCCTCACAGGATTTCGGGGGGCGGCTCTGGACGGAAAGCCTGTGGAGCAGGGGCAGCGCTTCTGCCTGGAAAAGGGAGAGCATTTCCTGATGCTGGTCTATACCGGAAAACCGGAACTGACCATCTGTGCACAGGCTCAGGTAACGCTGCGCTCTCCCATAGGGGAGGGAGAACTTGCCGCGGCGGGATTTCCCCTGCGCCCTGTGCGCTATCCCTGGAATGAGCCGTCGCGCCGGGAGACGGATGAGAAAATGGAAAGCCTGCTTGGGATATGCCACTTTCAGGAATTGCCGGATGAAGTTACATCTGTCTTAAAAACTGTGCAGTTGAGGACAGCCTGTGAAAAGGACGAAAACGCCTGGACCACCATGCATGAACTGAGATCGTCAGGCCGCCTGCTTCCTCCAAACGGCTGCGCGGACGACAGACTGCGGGCCAACATGGACATCAGGGACTGTGACGGTCCTCTTTTGCTGGAGGGCCGGGAGCATCTTTTGTCCGGACAGGGCATTACCTGTTTCTATCCCCAGGACGCCGGGCAGGAGATTCTTCTGGATTTTGGAACCGAGCAGGTGGGACAGCTGGAATTTGATCTGGAGGCGCCGGCAGGGACCCATATATGGATTCACGCCTTTGAGATGCTTACAGATCTGGGCGTGCAGTACATGGGCCCGGTGAATACCCTGGAATATATCTGCCGTGAGGGCAGACAGCATTATCTTTCCCGGCGCAGCAGGGGATTTCGCTATCTATTGCTGAATGTGGCGGGACATGACAGCCCGGTAAAATTTCATTATATCCGGGTCAGGGAAGTCAGGTATCCGGCAGAGGCGGAGGGCTTTGCCTGCTCCGATGAGACGCTGAATGAGATCTACCGCATGGGCATACGGACGGCCCAGGTATGTATGCTGGACCTGTATGTGGACTGTCCGGGGCATGAACAGAATCCCTGGACGGGGGATGCGAAGATCACGTCCCTTGTGAACGCATACAACTTTGGGGAGAGGGAGTATGAGGCCCAGTACCTGCGGCTCATAGCGGAGTCGGTGGAGGAGGGGGTTTACAGACTGCACCGGCCCGGCAATCCCCGCTATCAAAACGCCCTTTACCTGCCCTGCGCGTGCTTCCCCACCTATCCGGAGGGCTGTATCCCGGTGTGGTCTTTTCTGTGGCTACTGGAGATCTGCGATTACTATGAACTGACCGGGGACAGAGCGCTTCTGGAGGATGTGTTCGGTTCCGTGCGGGAGACCTTTGCGCGCTGCGAGAGGATGACCAACGACAGGGGACTGTTTGACATGCAGGGCGCGTGGAATCTGATCGAGTGGGCAAACAATGACCTCACCTTTTACGGGGAAGTCACCGCCAACAATGCCATGCTCTCTTTTTGCCTGAAAAAGTGGGCCGTTCTGGCAGGCCTTTTGGGGGAGGAGGCGCTTGCCTCTCATTATGAAAGGCTTTCGGGACAGTACCGGGATGCGGTGAACCGGTATTGCTGGAGCGAGGAAAGACAGGCCTATGTGGATACGGTCCGGGATGCATATGCCTATGAGCATTACAGAAACTATATGCGGGAAAGAGAGATGGACATTCTGGATTTTGCCGCTTTCAGGTCCCAGGAGCGCGTCAGTGTACAGAGCAATACCATGGCGGTCCTCTATGAATGCGCCCGGGGAGAGCGGCGTGAGGCCGCGGCCGCCTTTTTGCTGGACAATGTCGGAACCGGGCAGTATGTGCCGGGCACGCCTGCGGCCAGGAGCCTGGGAGCGCCAAACGAAAGCGAAGCCCCCGGGGGATATGTACATATGGGCTCGCCTTTCTTCCTGTATTTTGCCCTGGAGGCGCTTTATAAGCTGGGCTATGACCAACTGGCAATGGAATGTATGAAACGGGACTGGGGAGAAATGCTTGCAAAAGGCATGAAGACCTGTCCGGAAAACTTTGACAGTAAAGAAAAAAGAAGCCGCAGCGCGGCCCACAGCTGGTCCGCGTCGCCGGCGATTTTCCTGGTAAAGGAAGTGCTGGGCGTGCGTCCCCTGGAACCCGGATACCGGAAATTTACGGCGGAGCCAAAGCCGGGAGACCTCTCCCGGGCCAGGGGAGAGGTTCCCACTCCCTACGGCCCTATCAAGGTCTCCTGGGAAAGGCAGGCGGACGGGGAACTTGCTGTTTTCTGCCAGGCGCCTGCCGGGTGCGAAAGAATTCTCTCTACCCTTGCTAGGTAGTCCGCCCCGGCAGCGAAGCAACCCTGGACGATACATTTGTCACGGCCGGCTCTTCAGGCGGTACTCATTGGGAGACATGCCCATGCTTTTGCGGAAAGAGGAGGAAAAATACTGGGAGGTATGAAATCCTGCTTTCTGAGAGATGACCTGGACGGTATCGTCTGTCCGGGCAAGGAGCTGTCTGGCGTACGCAATGCGGCAGGCCGTGATATACTCTGTGAGATTGTCCCCGGTCATGCGCTTGAACAGCCTTGACACATGGGACTCATTGTAATTCACATAATTTGCGATCACCGTAAGGCTCAAATCCTCCGACAGATGCCCCTGCACATAATTCTGTATGGAGGAAATCAGCTGTTTGGTCTTGTCGCTGCCGCACTCCCCCGCAATACGGAACAGAGCCTCCGCCAGGCGCTTCAGATAGGCGAATGCCTGGTTCCAATCTGCGAAGTCATTAATGTAGTAAAGAGGGTACAGCGCAATCTCCCCGGACAGCTTCTGCTCCAGCCCATTGTGCTCGATATAGTCCAGGCAGATCACCGCCACGGAGAAATACAGCTTCACGGCGCCTGTATGGTGTCTGCTCCTGACGGAAGTGCAGTATTGGCGGCAATACAAGAGCTCGGTGAGAAACAGATCCCTGTTTCCCTGGTACAGCGCCTGTTTCATGGATGTCAGTTTCCCGGGCAGAACCGCCGTCGCGGGCAGAGAGGAGGGTTCCGGCTCCAGGGCGGGAAACAAGGTGTCCATCACTCTTGCGGCAGAGGAGCCCACGGACAGCAGGGCGCTTTCCCGGTAATAAGCGTCATACAGAAGCTGGTAGACTCCCGGCAGCTGCTCCCAGGCCGTCTTTTCCCGATACAGACACAGAAAAACCGTCTGATGCCGGATGTCCGTACAGATGTCCAAAAAAGCGCCCATGGTGTCCTTGAGGCAGTCAAAATAAGAAAGCTCCTGCCCGGATTTTTCCTTTTCCTGAAAAATCCACAGCAGCATCCCTTTCTGTGTCTCCACAAAGGAAAAGCGGAAGAGATTTCCCAAAAGATGCTCCATCCTGTCCAGGTAAAAAGCAGAGTCCAGGCAGACAGAAGGAGATTTTCGAATATCCATCAGCATCAGGTACACCGGATCCCGAAGAGAAAAATGAATCTCCAGAGCCGCGTTTTTTACAAAGTCGGCCAGATCCCCGGAGAGACTTCCGTGGAGCACTTCTCTTAACAGGAGCTGTTCCTGCAGCAGCAGAAGCTGCTTTTCTTTCTGCTGGATATCTGTCAGGTATTCTTTCTCCGCCCGCTTGCGCATAATGGCCTCGCAGCATGATTCCGCCACGCTTCTCAGCTTCCTGTCCGGCTCTGCTTTCAGCAGATAGACTGCGCCGGGGTACTGGTTGGCCTCATAGATATAATCAAACACCTCATAAGCTGTCAAAAAAATGATCTGACATTCCGGCCACTGGCGATGCAGCTTGTCTGCGATCACCAATCCATTCACTTTCGGCATATTGATATCCAGAAAAGCAATGTCAATGCGCAAGGATCCTACCAGTGAAAGCGCCTCGGGCCCGGAGCAGGTGCTTAAAATATTTACTTCATACTTTTCCAGCTGCTGCAGCAGCGTAGTCAGATGACTGATTACATGGTATTCGTCATCTGCCAGCAATATCTTAATCATAAAGGCTCCCCCTTTCTTTTTCGTCTGCGGCAGGCAGGGGCAGATATAGCCGCATACACAGGCCGCCCAATGGGCTGCGGCTTGCCTGCAGGTATTCAACGCTCTCGGTCCGGTCCATGGACGGAGGCGCCTGCTCCTTAAAATAAATGCCCAGCCTGCGCTGGATGTTCAATATCCCGGACATCTCTTGCTGTACATTTCCCCCGGCTGTCTCCTTAAGCCTGCGCTGTATCTGTTCCAGTCCATCCTCCGTAAGCTCATCTCCATTGTCCTCTACCGAAATGACCAGACAGGCAGCGTCCTCCTCCACCCGCACCCGCAGCACCCCTTCCTCCACCTTGTTCCGCAGGCCGTAGTTAAAAGCGTTTTCCAAAATAGGCTGTATGATTAATTTGGGCACCAGAGTCTGGCTGTAC
Source organism: Lachnospiraceae bacterium (assembly GCA_022799755.1). Classification (GTDB taxonomy): domain Bacteria; phylum Bacillota; class Clostridia; order Lachnospirales; family Lachnospiraceae; genus Acetatifactor. The sequence goes on from JAAWOU010000043.1 coordinate 16,292, forward strand.
TTCTCCGGAACAGGATCCGTCTCAATGAGAATGCGGTCTCCAAAACGCAGCCTTTGGATTTCGCAGTACAGCATGGCGTGATGATATTCCTTTCCAAGGGGCATATAATCCTGGCTGTTGCGCGTGATATACTGGAAGTAAAGCCCCAGAGTATCCGCCATCTCCCCCGCCTCCTCATACAGCTCGTCCTCTATCATGCGCCGCAGAAGAAAGAAAGAATTATAGAGAAAATGAGGGTTGATCTGCGCCTGCAGCTGCTTCAGCTCCGCCTTGCTTAAAAGAAGCTGCTGCTGGTAATTTTTCTCGATCAGCGTCTCCAGCTCTTTTACCATATGATTGAATTCCTGATACAGATAGTCGAAATCCGACTTGGGATTTCCGGAGATCCGGATGCTGTAATCCTGTTTGTTGATATGCCGGAATGCGTTTACCAGCGTCTGTATTGGCTTATGGATCAAAGAATAGCTTCCCAGGAGAAACAGGCTGCAGGCCGCAAACACGATCAGCCCAAAGCAAAGATACAGACGCTGGTATGCCTCGGAATCCTGGAACAGCTGATCCCCGGAGAAGAAAAAGCGAAGCCGTCCGTCCCCATAAGGCAGTCCGGCAGAAAATCCGTAATATCGCACGCCGTCTATGGAAATCTCGTCAGCGCCCTCTGCCAGCCCTGACAGCGCCTCCTTTGGCAGGTTCGTAAGCTGCCAGGAACCTCCGAAAACATCCAGCAGATAATAATAATCATCGTATTCCAAAAAAGCATTTTCCAGCAAAGCGGCAACGGCCTCCGTAGATAAATCAACGCGGATCATGAATTCCGCGCCGGAAGAGGGAAGTATGATCTCTGTCAGCTGTCTGTCATGAACCGCCAGGAAGTCATAGCTGTTATGCCCGTGGGCCAGCTCTTCATATTCCTCCCTTGTAAAAGTAAAGAAACTGGGCACGCCGCTTTCCTTGCTGTTATAAGCCTGTAGTCTGTGGAGATAATAGATAATGAACTTTTCAATGTACGGATTGGCATTTCGGATACTGGTCTGCTGCTCCTGCAGCTGCAGGATGCTTTGAGCCGCCTCATAGGGCGACATGCGGTAAGCTTTGATGCCAAGCTTCTTCAGATTTGTCTGTTCCGCCATCTGGGCGGCAGTATGCTGCAGCTGTTCCATGGTGTCTGTCAGAGCATCGGCCGTCATATCCGTCTTGCTCTGGATCTGGGAAAAGGTACGGCCTCTTGCCGCAGTGCGGTTTTGATAGATCAGGAACGGACCCAGCAGGAGAAAGGGGAGGATAACCGCCGCAAACAGCAAAATCAACTTTTTAAAGGTAATGCTTTTCTTTCCGTCCATTCCAGCCGCCTCCTGTGATTCTATTATCCAAGAGCTATAATAGAATCAAAGGGCAGATTCTATTATCTAAGAGCTATAATAGAATCAAAAGGCAGATTCTATTATCTAAGGGCTATAATAGAATCAAAAGGCAGATTCTATTATCTAAATGCCATTATAGTACAAAATCTTGCGCAAATAAAGATTTTTTGCTTTCTCCCGAAAGATTAGTCAAGAGATTGTACAAAACGCAAGAAAATCAATAGAATCTCAAAAATCAAAGCGCTATAATGACAGCATGTTACAACGAAATCTAAGTTTACATCAAGAAGGGAGAACCTTAGTATGAAAAAGAAACTTATATCTTTACTGCTGACAGCGGCTATGGCAATCTCATTGGCGGCCTGCGGGGGCAAAGAGCCCGATAACGGCCAGGCATCCTCAGGGGGGGGCATCCCAGAGCGATGCCGCAAAGGACTCCAATGCCGGCACCCCGGCGGAAGACGGCCCGCTGACCCCCTTTGCCGACACTGTCACCCTGGAGGTGGCTTTGATGATCAACTCCGGCCTGAACTATGAGCCCGGGGATGACATCACAAACAATCCCTGGATCAGAGGCTACAAGGACAAGCTGAACATAGAAGTAGTCCCTGCATACACGGCGGAATGGGATGACTATTTCACCAAGATCAACTTTGCCATCGCCGACAAGAAGCTGCCGGACGTATGCATGGTACAGACCTATCAGCTGCAGCAGATGATCGAAGCCGACCTGCTGTATGACATGACAGAGATATATGACAAATATGCCAGCGACATCGTCAAGGGCTACATGGCAATAGAGCCGGAAAGCTTTGACTCCGGAAAAGCCGATGGAAAACTGTATGGCATCGCCCAGCTGGGGGTAGGGCCTATCGCCCAGATCAACCCGGTGTGGATCCGCAAGGACTGGAAAGACGGCCTGAATCTGGAGGATCCCAAATCCATCGATGACCTGGTGGCCATGGAGAAAGCTTTCCAGGCGGAATACGGCAGCACGGGAATCGCTGTTGACCAGAGCCTGACCACTCTGAAGATCCTGGCTCCTGCATGGGGCGCTTACCCTGACATCTGGATCAGCGGGCCGGACGGCCAAATCGTCTACGGCTCCGTACAGCCTGAAATGAAAGACGCTCTGGCAGCATGGGCGCAGTGGTACCAGGAGGGCATCATTAACTCTAATTTCGCCCTGATCAACGGCGACAAGCTGAATGAGGATGCCGTGAACAGCAAGGTAGGCATCTATCCTTTCAAGAACTGGCTGGGATGGTCCGCAGGAACGGATATGATCTCCAACCTGGGCAGAGAGGCGTATCTGGAGGCCTATCCCGTGCCCAGCGCAAACGGCGAAAAGGTGCTCTATCCCTTGGGTTGTGACAATTTCTCCTACATTGTAGTCAGCAAGGACTGCAAGAACCCGGAAGCAGCCATGAAGTGCATCAACTTCTACGCCGATCTGGAGAAAAACGGCACCGCCAACGGCATGAGCAAAGAAGAAATTCTTTCCTACTTTAATATTGACCATGCGGCGCAGGTTCTGCGGGTACAGGATCCCAATCTGGATCGGGACACTTTCATGGTAGCTTCCAAAGCGGCTGCAGAGAAAGATGACAGCAACCTGATCTCCGTAAAGCAGACCCAGGCTTATGCGGACATTGTGAACTTCATCGACAATGGCGATCCGGTTGCAGTGGGCGGCTATATGCTATGGGCTCCGGTAAAGAGCGCCTACAGTGTAGCGGAACCCATCATTTCTGCAGGCGATGTCATCAAGAACCAGGTATGGGCGGTTACGCCTGACAGCATTGCCAAAATAGGAACCACTCTGGACGACATTTTGACCCAGGGCTTTACCAAGATCATCACAGGCGAAGAGCCTCTGGACTATTTCGACACTCTGGTGGAAGAATGGAAAACCGCAGGCGGCGACACTGCCACCCAGGATGTCAACCAGATGTACGGCAACCAATAATGCAAGCAGCCTGACAGCATGATTTTTGGCACGGCACGTAAAGGAGCAGCCTATGAAGAATATGAAAAAACGTTTTAAGAGAGAATGGCAGATGCACTTAATGCTTCTGCCGGGGATCCTGGTGATATTTATTTTCTCTTACATACCTTTATATGGGCTGGTGATTGCTTTCGAAGACTACAATCCGGGGAGAGGTTTTTCCTCTCCCTGGGTCGGTCTTAAAAATTTTCAGTTTCTTTTTTCCCAGCCTAATTTTGTCCGAACCATTTGGAACAGTCTCTATATCGCAGTCTTCAAGATGCTGGGAGGCATATCGGTCTCCGTGCTGTTCGCATTACTGTTGAATGAAATCGGGAACAAGATTCTAAAGCGAATCTTTCAGACCCTGATCTATATACCGAACTTCCTCTCCTGGGTCATCCTGGCAGGCATCCTGACGGATCTTTTGGCCGCCGACGGCCTTGTGAACCAGACGCTGCAGGCATTTGGGCTAAACCCGGTGAATTTCCTGGGCAGCCCCTCCGTCTTCCCCTGGACCATGATTATTTCCGATATCTGGAAAGGGTTTGGGTTCGGCACGGTGGTGTACCTGGCCGCATTGACCTCCATTGATCCGGAACTCTACGAGGCGGCCAGAATCGATGGAGGCGGAAAGCTGGCTCAGACGCGTTTCATCACGCTGCCCATGCTGGCGCCCACCATTGTCCTGATGCTGGTTCTGTCTCTGGGCAGCGTCCTGAACGCCGGCTTTGACCAGATTTACAATCTTTACGCCCCGGTGGTATACGATACAGGAGACATTATCGACACCTATGTCTACCGGCTGGGAATCACCCAGGCTCAATACTCCGTCGGCACTGCGGTGGGATTGTTTAAATCCGTCATATCCATGATCCTGGTGGTGGCTTCCTATAAGCTGGCTGACAAGCTGGCAAATTATCGGATCTTTTAGAAAGGAGGGCGCGTATGAAAAAGAAAAAACTAAGTGCATCCAGAAAAATTTTTCTGATTTGCAACTACACGCTTCTGGTGGTGGTCTGCCTAAGCTGCGTCCTCCCCTTTGTGCACCTGCTGGCCGTTTCCTTAAGCGGCAGGCCGGCCGTGGCCGCCGGGAAAGTCACTTTCTGGCCCATAGAGTTCACGCTCTCCTCCTATGAATACGCGCTGAAAAAAGGAGACTTCATGCGGGCTCTGGGAAATTCCCTGGTGCGGACTTTCCTGGGGACCATGATCAATCTGGTATTCATGGTACTCACCGCATACCCTCTCTCCAAAGAGAAAAACCGGCTGACGGGCAGAAATATCTACATGGCCTACTTTGTGTTCACCATGCTGTTTGGCGGCGGGATGATCCCCACCTATCTGGTGGTGTCCAGGGCGGGCTTAAAGGATACCATATGGTCCATGATCCTGCCGGGGGCACTTCCCGTCTACAATATGGTGATCCTGATGAACTTCATCAGAGGCCTGCCGGACGAACTGCAGGAAGCTGCCAGAATCGACGGAGCCTCGGAGTTTCAGCTGCTGTACAAGGTAATGATTCCTCTGCTGAAGCCTGCGCTGGCTACCGTGGGCCTGTTCTGTATCGTAGGCCACTGGAATGACTGGTTCAGCGGAGTCATCTACTTAAACGACCGCGCCAAATATCCGCTGGCCACATATATGCAGAGCCTCCTGCGAAGCTTCGAATCCCTGATGCGGCAGGCCGGGTCTAATTACAGACAGCTAGCCTCCCAGATCAACGTGCGGACCGGCCGGGCCGCCCAGTTGTTCTTAGGCGCGCTTCCGGTGATGCTGGTCTATCCTTTCCTGCAGAAATATTTTACCACTGGCCTGACCCTGGGCAGTGTGAAAGGCTGAACGCTACCCAGGCCCCGCCGGAGGGTGGCGGGGAAGAGAGATTGAGAAAAGGAGGTGCTATTATGCGGAAAGCAAGCAAAAGAGATCTGATGCGCACGGTTCGGCTGGAGACCAGCGATTTCCAGGGAATCACCGGTCAGTTGGCCAGGAACCTGACCAGGAATTGGCTCATCGGACTATATGAGTCCAATCCCGGCATCCTGGCCATGTTTAGAGAGCGCGACCTTTTGCCTTACCGGCTGATGCTGGGGTGGCTGGGCGAATTTGCCGGGAAATATGTCACGGGAGCCTATTACGTTTACCGCCTCACGCTGGATGAAGAACTCTACGCCTATATCCGGGGATTTTTGAAGGAACTTCTGGACTGCCAGGCAGAGGACGGGTATCTTGGGCCGTTCAGCAGGCAGTGCCGGCTTACGGGTTCCTTTTCCCAGAAGCCGGACGAGGTAGAGGGCACATGGGATGCCTGGGGCCATTACCACATTATGTACGGCCTGCTGCTGTGGTACGAGGAGACCGGGGAAGAGGCTTACATGCAGGCTGTGAAAAAAATCGCCGGTCTGTTCCTGCAAAAATATTACAACCCGGAAACCGGAAGAAAAAGCCTCCTGTCCATGAAATCCCCTGAGGCCAACCTGTCTCCCATCCATGCATTCGCCATGCTCTTTCGCCTCACGAAAGAGAGGCGCTATCTGGACTTTGCCCTGGAGATTGAAAAGGATCTCTCCAAGGAAGGGGCCGGCGACTATATCGGCTGCGCCCTGGACAAGCTGGAATTTTACCAGTGCCCCCAGCCTCGCTGGGAAAGCCTGCATGTGATCATGGGCCTGGCGGAATTGTACCGCATCACAGGCCGGAAATATTATTTCCAGACAGTGGAGCAGGTCTTTTATTCTATTCTGAAGACAGATATCCACAACACAGGCGCTTTTTCCACCGAGGAACAGGCTGTGGGCAGCCCTTTCTGCGAGGGTCACATCGAAACCTGCTGCGTCATTGCATATGACGCCCTGGCCGTGGAGGTCTTTAAACTCACGGGCAATTCGGATATTCTGGATTTTCTGGAGCTGGCGCACTATAACGCCTGCATGGGCGCCTGGTCTCCCACGGGCCGCTGGTCCACTTACCATACCCCGATGGCGGGAGAGAGGCACTCCAGCGTCCACGACATCACTTTCCAGTGCAGAGCTGGTTCTCCGGAGCTGAACTGCTGTTCCGTGAACGCTCCCAGGGGAATCGGAATGCTCAGCGAATGGGCCGTGACCCAAACCTCCTCCACCCTCTGCATCAATGCATACGAAGACATGGATGTCGTGACAGAGGGCGGAAGCCATATCCGGATAAGCGGCGGCTACCCCGCCCGGGGAAAAGTGCAGATCACGGTAACTCATTACAGGGGAAAGCTGGCTCTGCGCATTCCGGGGTGGTCTGCGGATACCACGGTTACCATAGACGGCGCAAAAAAGCAAGCCTCGGCCGGTTCTTACTTCCCGCTGGACTGTCCCGGGGAGCTTTCGCTTTTGCTGGAGCTGGATTTTTCCACCCGCTACCTGGAGGGCCAGGAAGATTTCCGGGGACTGACCAGCATCTACAGAGGCCCTATTCTGTTCGGCACGGACGTAAGCCTTGCAGGAGGCCACAACTTTCATGCCCTGCCTCCTTTAAAACGCGGGGATGTGGAAGCAGCCCTTTCTGTCTTCCTGGAAGGCCAAATCCGGATTCCTCTTCCCTGCGGCATTACCCTGGGAGACTTCTACCACTTAGGGACCACCGGCAGCCAGTACACTACCTGGCTGAAGCTGGAATAGCATCGGATAGCGGGCGGAGACGTTACTCCACTTTTTCTTTGGCGGCGGCAGAGGCCAGGGCACGGTACCTGGCCTTTTCCTGTGCCATCTCCTCCACGGTTTTGGTATGGAGGCGGAATCCCTTTGCCGGACGCAGGGGCAGGGTGCTGGCCTCAAGCCGCTTTTGGGCTTTCGGGATTTCCTCGCTGTACTGGGGCAGCCACTGCCTGCCCGCCACCAGCATCTCATCTACCATCTGCCGGATTTCGTCAGGGGTGCAGACCGCTCCGGTGAGGGGGTCCATCAGGGCCGCCTGCCAGAGGAGATTGATGTCGCCGTGGATGGCGGCCTCCACGGCCAGCTTCTGTACCCAGACACTGGCGGAGCAGATGGCGGCGCAGCCTAAGGGCAGATCTCCTACTCTGGGGATGGAGATTCCGTTGTAGTCAACATAGCAGGGCACTTCCACCACGCATTCTGCGGGCAGATTGGTGATGGTGCCATTGTTCATCACATTAAAGCAGCCTCTGTAGACCCGCCCGGTCTCCAGACCCTCTATGATATAGCTGCCGTGCTCGGTGGAACGGGCTTTGGGCGTGAATTGCCTGGCAGGCTCTTTTAACCAGTTGGGGAAGTCCGTCTCGAACCAGTTGCGGCTCTCCCGGCAGACCCTTAAGTATCCGGCGGTCTCCCCCTGGATCCAGGAGCTGTAGTTGATCCATTTTTCCATTTCCTCCGGGCGCTTCCGGTACCACATCAGGTATTCCGACAGGTGGCCGTTGGACTCCGTTGAATAATATCCGAAATTCCGCATTACATCCAGCCGGATGTTCTCATCTTTGGCAAATTCCGCCTGTTTCATCAATTCGTACAGTTCTCCGGTGCGTTCCACGCCGTCTGTCTTTACGCTGATGTACCAGGTCTGGTGGTTCAATCCCGCGCAGATGATGTCCACGTCCTCTTTCTTTCGTCCCAGGGCTTTCGCGATCTGCTCATGTCCGTGCTGTACTCCGTGGCAGAGGCCGTAGGTGGGTACTTTGCCGTACTTGTTGCAGGCCCAGGTGACCATGGCGTTGGGATTGGAGTAGTTTAAGAGGATTGCGCCCGGGGCTGCCACCTCTCTGATATCTTTGCAGAATCCCAGCATGGCCGCGATGCCTCTCTGGCCGTACATGATGCCGCCGATGCAGAGGGTGTCGCCCACGCACTGGTCCACGCCGTACTTCAGGGGGATGTCCACATCGGTCTCAAATGCCTCCAGCATGCCGATGCGGACGCAGTTGATGATGTATTTTGCTCCTGCAAAGGCCTCCCTGCGGTCCAGGGTGGCATGGATTTTGATGTTTAGCCCATTTTCATCAATATCCCGCTGGCAAAGCTGTGTTACCATCCGCAGATTGTCCGGATTGATGTCCGTAAAGGACACCTGGATATCGTGAAATTCAGGCACTGTCAGGATGTCTGCCAGAAGCCCCCTGGTGAAGCCGATGCTGCCTGCTCCTATGAATGCTACTTTGAATGACATAATATTGCCTCCTTGTGTAAATTTTTGATGATCAATAGCGGTTCCGGTATTCCCGTTCCGCGAAAGCGGGATCGGCTGAAGTTTACATTTCTGCCGCGGAATGATATACTTGAGACACCGGAAGCATGCCTGAAAGAATCATCCTTTTCCTCTATCATAGAGAAAAGGGAGGCTCCTTTCAACGGTAAGTATTTGATAAGAAAGGGTAATTTTTTGATGCAGAAAGAGACTATAGACAAACTGGACAACTACGCGTTCCATTTTCTGGAGGATGTGGAGGAGCCTTTCGTACAGCTTATCGCCGTGGGCAGGGAGGCCAGGTATTCTTCGGCATACCACTGGGAGAACAGCAGGAGGAATTCCTGCTACCTCCTCCAGTATACGCTGGCCGGAAGCGGCACGGTGCGGATAGGCGGGCAGGAGCAGCTGGTAGATGAGGGAAAGGCTTTCTTTCTGAAGCTGCCGGGGGAGGAGGGTTATTATTTTGACGGGGAGAAAAACCGGGCTCCCTGGGAATTCCTTTTCGCCATGTTTGAATGCCATGGGGCGGAGCGGTACTGCAGGGAGATAGAAAGCCACCTGGGACAGGTCTTTTCCCTGCCCCGGGAGCATGAGGCCGTCCGGCTGCTGTCACAGCTGCATGTCATGGCAAGGGAGGGGAGGGCGCGGAATCCGTTTCTGCTCAGCAGCAGGGCATTTGAACTCCTGTGTCTTCTGTGCGCCGCGCCCATGGGCGACAGGGACGAGGACGCCTCTCTGAGCGCCCGGGCGCAGCGCTATATGCGGAAGAATTTCGCCTCCTCCATAGGCGTAGCGGATGTGGCGGCTTTCCTGAAGGTGAGCCAGAGCCATCTCTCCCGGGAATTCTGCCGGGAGACCGGGGGGAAGCCCATTGACTACCTGACCAGAATGCGCCTGGACAGGGCGGTGGATATGCTGATGGCCGGGGAGAAGAGCGTCCGGGAGATAGGCGGGGAGTGCGGCTTTTCCGGAGGCAATTATTTCAGCAAGGTGTTCAAACGGCATATGGGCATGACGCCTGCGGCGTTTCGAGAGTATGTGAGGCGGGAGGGCTATTCTAAGATGCAGATATGAGGCGGCGAATTGTTTTCCGGAAGTCCGGTAATGGGCGTTCTGATATCATGCTGCGGAACCCGTCTCTGCGGATTTGCCAATCGTGCTGATTGGCAGCGCCGGCGCGGCAGAATATCCGGTTCCGCCGGCCGGTCTATTATGGACTGATCTTCGCTGTCCTGCTCTTTGGCGTCTACGGTTCGCAGTACGATGCATCGACATTTATTTCCGGTTTCAGAATCTTTATTACTCAATTGTCTTGAACGCACTTTTGTATAAAATCGGAGGAACAAAAAAGCGGGCAAGAGAACGGCCTTTGGACGCTCTTGCCCGCCTGAGTTACTGTATTTTTCTGTAAGATTCCCGCTTCTGCATCCGCAGTCAGTCTATCCTGGGAAGCGCGTTGCGGCATTCCTCCAGTTCGGCGTCGGTGGGGATATAGTCCTCCATCTGGCCCATGTGGAACTTCTCATAGGCCACCATGTCGAAGTATCCCGTGCCGGTGAGGCCGAAGAGGATGGTCTTCTCCTCACCGGTCTCCTTGCATTTCCTGGCCTCGTCGATGGCAATCCGGATGGCGTGGGAACTTTCCGGGGCGGGCAGGATGCCCTCCACCCTGGCGAAGTATTCCGCGGCCTCGAAGACTTCCGTCTGCTTCACGCTGACGGCCTCCATGAGCCCTTGATGGTAGAGCTCCGACAGGGTGGAGCTCATGCCGTGGTAGCGAAGTCCCCCTGCGTGGTTGGCGGAGGGGATGAAGCCGCTGCCTAAGGTATACATCTTGGCCAGAGGGCAGACCATGCCGGTGTCGCAGAAATCATAGGCGTACACCCCTCTGGTGAAGCTGGGGCAGGAGGCGGGCTCCACGGCGATGAAGCGGTAGTCGGCTTCCCCGCGCAGCTTCTGGCCCATGAAAGGCGCGATGAGGCCGCCTAAGTTGGAACCGCCGCCGGCGCAGCCGATGATCATGTCCGGCTTCACGCTGTATTTGTCAAGGGCTGCTTTGGTCTCCAGGCCGATCACCGACTGGTGCAGCATCACCTGGTTCAGCACGCTGCCCAGCACATAGCGGTAGCCCTCGCTCCCAACGGCTGTCTCCACGGCTTCGGAGATGGCGCAGCCAAGGCTTCCCGTGGTGCCGGGATGCTCGGCCAGGATCTTTCTGCCCACCTGGGTGTCCATGGAGGGGGAGGGGGTCACGGATGCGCCGTAGGTGCGCATGACCTCCCTGCGGAAAGGCTTCTGCTCATAGGAGCATTTCACCATGTAGACCTTGCAGTCCAGCCCCAAGTAGGCGCAGGCCATGGAGAGGGCCGTGCCCCACTGACCGGCTCCGGTCTCTGTGGTGACGCCTTTTAAGCCCTGCTTCTTGGCGTAATAGGCCTGGGCGATGGCGGAGTTTAATTTGTGGCTGCCGCTGGTGTTGTTGCCCTCGAATTTGTAGTAGATCTTGGCAGGGGTGTCCAGCTTCTCCTCCAGGCAGTAGGCCCGGACCAGGGGAGAGGGGCGGTACATCTTGTAGAAGCTGCGGATCTCCTCGGGAATCTGGAATAAGGCGGTGGTGTCGTCCAGTTCCTGCTTCACCAGCTCCTCACAGAAGACGCCGGAGAGCTCTTGGGCCGTCATAGGCTTATGGGTGCCGGGATTTAAGAGGGGCGCGGGCTTCTGCTTCATGTCGGCCCGCAGGTTATACCATGTTTTCGGCATCTCGTCTTCGTTCAGATAGATTTTGTAAGGGATTTTTTCGTTCGGCATATCGTTTCCTCCATATTTTGGTTGGTCTGAGCCGGCTTTCGCGGCCGTGTCGTTTTGCAGCGCTTTTGCGGTGTGCCGTATGGCTTCTGCGCTGTTTTATGGGTTTTCCCCGTTGCTGTTCACAGGTAGTTTTGCCAGGTGTGTTCGTGCGCTTTCTGCACGAACAATCCCAGGCGATCACTTTTCTCTCGCTCCTGCATTTTGACTTTATTCGCATTTGCGCTTTGCCGGAAGCTTTTTCTAGCGGCGTCCCTGGGGGCGCCATCGTTTGGTCAGTAGCATGGGCTGCCTCCTTTCGATTCCCCGGATGTTTCTTGGTTTCCGGCAACGGAAATCCGATGAGGCCCGGATTCCGTTGCCCGCTGTCAGAGGAGTCCGAAAAACAAAAAACGCCCCGACAGAAAAGAATGCTCTGTCAAGGACGAATGCTATACTTGAAAGTACGCTTATCCGCGGTGCCACCTTGCTTCACGGTCTGACCCGTGCCCTTAGCGGGATACCTGCATATCCCCGGCATATGACGTCTGCCCAAACGTCGCAGAATACTCTGTGGAATCCACATTTGACTGCGCCCTCAGCGGCCCATTTGACAACCTGTTTCCCGCCTGCTTCTCAGCGCCGCAGACTCTCTGTAAAGGCATGATTGCCGTTATCCCCGCTTCAACGGTTTGATGTATCGAATTTCAATCATTATACGACCGGGGAGCTGATTTGTCAAGAATGAAATGAAACGAATTTCGGCCGGGTACGCCGGTGGGCGTGTTAAGAGTGCATTTTAAAGGATCTGCTGGATTTAAAAGGGGAAGTGAACCTGTTCACCCGTCCCCGGCGATTCGGCAAGACGCTGAACCTGAGCATGCTCCGCTACTTCTTTGAGGATACCGGGGATGGGGAGAGGAACGCGAAGAACAGGGCGCTTTTCGGGGGGCTTAAAATCATGGAGGCCGGGGAGCGCTACACGGATCAGATGGGAAGATATCCTGTGATCAACCTGACCCTGAAATCGGCCAAGCAGCCCTCGTTCCAGTCCGCCTATGTGAAGCTGAGCGGGGAAATCGCGGATGAGTTCAGACGGCACAAATATGTGCTGGACAGCGATGCGCTGGAGGAGGAGGACAAGCGCAGATTCCGGGAGATCGCAGGGGGAAAGGCAGGATATGACGAATATTCCGGCTCGCTGAAGTTCCTGAGCGGATGCCTGTACCGGGTTACGGGGATGAACACGGTGATATTGATCGACGAGTACGATGTACCGCTGGAGAATGCGTACTTCAGGGGCTTCTACGTGGAGATGGTGGACTTCATCCGCTCCCTGTTCGAGTCTGCGCTGAAGA
>JAAWOU010000044.1 GCA_022799755.1 Lachnospiraceae bacterium
GTAATTTATACTAAACTACGTTGACCACATGCGCCGCTGCATTGTATACAAGTATTCAAAAAGGGGTAGATGGCACAATATTCTATCTTTTTTGTTAGCTTGGAAGTTTAAAGCGATACAGCGCGAAAGTATGCAGGAAAAATATAGATTAGGAGGATATTATGAGAAAGAAAAAATTCTTATCACTACTGCTGGCTGTGACAATGACCATGTCTTTGGCAGCCTGCGGCAACGGTTCGGAAGACTCTTCCGGCAGCGGCCCGGATGACAGCAGCCAGAACAGCCAGGACTCACAAGACACTCAGGACACCCAGGATAGTCAGGATACCGAGGATACCCAGACTCCTGCGGCAGAGGACGCTACATATACGTATAATACCTCTGCCGGCATCCTGCCTGCCGGCTGGAACCCACACACCTATCAGACCGCTGACGACGCCGTGTATTTTGACTATACCACCGACAGTCTGTACTCCCTGTTCTTCAACGATGAGCTCCACCCGCTGGAGGGCCGTGAGGCTTTCGACGGCTATGTGATCGTCCCTTCCATGGCGGCCGATTTCCCTGTGGATGTCACCGAGGAGGTCAAGGCCTCTCATCCGCAGTTCAACATCCCTGAGAGCGCTACCTCCGGCTATGCCTGGAGCGTCAAGCTCCGCGACGGCCTGAAGTGGGACGACGGCACCCCCATCACCGCCCAGGACTTCGTGGACTCTCTGGAGCGCTGCCTGCGCCCCGAACTGCTTAACTACCGCTCCAGCGACTATAACCGCGGCACCTACGCCGTTGTCAACGCCGAGAACTACGCTCTGTCCGGCAATCCCGTGTTCCAGAGCTTCGCAGAAGCCGGCACCACCTACGCCGACTTCATCGCGAACGGCGGCACCGACGACCAGGTGGTCGTGGACATGAACGGCTTCTGGGGCGTGACCGGCCCCGACAGCCGATTCAACTGGGGCTATATCACCGACGACACCATGGTGCGTGACCCTGCTGTGGCGGAGGGCGAGGACGAGGACTATGTCTCCGCCAAGTACCTGTGGGACAGCTACCTTGGACCCGATGGCGGCTACGCCGGCACCGGATATGATCTCCAGTACACCGGCACCATCATCTACCCCTACGAGGCGGGCTACTCCTTTGATAACGTGGGCCTCTTCGTCAGCGGCGACAATGAGCTGACATTTGTCTATGCCAACGCTCTGGAAGGCTTCTACCTGATGACCTACGGCATGAGCACCCAGTACCTGGTCAAGACCGACCTGTACGACGCCAACCTGAAAGAAACCGAGAGTGCCTCCGGCTCCGTCTGGTCCAGTACCTACGGCACCGGCATGGATACCTCCGTTTCCTACGGCCCCTATAAGATGAGTGAGTTCCAGGCGGATAAGGTCATGCACTTCACCAGGAACGAGAACTGGTGGGGCTGGGACAGCGACGTCTACACCTATGTGGATCCCGAAGACGGCAATACCTACCATATGTACCAGACCACTGACGTGGACATCCAGTACGTCAAGGAAGCCGCCACTCGTAAGCAGATGTTCCTGGCCGGCCAGCTCATATCCTACGGCATGCAGTCCGAGGACTTCGACCAGTACCGCAACTCCGACTACTACTATGCCACTCCCGCTGAGACCGTCTATTTCCTGCTCTTCAACGGCTATGACAAGGTAATCAAGGAGCGCGAGAACGCCGAAGACTTCGACAAGAGTACCACCGATCTGGAGATGCAGATGCTGGAGAGCTTCCGCCGGGCCTGCGCCGTGGCCATCGACCGCGAGAACTTCGCAGCCACCGTCTCTCCCCAGCGCCAGGGCGGCTACGCTTTTGTCGGCAGCACCTATATCTACGACCCCGAGACCTGCGCCTACTACCGTGACACGCCTCAGGCGAAGCAGGCTCTGGTAGACTTCTACTCCATCGACCTGGCCGACTATGACAACGACCTGGATAAGGCCGTAGCCGCCATCACCGGCTATGACCCTGAGACTGCCAAAGCGAAGTTCCAGGAGGCCTATGAGGAAGGCATCGAAAAGGGCTACATCACCGATACCGACGGCGACGGCAAGTCCGACCAGACCGTCACCATGGTCTACGCCATGAGCGACGAGGTGAACGACTTCTACCGCAAGACCCTGGAGTACCTGAACACTTCTCTGAACAAGGCGGCCGAGGGCACCGGTCTTGAGGGCAAGATCCTGATCACCCCCTCCGCCCCCGTGGGTAACAAGTGGTCTGACAATCTCCGCAACGGCGTGATGGACACCCAGATGGCCGGTTGGTCTGGTGCCACCCTGGATCCTTTCGGCATGGCCGACACCTGGACCGATGCCAGCAGAGCTTACTGGGGCAACTGGTTCGATGCCAGCCAGTATGACCTGACCCTCAATCTGGACGGCGAGGACATCACCATGAACGTCCGCGACTGGGCTCTCTGCCTCAACGGTGAGATGAAGACCGCCCAGAACGGCAATGAGTATAACTTCGGCTATGGTCAGACCAGCGTGGATAACCGTCTGAACATCCTGGCCGCAATCGAGAAGTTCATGCTCACCGCCTACAACTGCGTGCCGATCATGCAGAACGGCTCCGGCTCCCTGCTGAGCCAGCAGGTCTACTATGTGGTGGAGGAATACAACCCCATGATGAGCCGCGGCGGCATTCAGTACATGAAGTATAACTACAACGATGCCGAGTGGGCCGAGTACGTTGCTTCTCAGGGCGGCACCCTTCAGTATTGATTTCGAGCCTACGCTCAAATTTTGGGTAAGTAACGACTAAAAGGCAGGGGGGCGGCTTTTCGCCCCCTCCTGCTGTTATTCATGACAATAGAAAACTCGCTGGTTCTCGTATATGCCTCTCAGCCAGACTGCGGGGCATATACGAGAACCAATATATAAAGAAACGGAGGATCTTTGAATGGTCAAATATATTCTCCAGAGAATACTGTATATGATCATGGTGTTTTTTATCATTACCCTGATGTGCTTCGTTCTCGTCCGCATGCTCCCCCTGCCGGTGCTTCCGCCGGAGGATCCGCATACCACCGTGGTGCTCATGCGGCGGGAGGCCCTGGGCTATAACGAGCCGTATCTGACGCAGTTCTGGCTGTTTTTGAAGAATATCTTTACCGGTTGGGACTGGGGCCTCAGCGAGAAGCTGTACTTCGGCCAGAACGTGTGGGACATATTTGTCAGCAAGCTGCCCGCCACCATGATCGTCAACCTGTATTCCATCATCGGGTCCATTCCCATCGGGATCGGTCTGGGCATTTTCGCGGCCCTGAAGAAGAACACATGGATCGACTATGTCATCTCCACCCTGACCATGGTGGTCATTTCGGTGCCCAGCTTTGTCTACGCCTTTTTAATCCAGTATATTTTCTGCTTTAAGCTCCAGTGGTTCCCTTTCCTCATGGCAGGCGGCACCAACTACTTTACGTGGAAGATGTTCCTCTCTCTGATCCCACCGGTGATGGCTCTTTCTTTCGGCACCATCGCGGGCTTCGCCCGCACCACCCGCGCCGAGCTGACCGAGGTGCTGACCAGCGAATTTATGCTCCTGGCCCGCACCAAGGGACTGACCCGCGCGCAGGCCACGGTGCGCCACGCCCTGCGCAACTGCTTTGTGGTCATTGTCCCGGCCATCTTCGGTCAGTTCATCGGTATCCTGGGCGGCTCTCTCATCATCGAGGGTATCTTCGCCATCCCGGGCGTAGGCGGCCTGACCCTGAACGCCATCAACGGCCTTGACTACAATATTTTCATGCTGTCCACCTGCTTCTACACCGCCATCGGCCTGGCGGCCAGTCTCGTGGTGGACGTCAGCTACGGCTTTATCGACCCGCGCATTCGCATGGGATCCAAAAAGTAAAGGGGGAGTATACCATGACTGATATGATGAATGAACGGATTCCTGCTGAGAAATTTGCTTTCGTGCAGGAAAATGAGCGGCTGCACGACAAGGAACTTCAGACCAAGGCCCGGAGTTTCTTTGCCGATGCCATGATCCGGTTTGGCAAGAACAAGTCCTCGGTGATCGCCGCGTGGATCCTCCTGTTCCTGGTGCTCTACGCCGTTCTTGTGCCGGTCTTCTCCCAATATACTGCCGACGATAAGGATCCCATGTATGTCAATTATCCGCCTTTCAACCCCTTTTTCTCCCAGTTCGGGTTCCTAAACGGCGCCAAGACCATAGACAGTCAGAACGACAAGGCTATGGCCATCTGGAAAGGCATCGCCATTGAAACGGGCATGGATCCCATTATCCGCATCCGGGACACCCACGAGACCGAGGAAAAGAGGCGCGGCCAGATGGTCAAGCGCTATACCTACGACCTTGAGGTCAACGCCTATTACGCCATGGGCATCGTCTACCGCAACTTCAGCTACGTGGACTACCAGAAGCTGCAGGACTGGCAGAACGAGACCGGCATCCAGGTCATTTATCCCTATGTGGATGCGGAGGACATTAACGGCATCAGCGATAACTCCAATATCTGGTACAAGATGAACAGTGACGGCACGGCTCTTCTGGACGCGGAGGGCGACTATATCCCGGCTTACTCCACCCGCTCTGACCGGGCCGGCGCACCGTATAACTCCCTCCGGCTTGCGGGTGATCCGGGCGACTGGGTCTATTCCACCGCAAAGGCCGGTTCGGTTCAGTGCAGGATCCTGTATTACAACTACTATATTTATCTCAACGGCCATGAGCCGAGCTATCTGATGGGTACTAATGTAATGGGTCTCGACCTGTTCACCGCTATCGGCCTGGGCGCTCGTTTCTCCCTGATTTTTGCCGTTCTGGTCTCGGTCATCAACCTGAGTATCGGCGCGGTGTACGGCTCCATTCAGGGCTACTACGGCGGCGCCATCGACATGACGCTGGATCGTATTGCGGATATCCTTTCCGGCGTGCCCTTTGTGGTGGTGACCACCCTGTTCCAGCTCCACCTGGCCCAGAAAGTGGGTGTGGTGGTGTCTTTCCTGTTTGCTTTTGTCTTAACGGGGTGGATCAGTATGGCAGCTCTGACAAGAAAGCAGTTCTACCGCTTCAAGGGACAGGAGTTCGTCATGGCTGCCCGAACCCTGGGTGCTTCGGATGCCCGGCTGATGTTCAAACACATCTTCCCCAACGCAATCGGCACCATTATCACCTCCTGCGCCCTGGTGATTCCCGGCGTCATCAATTCGGAAACCTCCATGACCTACTTAGGGATAGTGGATCTGTCCACCTACGCCGGCACCACTATCGGCACTCTGCTTAGCCAGGGCAACGGCGCCGCTACCACTGCGCCTCACGCCATGCTTTATCCCAGTATCTTTCTGGGGCTTTTGATGATTTGTTTTAACCTCTTCGGCAACGGTCTTCGGGACGCGTTCAATCCAACCACAAGGGGGATAGATGACTGATGGAAAATAAACTGCATGTACAGGATTTACGTATCTCTTTCCGCACCAGCAACGGCAAGGTGCAGGCGGTCCGGGGAATTGACTTCGACCTTGCCAGGGGCGAAACCCTGGCCATCGTGGGCGAGTCCGGCTCCGGCAAGTCCGTCACCAGCAAGGCCATTCTGGGAATCCTTGCCGGCAATTCCATTGTGGAGTCCGGTGAAATCATCTATAACGGCCAGGATCTGCTCAAGATCTCGGAGGAGGACTTCCACAAGATCCGGGGCGACAGGATCGCCATGATCTTCCAGGATCCCATGTCCTCCTTAAACCCCATCGTGCGCATCGGACGACAGCTCACGGAGGCCATGCTCCTCAAGGGCAGGATCCGCCAGCGGGAAAGCAGGCGCGCATTCCGCACCTATCTTAAAAGTTTGCGCGACATGATGGTAGCCAGCGCCACAGAGGATACCCAGCGCTCCCGCGCAGCCGCCAGCTGCGGGAAGTTTCAACAGTTTGAAAAAAAGCACACCCAGCTGGAAGCCGCTTACAACGCTGCCCATGAGGCAGCAACAGAGGCGCTTGACGACATTGAAGTCATCTCCTTTGAACTTGAAAAGAACACTGTGGCAAAGGGTGCGGCGGACCGCATCAAGGATATCGCCCGCTGCAGCCGCGAGTCCCTCAACGATTATGTGGTGGCTCCGGATAAGTACAAGGCAGAAGTTACGCAGAACGCCTCCGACCTGGAGGAAAACTTCAAAAAAAAGGATTACAAAGCGGTACTCGGAAAACTCTACCGTCTGCGGGAGATCCTGGCAGAGGGCGCAAAAAGGCCAAAGCCAAATTTCTTCCGCATGGGCTATTATCTGACTTTCTCCAATCAGCCGCTGCCGGATATGCCGCCGGAGAAGCTGAATGCTTTCTTGCTGGATTATCTGGAAAAAGACTTTATGGAAGATTTCTTGTCTGATGCGAAACGTGCGGTGGCCTATTCCGCGGACCAGTGCTATGACCGTATACGCGGGACGCTGCAGGAGCTGGAGGCTGCCAAGCCGGTTTTTGCTGCCGAGCGGCTGGACAGAAAGCAGTGCATGGGCACCTGGAAGAAGCTGGGCGCGGCAGTCAGGGAGACCATTGATCCCCTTGCTGTTGGCAGGGACAGCCTTGTCTATACTTTCTCTCCCGGCATGAAGAGCGAGCTGGACAAGTATTTCCACGGCGTAAAGGCCAATGTGGGGATCCTGCGCAAATACGAACGGGAGAAACGTAAATTTGACGCCATCGTGGCCAAAGGCGGGAAGCCGGACTGGGAGGTGGCGGATGCTGCCGTCACCGATCTGGATCTCATCAAGACGAACCTGTCGCACATCATCGACCGCCTCACGGAACACTACCGGGAGCTTCTGGATGCTGCGGACAGCCGGGACTACCACGCCGAGACAATAGGCGCCATCGACTACCTGATGCAGAACGCCTCCGGCATCGTCGACAGGGTGACGCCCAGGATTGCCAGGCACCGGGCCATCAGGCTGATGGAGGAGGTGGGCATCTCCGAGCCCCACAAGCGCTTCCGGCAGTATCCCTTTGAGTTTTCCGGGGGCATGCGCCAGCGCATCGTCATCGCCATCGCCCTGGCCGCCAATCCGGATATCCTGATCTGCGATGAGCCCACCACGGCCCTGGACGTGACTATCCAGTCCCAGATCCTGGAACTTATCAACAAGCTGAAAACGGAGCGGCGCCTGTCCGTAATCTTCATCACCCATGACCTGGGCGTTGTGGCCAACATGGCGGACCGTGTGGCCGTCATGTACGCGGGTAAGATTGTGGAGTACGGCACCAGCGAGGACATCTTCTACCATGCCGCGCATCCTTACACCTGGGCACTGCTCTCTTCCATGCCCGACCTGGATACCAATGAGAAGCTGGCCGCCATCCCCGGCACGCCGCCCAACATGATCTATCCGCCCAAAGGGGACGCCTTTGCCCCCAGAAATCAGTATGCCATGCAGATCGACTTTGAGCGGCAGCCGCCCATGTTCCGGATCAGCGACACGCATCATGCCGCCACCTGGCTGCTGCATCCGGACGCGCCTAAGGTGGATCCGCCCAAGGCAGTCATGGAGCGCATCGCCAGGATGAACCAGAGAAGGGAGACCGCAAATGACTAACCAGAACCAGGAACTCCTGCTGAGGGTGGAGCACCTCTGCCAGTATTTTAAAGCAGGCAATTTTGTGACAAAGGCCGTGGACGATGTCAGCTTTGATATCCGTAAGGGGGAAGTTTTCGGCCTGGTGGGCGAGTCCGGCTGCGGCAAGACCACCACCGGCCGCTCCATCATCGGGCTGTACAATATCACTTCGGGAAACATCTACTTCAAGGGTATGCGCATTGCCGCAGGCGTCCAGTCCTACAGGGACGAGCTGAAGAAGACGAAAGATCCCGCCAGGATCTCCCAGCTGAAAGCTCTGATTAAGGCTGCTCAGAAAGAAAAGAAGAACTGCGACAGGGAGTATGCCGCCAAGCGCAGATCGGAGCTTGAGGCTGAATACGGCCCGAAGATCCGGGCTGCGTCCGGCGAGGAGAAAGCAAAACTGGAAGCCAAGTATAAGGATGAGCTAAGGAAAGCGGGAAAGAGCCGCCTGATCACCCAGATTCAAATGATATTCCAGGATCCGATAGCCTCCCTGGATCCCCGCATGACCGTCCGCGAGATCATCTCCGAGGGGCTGGTCATTCAGGGGGAGCGGGACAAGAAAGTGATCGACGAGAAAGTCTATGAGATGCTGGAACTGGTAGGGCTGGTCAAGGAGCATGCCTCCCGCTATCCCCATGAGTTTTCCGGGGGACAGAGACAGCGTATCGGCGTGGCACGCTCCATCATCATGAACCCGGAGTTGATCATCGCCGATGAGCCCGTGTCCGCCCTGGACGTGTCCGTTCAGGCCCAGGTGATTAATCTCCTGAATGAATTGAGGGAACGTCTCGGCCTGACCATCCTCTTCATCGCCCATGACCTTTCCGTGGTCAAGTACTTCTCCGACCGCATTGGGGTTATGTACTACGGCAAGATGGTAGAGCTGGCGGACTCCGATGAACTGTTCGCCCATCCGCTACACCCTTACACCAAGTCCCTGCTCTCCGCCATCCCGCTGCCGGATCCTGTCTACGAAAAACAGCGCCGGCGCATCACATACAATCCCCTGGCGGAGCATGATTATACCGTGGATCAGCCTTCTTTCCGGGAGGTTCGTCCCGGCCACTTCGTCCAGTGCAACGAGGCGGAGTATCAAAAGATTTTGGCGGAGCTGTCTGCGAAATGAGGGGGGACAAAAAAGGGCTTCCCAGCCGGTCTGGCCTCCCGGCCTGCCTGGCCGCCGGGGCGGCCATTGCGGCGGCCGTGTGCGCTCTGAATGTCAGCAGGGACTATGGCTGGATCCGTTCCGTGTGCGATGGGCTGTTCGTGGCCTCAGTGATGCTATTGGGAGCGGGCGGCATCAGGGCTGTGGGCAACCGGGGAGCCTTTGATGTGGCAGGTTACGGCCTGCGCACGGTTTTGGAGCTGGTCCTGCCGCTTCTGAGGCGGACGGATAAGGGGCATTCCGGGGAAACGGGTGAACATTCCGCGGAGGATATCCATCAGTACCGGGCGCGCAGGGAGGCACAGCGCAGGTCCCCTGCGGGGCTGCTCCTGGCAGGCGGGGTGTACTTTATCTTGTCGCTGGCGGCGTTGGTTGTATATGAGGTTTTTTGACGTTTCTTTATGGATTTGGTTTCAGATGAATTTCAGACAACAGAGTCTCCTCCGGGGATCTGGCGAGAGACTCTATTTGTCTTTACAGTCTTGCAAGCACTATAGGGATTCACCCCAACATATCTTTCATATCCGTTATCCTGCCAAAAAAAGGATCCTCAATCTTCAAAGCCAAAAAAGACTCATCCTTTATCTGTACTTTGTTTACAAGCGCCAGAAAAGACTCATCCAGATTTTTGTTTTCCTCTCTCGCTTTCTCTGGCAGAATACACAGATAGTCTTCAAAATACGCAAGAATTCCTTTCTGTGCTCTTTCCAGGCACCGGATATCTTCCCTGCTTCTCGTCTCGGCGGCAAACACAGGATTTCCATCCCCATCGAATTCCTCCGTCTGAGGATACGGAGAGGTCAGTATTGCCTCCAAAATATAATAACTATCAAATATCATGCTTGTATCTTTTTCTTCGTCCGAATAAAACGGCTGGATATCAAGCCCTTTATCTGCCATGAATCCAGGTTCAAGCTGTAAAAAGTAAAATCCTTTCATACGCTGTGGAAAAAGCTTTTGCAGGTACATCTGCATTGTCCCTTTTGCCACGAAATCGAATATTGCGATATCTCCGTCCTGAATGCTCAGTTTTTCTATGTATCTATTATAATGCCCCCGCTGGGTGACGGCTTTTGCAATGATTTCCCTGCTCCGTTCCCCGCCTTTCCGATTATCTGCCGTAATGCCAAAGCGTGTTTTCAGCGCATCCCCTGCGTCACCAGAATACTTCATGCTGTCGACATAAGCTATGTCTTCCGCATTTTCCATGCCTGCACGTATGGCTGCCATTCGCGATGCAAGAAAATACACTGACTTTGTTCCGGGAGATATCTTTCTGAACAGCCTGCCGATCAGATAACCATCCCTCGCACAGAAGAGTATTTGCTTGAAGTCTTGGGCTTCTAACATTTCTTTCATCCACAGGACAAAATCTGTTATCAGCGGCGCACAGAACAGATAGCCTATTCCAAAAGCATCCTGTACGGACAATGCACAGCCCCTATTCTCAAACCAGAAAGGATTATTAAACATTTGGGAGATAAACATCCCTGTTTTCAAACGGTCAGCCATTGTCGCTATATTGCTTTCCATTCCCAGCCCATCAAGGGCATCAAACAGCTCCTCCCCGCTATACACCTGGTAGGTATCAATGCCGTTTGCCGACGCTTTTTCAATATCCGAAACCTCATCGTCCCCTATATGCAGAATTTCCGCCCCTCTGTACTTATCCTGAAGTACTTTAAATAGATTCTGTGTCTTTGAGGTACCATATTCGCAGGAAACCAATACCCGGTCACAGTTTTCCAGTCCGAACCGGATCTGGATATCCTTTATCTGCCCCATGGAATAATAACTGTCCGTTGTAATCACCACCTGTTTCCCATCCCCAAGCGCTTTTCGAAATACATCACATACCTGCTCCCTTGGAACCATGACGGAGCAATCGATCTCCCATTCCATCTCTGCCAGCTCGGA
The DNA here is from genome assembly GCA_022799755.1 of Lachnospiraceae bacterium. GTDB lineage: Bacteria > Bacillota > Clostridia > Lachnospirales > Lachnospiraceae > Acetatifactor. The sequence continues at coordinate 10,680 of JAAWOU010000044.1, forward strand.
TGCGGACACAAAGCTGCCGCCTGCTTTCTCCAAAACAAATTCGTAAATCTGCTCCAACCTCGGGGCTCGTTCCCTGGAAAGCTCTTTCTCGGCACACAATCGAAGCTTGGCAAAATCAGGAATAACAATCCCTTTCTCCCGAAGCTTCAGATCCAACAGTTCAAAGATATCCGTATAAGTGCGTACCTTTCGGGTAACAAGCGTATCAAACAAGTCAAAGCTTACAATGTCCGCCGCGCTTATCCTGTCAAGCAGCTCCTGCAACGTCTTTCCTGCCATGTGGTGAAAATTATAGGAAGCAGTTCTGCTCTCCAGAAGATTTCGCCCCCTTACATCGTAGAGCGCAATCTCATTTTCCTGGCAAAACGCCCCGATCCTCCTGGCAATCACCTTACAGGAGCCCGGACGAGCCACAACCAGGATAAGCCGTACTCCCATTGAAATTGTTTCCTGAATGGCAATGATAGGATAATTGTAAAGTTTACCGGATTCCCGAAAACCATCCAGCAAACCAGCGACCATGATCCGGTCTCCAAATTCGGTCAAGAATCTCTCTGTCTCTGTGCCAAGACCATAGAGTGCTATCTTCTCATTCTGATACCTCTTCAATAATTCTTTCACGTCACCCATTTGTCTGTCCCCTGATCAATCCTGTCATCTCCCTCACATGCGCCAATAGATTCTTTTCAAAGGCTTCCACCGAAAAGATTCTTTCATATACTTTATAGGCCCGGTTACCCATGGATTTTAATTTATCTCTGTTTTTAATACACCAGAGGATCTTTTCTCGCAATCCGTTTATGTCCTCGCTTTTAAATACCATGCCGTCCACACCGTCTGAAATATATGCCGCCGTCCCTGTAGCGTCAGACACAAGACAAGGAACATGGTGCATCATAGCTTCTGCACATACAGTGGGCATGGGATCTTCCCGAGACGGACACACCAGCACATCTGTAGTGTCCAATATCTGATGTATCTTTTCCCGGCTAACTGTACCCGTCATCCGAATCCAGGGTTTATCGGCTGTCTTTTCCCGCAACCCAAAAGCCATGGTGGAGCTGTCCTGGCCTACAAGCAGGAACTCACTGCCTCTCAGCTCCTCCTCTGAAATTCCTGCCAAAGCATTCACCAGGATATCCTGGCCTTTACGCCATTCTATATATCCAATCGTAGTAAATCTCATCCTATACCCCATCGGAAACTCCATAGATCAAATCTCCTATCACAACGTCCGGCTGGTACTGGTTCATTGCATTCCTAGGAACCGGTCCCACTGATATGTATTTCAAATTCCGGTTGCTTATCTTGCTAAGCTTTTCTGACCTTATCCCCTCATAAAAAAAGGCAGAATCATGCAGCCACCAAATAACAGAAATGTCTTCATTCCTGTCCGAAAGAAACGTATGAAAATTGATCGTATTACAAAAGATAAGGTCATATTTTTCTGTCCAGGGCAATTCCCGCATGGTATTTATCTGGAGCCTCATGTCTATCATTACCGGAATCAACTGTTCTTCCAACTTCTCCCTTAGCGCTCCGTCCAGCATAGAAGCGAACACGATATCATATCCGGCTTTCCTTAATATCAAAGCTGCATGATACAATGCCAGCGCCGGACCGCCCAGGGAAAGGTCATGTGAGAGAAGCAGAATACTTTTCAAACCACTTGCCCTGCCGAAAGCTTTAGGATTCTCTGACTTGAAAAGATCATGCAGCTCATAAAAATGGTATATTTTCGTCTCATCTATTCCCAGACTAAGAAGCTGCTTCTTCATCTCCGTTACATAGAAGCTCAATATCACCACTGCATCAAACGAAAGCCCTGTAATCTCCTCTGGTGAGATTACAGGACGGCCATCCAGCATTGTTCCCTGCTTTTTCCTGTCGTTGTCAAGAATGGCCAAAACTTTCCTGTCGTCAAACCAGTGGCGAAATCTCTGATAGTAATCGCCCGTGCCAAACAAAACATATGCGGTTTTGCTATTACCGTATTGCATGCATCTCCACCTCACGCTTGTCCAAAACAGGTTGATTCTGCAGCACTACCCTCACAGCATCGATCCAGAAACAGCCATATATCATTGGGTTCAAATACAGGACAACTTACAATTTTTTTAAGTTCACTTCTGACAGACTTATCATCAATGGTTATAATAATCGCATCTGCCTCTTCTCTGATCTCTTCTTTTTTATATACAGGCAGTTCAGACAAAACATACTCCGCATTCTGGTCAATATAGAAACAGACCCTGATATCTGTATTTTTCAACAGCATTTCAATGTTCCTGCCAAAATCACCCGCACCGTACAGCGCAATCCGTTTTATATGGTTCTCCTCAAAAAAGGCCAGCGGAGATATGCCCTTTGCCAACTTCTCGTTCCAGCACCGCAAAAAATCATATATTTTCTTATAATTATCCAGCAGGCGGACATGCATTCGCCTCAGTGACTCCGACAGCTCTATAAGCACTTTTTCACACTCATTGCCAAAAACATGTCTTTCCCTTAAAAAACCTATCATTTCAGCTTCCGAGTCCATCATATTGTTTGTATTGCCTGATGTATTCATACCGGTCTCAACATGTTCAAACAATACCTCCTGGTTTAATGAAAACGTCCTTTCCTCACTGGCCATCAACAACCACAGGAAATAATCATCCGCACCGTTATTCTGCAGGATGCATTTTTTCCATAGCGTGGGAATCGCATCTTTCCTCAGAAGAACTTGGCCGGGAGATATGATCGGATTTCTATTCCTGACCATGAAATCCTTTGTGATCACTTTCTCAAACACATGCGTATTCGTATAGAAAAGTCTGTTGTTATGGATTGCCCTGCATACCACCGCATCCGATGCCCCGATACACTCCAGCTGCTTTTTCAGATAAGACGGGGCAATCCTGTCATCCTGGTCTAAAAAGACCACATATTCGCCAGCCGCCTGTTCCAAGCCATGCACTCTCGCCCCATGGATACCGCTGTTGGATTCGGAATGAAAGCATTTCACCCGAAACGGATACTCTGCCTCTTTTACAAATATCTCTTCTTCAGGAGAATCATTATAAAGAATCAGTTCAACATCCGTTTCTGCGACAGCCTCTGCACACAGGGCCGCCTGATTCAATATGCTGTCCAAATATTTTTTCCCATGAAACATCGGCACAATGATGCTTACTGTCATACCTAACCCCTTTCAGCTTCTCCCGCTTATCTTTGTTCCCCGAATTATCGCTTTATTCAGCTGCGCGGATACATATAATTCTGCCGTTCCTCTCCCTATACCTCTATTAACCTGAGATTATTTCTCACTCATATGGATATTTTTAGCATGAATCAAATCACTGACATTATCCACTTCCGTCCAGTCATACGCTGAAATATCCGTATAAAACAATTCAAAGTCATCCCTGAAAATCATCTGTACCAAAGCGTTTTCATACCACTGGTCATAATAGCCGCTGTCCACCATACTCTCTATTTCCTCCCGCATGGCCAGCGCGCTCTTCCTGTCAAGTCTCGTAACGCCTGCATACTCCCCATAGTATGTGTTCAGTTCCTTGCTCATTACCAGAACCCTTTCTCCGGATGTCTGCACATTGTAATCCCCATTTTCGCTGATGGAGCTGTCCAACAAAACATGCGGCCTCTCTATTGGCTTGCACAGCACATCGCGAACCAGATTTTCCGACATTACGATATCACCGTCTATCAGAACCACATTCTCCGTATCCAAGTGTTCCTTTGCGAACCACAAAGACGCTATGGAATTCGTCACTTCATAAAAGGGATTATTAATAAAAGTAACGCCATCCAATTCCTGCTCTATGCTTTTATGCCTGTGTCCAGTTACTACCACGATGTCCGCATCCCTGTCATACCGTCTGATCAGATTTACCATCCTTGCGATCAAAGTCATGCCCTCTCCCAGCTTAAACATGGATTTTGGCATGTCCGAAGTCAACGGGCTCAGCCTGGAACCTTTCCCCGCCACTAAAAATATGTATTTCATGTACGCCCTCCTTCTCTCTTCTGCCCCCTACATTTCCTGCCACAGCAGCAATCCGATTCTTTTTAACACCCGGTCCGTCGGAAAATCCAGCGAAACGCCATATTGCTTCATGCTCTTTACAATGTTGATCCCTGTTGCCTCAATCGGCGATCTGGACATATACGGATTATTACATTTTTCTTTCCCGCATCCCCCTTTGCACAGCTTACAAGAACCTCCAATGAAAGAAATTGCGTTTGGGCTGTTCCGGTTGTACATCCATTTTTCCAGATCCAGCAGCAGCCTGTGTAAGAGTACACTGGAGTCATTTCTGATTTTGTCATATTCGCTTTGCTGTTTGATTTCGAATGTTAAAACCACCGCCATGGCTGCGTCATACTCACTCATCATCTTTTTATAATCAATATCCGGAAGATTCGGCGGACATTTCCAGTTATTATTGTATTTCCCGCAGTAAAAGCAGTTCATTTTCACGTTTTCTTCAAAAATAAGCTTCTCCGGAGCTATGAGAATGCCCTCTGCATCCCGGTTAAGCGTATGCAGATAGCTCTGTATCTCATCCTTTAACATCATGCCTCCTCCATATATAACAAGAATCCATATATTTACATAGTAAAATAATACTTCATCTCTTCAACCAGCATATCATAATCGGCCATCTGCAGGTCCCCGATATGCGCCACTCTGATACTGCACCTGCCAAGCTCTCCTCCAACCGGATTCACCATCATGTTTTTCTCGTCTTTCAAATAGGTGAAAAAGTCCATGGCAATCTCTTTTTCAAACCTGACCGGACTTATGGCATTAGACAGCGGGAAAGACGGCAGGTGCACCGGCAGTTCCTCTATTTTTGACCGGAAGTACTCGCATCTGGCCCTCACCTCGCCTACCCGGCTGTCCGCGCCTCCTGCCCTAATGATGCATGACAACATATCATGCAGTTCAAAAAGGATGCCCACGCATGGCGTAAACGGCGTCTGGCCCCGCTTGATATTCTGTAAGTAATCCTGAAAATCGAAATATAGCGAAGTACTGTGCTTCCTCTCAATCTTTTCCTCTATGATCCGTCTGCTCAGGATAACCATGGACAGCCCCGGCGCAAGGCACAGCCCTTTCTGCGAACTGATAATAGTTGCGTCTATCCCATACCGCCGCATATGATACTCGTCACACAAAAAAGTGCTGATGGCATCTACCATCAAATACAGATGATTCCGATTACAAAAGTTGTGAATCATTTCGATGTCATATAACTGCCCGGTATAGGTCTCATGCAAATTTACTAAGAGCCCGGTATAGTCTTTTGCATTATAGCTGTCCAAATGTGCTGCCGTCAGTGCCTCATCTTGCCCTAACCGCAAAGCGTCAAAGGGTATATGGTGAATTTCGCAGATTTTTTCAAAACGCTCCCCAAAAGTCCCGCCGGAAATAATCAGTAGTCTGTCTGTCTCATCAAAGCAGTTCATGACCGCCGCTTCCATCGCACCGCTTCCCGATGCCGTCAGAAAAACAACTTCTGAATCCTCGTCCGCATCTGTCAGCTCCAACAGCATCTCCCTGTTCTTTCGCATCATGGCAGAAAACTCCGGCGTCCTGAAGTATGGCACCACATGGCTTCGCACTTCCAGCGTATGCTGATACATCTGCGCCGGCCCGACTGTGAATAATTTAACATCTTGTTTCATTACTTATTTCCTTTCCGCATATTTCCACCACATTCTTCTCAAACACTTACATGGAAAAGAACATAACCGCCGACAAATTCATGCCTGCACAACTCTACAATTTCATACTGTGATTTATTTTGTGAAAACACATTTCACCATTTACATCCGTCCCGCTTCTTTTACCCGCTTCATAGCGTCCCACCACATAACGGTAAAGGTGCGGGCGCATATAATAAAACTTCTGACGAATATACCTCTTTTGGTTTTCATCCATAAAATCCGCAAAGTGAAAGCGAAGCCCCTCTGCTTCTTTTTCGCGAAAAACAATCCTATCCTGCACGATTTCAAACAGATGCAACATATTAAAATTGCATGCCGGATCCATTTCCAAATCATACATTTCCAAACCTTTTGAGGATACAAGTAACAGTGTCGTACCGTCTGTGATACTATAACTCTTATTAAACGCACCCTCTCTCACCGGCTGTGCCGCAAACGCACTTCTTGCACACACAAAGCTACGTTTCGAACCGCTTTCCGGCAATTCTCCCTGTATCATACGTTCTATCATTTCCTTTATGTCGGTAGTACATATAAGTTTATTGCTTGTCTTTCCGCAATACCGCCCCTTTTCCCAAACAATCAATGGCGTATGTATCAGCGGCGCTGTCGGCTCTATTGCATGAGTCAGTCCCATATGGTATCCATGTCCCCAGAAATCATCCCCGTGATCTCCGTACAAAACAACTATCGTATTCTCCTCTTGCCCGGTTTCCCTTAAAATCCGAAAAATATTTCCCACCATCTCATCCAGGCAGCGGTATCCGTCTTCCCATCGTTTTCTACCTGTTCTTTTGTATCCTGGTGCCACATAACTATGGCACGAAATATTGCTCATGAAATTGCAGATTAATATGCAGTATTTATTCCGACCAGTCATAGCCGCCTTAAACCCATGACAAAATTCCCTATATGACGTATACGCATTTTGCTCTACACTCTTCCCAAAAAGATACAGTTCCCGCATATCCGATAGTTCAAAATAGGGATGATTAAATACTCCTATCTGGTATCCCATATCATGAAAATCATCTAGCAGTCCTGATTCATAACAAAACGTTGCCGGTTTCTCTGTCAGTTCATGACACCCCTCATACTGATCCAAGCCGCCGTACAGCATATCCGAAATTACCATCCAGGTAGAAGTTGCCGTAGAAAAGTACTTGCGGAAGCTGAGCCCCTCCTTTTCAATTTGCATAATGTTTGGAAAAAGCTGTGGATTCATCCGGTATACGATATTGTTTACACTCTCTAAATGAAGCAAAATTATATTCTTATCCATTCGTATCATTTCCTCAGACTCCGGAATCGGGAAAAAGACTCAGACTAATCATGTCGCACATAAGCTCTTTTGCCGACACAACAGGCATTTCACACATACTGCATATCTGCGCTTCTATCAGCGGATAATCCAGAAGCGGCGTAACCAATACCATATCAATTTCATTCCTGTCCGCAAGCTCCTGTATGTTAATGGTCTCAATATTCCCAAAACGGGCTGCCTTATTTTCATCTATTGTGCAGATAGATTCCAGCTGTGCTGTATCAATATTTTTTAATATCAACCTGCCAAGCCTGCCAACCCCGTATACTGCAATATTTTTATAACCATTTATATGAAAATACCTCGTCAGGCTCTCTTTCAGGTTCACGAACAATTCCGGCTTTTCCATCAGCTCATACATTTGAATAAAAAAGTCCCTCTCACAACTGTCCATAATGCCCCTTTCGTTTATGCAATCACTGCTATAATCTGGCTTTCATACACTTTATCATGTATTTCCTCTACCAACGCCGGAGGAAGCTGCGATACATACTTTGTGGGATTCGGCACTTTTATGCCTGCTCCTGCCCTGTACCATTCATACTCCATGTCGACCTGCCCGATATCTACCACCTGATACCCATCCTGGATCAGGTCATATGCCAGCACTTTACCAGCCGGTCCCAGTACACATAAAACCAGTTTATCTTTCGGAATCCTTTCCGCTTCCTCCAAAATATCCCGATACCGCCCATATGCATTTTGAGTCGGGCAAAGAATACGTTGGACGGAACGGGCATTGTCTAATAAGTCATTCCCCTGTCCGGTTCTTGTCTCTGCACCTTCGATCAACACAACATCCCTGTCCTGCCAGATTCTTTTAACCGACGCATATCTTCTTTCTGCATCATCCCTGTCTTTGGACAGAAAATAACATTTAAACAAATATGCATCGTAGTATACTCTGCTATAATCCAACAGCGACGCATGGAAAGCCCTCACTTCCTCTGTCATATATCCGCGGATACCGTCTTTGTCGCTTTCCGTATATAAATCAAGGCTGCCGTAATTGTTCGCCAATGCGATCAGCAAGTTGTCTCTCCTGCTCTGTATTACCTCCCGCAGTCTCTCTGACAACGCCTTTTCATATTTTTGAAACGGCGCCCTCTCTTTCCCAGCCATCAATTCAAACTCTCCGTCACCAAACCTGATTAGAGAGCACTTCTCATCTATGATTCGTCTGAAAGCTTCCTCATCACTGTGCAGTATGGGGAATTGATATTTCTTCCTTTCCAGGTTATCCGCAATCTCATAACCGATATTCGAAAAGCGAATCTTGACTATATTTTCCAAATCCTCCAGCCGTCTCTCCAAAAGATCTATCTTACGCCCTTTGTAATCAAAATAACGGCTCACCGTTTCACTGTCATCTCCCGCATCAAAATAGCAGAATACTTTCTCCATTCCGAATCCGCTTTTTTTAATTTGATATAAAATGGCATCATACTGCATTGCCGTGATAACAATGAGATCTGCATCCGCCAGTGACTCTTCGAAGCTTACGATCCGTTTTCCCTGAAAGCTCTTTCCCCATTGCTCCGGATTATTATCGATATACCCGCTTATCTCTTCTTCATAAGTATAGTTTTGCAATGCTTTTTTGCAGCCTTTTCCTGTTCCCCAAAAATAGATTTTCATTTTCCGCTTCCCTTTCACCCTCTTTCATAGCAGCGAATTGCTTTCTGCCGCATTTCTCCCAAGGTACTCCAGCTTAATGCGGGATTCCCATATTTTCGCAGCTGCCTGCAGATATCCTGCTGATGTTTTGTAACCGTGACTATCACATGCCCATCAAAGTCCCGTAAAATCTCCGGGGAGTAAATTTTTATTCCATGAAACTCCAGTCCCCATTTACTTTCATCATTGTCCGCAAATAAGCGGACTGATATTCCGCACGTTTCCAGTACAGTCATTAATTCTTTCCCACAGTTACCCGCTCCAAAAATCGCTATACTGTCCAAAACATGGCTATATTTCTCCAATGTTTCCCTAATTATCTGCGATCTCGTTTGACTTATGTACAGAAACCTGGCCCTTTCATATTTTTCCTCTATCACATCTCTGTTAAAAGTGTCAGCACATCTTCCGAAGTATTTCAAATCAATTTCATAAGTTTCCTGTGCGCATTCAAGACTCTTTGTATTACTGATTCCGGTTTTACTGAAATCGGCAAGTATAGCGTCAATATGTTCGAATCTAATGCCTCCGGCAATAAGCCGTAAAAGCAGCTCCCGGTCCGATGCAATGTGATACTTTAAATCAAACATACCACACTTTTGATAAACCTCTCGTTTGATAAATGTACTCGGATGAGGGGGAAATGCAGAATGCCAGGTATGATATTCCCGCTCCCCGTTTTGGCCTATCAGCCATATTTCTCCATACACCGCTTCTGCATCTGTTTCCTCAAAACATTTCACGGCTCTCTCTACCGCATCGGGCTCATACCGGTCATCACTGTTAATAATTCCTATTACATCCCCTGCTGCATGTAAAATACCTTTATTCATGGCATCATAAATACCCTGATCCTTTTCGCTTATGTACTGCAGATGCCCCTCAAATATCGTCTGATATTCTTCAATAATCTCTATTGTTCGATCTGTCGATCCGCCGTCAATGATAAGGTATTCTATATTGTTGTAAGTCTGATGCAGGACGCTTTCTATTGTCTGCCGAATCGATGCTTCGCTGTTTAAGCATACTGTTATGATAGAAACTTTATAGGGATTCACTTTTCTTCTTCCTTATTATTATTCCGGCTGAAACCTCATATACTATATGAACAATCAAACTTTGAAATGTTTGTTCGATTGTACATTCACTGTTCATATATTTAATACTGTTGACTCACTTATAAAATTATTACTTCCATATCACACTATCCTTTTTCCTCAGTAAAGTACTCGTTACCTATCACTTTTTCTAGTTCATGAATGTTTTTAAAATAAGCAGCATGATTTCTAATCCAATCTTCTGACTTATTCCACCATTTCAATTCTAGTAAAAATTCTATCTGTCTTTTTGTAAATCTTTCTCCTATTAATCTTGCCGGAACTCCTCCTAAAATCATATAAGGCTCTGTGTCTTTTACAACTAACGCCCCTGCTCCTATTATTGTTCCATCAGCAATTTTTACTCCTTCCATAATTCTTACATCAGCACCAATCCACACATCATTTCCTATTGATACAGCGTATGGATAATTTGAATACTTAAATTCATCAAACAAATTATGTGTGCAAAATGACACTGTCGCAGTTGAATTTTGGGGAGAATAAAAACCTGGATAAGTGGATACAAACTCTTTTACAGGATGCTGCCCTCTTATAATTTTGACATTCGGTCCAATGGAACAATATCGGCCAATTCTTGTCTTAATGATCTGTGAATTTCCTGCAATATATGAAGCATAACCAATGTAACTTTCAATAACATTTGTTCCACTAGAAATGGAATTCTTTCCTTCCAGAACAGATTGAGTATCTATGTATGTATCAAGGTCAATATCATGCCCTAGCTCTAAAAATGGTGTACCCACCAAATATTCTCCTAACCCATATTGCACTAGTGAACCTCTTATTTCATCTCTATATTTTTTTGATGTAGAAATAAAAATTGCTTTTTCTTCATCTAATTTGTATACACTTTCTATTGATATTACTCTTTTCCCCTCCACCTCTTTCCCAATCTTTTCTATGTTAAAATCAGCAAAAGCATAAACCTTATCTTTTCCTATTTTTTTTAACCATTTTATCCCTAATTCTCCCGCACCAAAAAGAATCAATTTTTTCATAGCTTTATCTAATCTCTTTTCTTCGTATCCAAAACCAAAGTTTCAAAAATCTGGGAGATATCCAATAGTATATCTATATTCCTTAAAAATTTAGTCTGTTAAAAAAGTTCCTCAAATCTAGTCCTCTCAAACTCATCTAAGCTCCCACCCTCTGTCGCATTATAGATGTGAACACCATTCAATTTGGCAATATTATTTAAATAGTAATATTGATTATACATGTTTAAACTCATACGCAAAATATCCCTATTTTTTCTTGTTTCTATTCCTATATTTTGAGATGTTGCTATTTTAAAGAGTTCATCAAAACCCAATCCTTTTAACTTTTCTAAATCATACGCATGTCCATAATTGTGTGTAACCAAATCATGTTCTGTTCCAATCAAATATATCTCTTTATATCCCATAAAAATAGCAATTTTTAACATCATGATAGAGCCTGTTTGTATTGCAGGAGTTTTTGCACATAAATCATATGTACATCTTCTTTCATCATCCCATTCGCCAGCTTGATATAGGTAGTAAATCTTCTTTCCCTTAAATCCTTTATAATACTGTATATAGTTATAATCATAATAGTCACAGAAAATAACATTACTTGTTATTGTCTTACTAAAAAAATTTATCTTTTCACGTATATATGTCTCTCGTTCCTTTCCTATTTCTACTGGGTCACTTGTTAAAGCTGGCAATACATAGTATTTCGGATTAATATAATTATAGTCCTCCAATAAGCTACAAAAGCTACATGAAAATACATCCTCATTATATAAGTTTTTTAAATCCTGTAGTCTTATAGTTCCTCCGGTTCCCAAAATAAAGCATCTTCTTGATTCAGAGATAACATTGCGAAATTCTTGATTTACAAGTAATGCATCTTCAATTATATTTTCGATATTTTTGTCATCAGTTATAAAACATGGCCGAATATTTTTACTCTCTAGTATTTTCTTTATCTCTTCAGTATACTTTTCTGATACACCAATCAGCCAATTGTAGTCTTCACAATTATCAATTTCATTGATATTTTTAACTGGTACACCAAAAATCTCTTCAGGCATATTATTACCTGTCACTACAAAATAATCAAGATTCAGCTTATGCGCACGCAGAAAACCCAATAATCGTTGTCCATATACACCTGCACCATAGCAAATATTCCTCTTCTTATTCTTCAATACTTCCAGAAGAATAGATAATTTTTTATCCACTTTACATCTTCTCCCATTATTTTTCTTTACAGGCTATCACATACATATATTCAGCCCACATATTACAGTTCATTGTTTCTTTGTATATTTTCTCTATCCATCTCATCGATGCACAAGATTCGTAACTAGGTTTTTTCAATTCTGGCTTTCCGTTTATAATCCAATTCATATGATTTGTCAATCCATAAACTTGATTTCCACAACAAACAACAATTCTAAAGCCTAATTCCAATAGTAGCTTTTTCAGTATATCCGGTGTGTAATATGCAACATGATCTCTGATATAGAAAAAATCGTTATATGCTTCCGATGCTTCCATCATCTTGTTAGCTACATTCGGCACTTCAATAACAAGATGACCTTTTTCATTAAGCATCTTTTTTACTTTCTTAAGCAGCTCTATCGGCTGTGTTATATGTTCTAGTAAATGAAACATTGTAATTAAATCATATCTATTTTCCATATATTCAGGTAATTCTTCATTTAAGAGGTTTATAGCTTTAATGCGTTTAGCAGTTTCCCCCAATCTTGCTTTGCACACGACCAACTTATCTTTGCTTATTTCAATTCCATCAAGACAATACCCTTCTCTTTCCATCATTTCAATGAAAAAACCATAGCCACACCCATAATCCAGGATTTTCCAGTGTTTTTCTATGCCAAAGTTCTCTAAATACCGAATTCTGCTTTGATTTTGAAATTCAAACTTTGAATAAATATCCTCAACTGAAAACTCTGGCGTTGTTTCCCTATCATGCGGATTGATATCATAATAGATTGCATCCTCTTTTAAGGTTGGCAACGGAAATAATTGTTGTAGTCCGCAATTTACACACTGTACAATTTTATGATAACTATTTCTTGTCCTCTTTTTAACCAGCTGACTTTTACCCCCCCGCACAAAAGACACTTAAATTCACCTTCCATCACTTATTCCTTTCATCTCCAGCATCGCTTTTGCACACACATAGTCATATATATCGTCGATGTCCGCTGCTTCCCGCTTATTAACTTCCAGACGATACGGATTACTTCCATAATTATAATGCCATACTTTTAGTTTTTCTTTCGGGCAAATATTAATTCCATTCGTAAAATGATATATTGGCTTTAAATACTCTGAGTTCTGATGTTTTAAACCAGTTTCAAAATTAATAGGGCCATTATCATCCATATAATAAGATTTGCATGGCAATACTGTAATTAAAGAATCAAACCCTTCTTCCATCTTTTCAAAATATAAGTCAATTGCCTTTTCATATAAATAAGGCTCAACCAGAGGAGAGGTAGCACATGCCCACATAACATGTTGATTCGGCAACACATCTGCCAAATATTCCAAAAACATTCCAAATGGCACTGACTCGTCTGCATATTGTTTGGGGCGCTCCATTGCTATTACCCCCTCGGCTATTGCCATCTCTAACATTAATTTAGAATCAGATGAAACAATAATGTCAGTAATTTTCTTTACTTTCTTCAATTGTCTAATTTTATGTACTAATAAGTTTGACTCCCCAAACGACAAAATATTCTTATTTGGCAGTCTTGAACTGTTACCTTTGACAGGAATAACTGCTGTTAATGATGTATCCATGCTTTTGTCCTCCTGAACCATTATTTTTATATACCCACTCCGTATATTTTATTTATTATTTCATCCCATTCAAAACGTTTCCGAAGAATGTGGGTTATAATTTCACGTACAGCGCCCTCTCCTCCCTTGGCCTCACTCACATAAGTTGCTATTTTCTTTATTTCTATACAGCTATTTGCCGGGCACCCTACAAATTCCACTAATTGCATTGGTAAATAGTCATTCAAATCATCCCCAATGTACCCTATCTGTTCTTTTAAAACTCCATTTTCATTCATGAACTCTGTCAAAAATATTTTTTTATCTTTTACGTTCTGAAACAGTAATTCTATTCCCAGTTCTTTCATTCTCTTTTCCGTTGCCTTGCATGTTCGTCCAGTAAGTACAACTAAAGTTATTCCTGCTTGCCGTGCAGCAATTATTCCTGCCGCATCTTTAGTATTAAATTTCTTTAATTCATTTCCATATTCATCATAGTAAATTCCGCCATCTGTCATAGTTCCATCCACATCTATTACCAACCACTTTAACTGTTTAGCCATTTTTATACCCCTGTTGCACCTGTCACTCAATATTTGAAAGAAATTTTTAAACTTTGTCTCCTATTACATATTTTGTTGGTGTCAAGTATTGAATAGGAAGATTCAAGTTTTCCACTGCTTTTGCTACAATAATGTTATATCCTTCTTCGTGACTTGGTATGATTCCAACAATCTCTTTCCCATAATTAATCTTATTAGATTCATATCCGTCTGCTCCAGCAACTGTTATTTCTCTATCTGCAGAAATTTCTTTCAATAATTTAAGCAACATAATATAACTATTAAATCCTTCTTTGAATGCACCTGCTAAGCGGCTATAATTGACTTTATAGTCTGCTTTCGCATCTACCAAATTTGATGTTACAATAAGCTTACAATTAAATTCATCACATTTAATAAATCGTCTAGCATTACCAAAGAAAGCATAGTCTACTTTATACAGCTTCGGAATAAAATTTACAGAAATAACTACTGGTGCTTCTTTCTCAATGAATCGCTCTATTTCATACTTATGTTTTGTAAGAGTATCTCCTGGTGCTAGTATCAATATCTTCTTATCTGCAATCTCATTTCTTAGCTTTATAATATCATACAAATCATTTACTTCATGATTTTTATATTCATAATACTTCTCATCAGCATAATCACGGTCAAAACAGGAGGCTTTTTTTCTTTCAAATCCTCCTAATATAGAATTAATGTCTCTATTTGTTAAATCTTCTTTTCCTAAATAGTATTCTGCATAATTACGATGCAGATTATATTTTGCAGATAAAAAATATACCGGTGTATACCCCCATTCTGTCTTTCCCCTTAAATTGGCTATATAATCTTGTATTGAATCCATCATATATTCAATTCCATATGCTTTATCTTCATAATCATTCAAGTAATCTGCTATCAATTCTAATGGCAGATTGCCTGGCGTTCTTCCAATCCCCATTAAACTACCATCAATTGCAATTGGACGATTTAGATGTTTATCAATAAACATTTGTGCTAAGCCATAGCTGAACAACATATTCTCATGTAAATGTAATGACAATCGAATATCCCTGTCCAAATTATGATCACAAAGACTGACAATACGTTCTAAGTCCCTTCTTCGCATACTTCCAAATGTATCTACGATAGAAAATTGATATGGATGAATTGTATTAACCTGCTCAATAATCCAAAGCACTCTGTCATCGCTATATCCCATTATATTGATTGGATTAATGCTAAGCTTATATCCATACTCTTTAACTTTTCGAGCAAATCTCATTCCTTCTTCTATGTCATAATCATGAGACGTAACACGTATCATTTCAATTCCATGGCCTAAAAATGGGGTAAGCTTAGTTAAATCATAATTGCTTTGCATAGCCATCGCTGAAAAAATAGTGTTTCCATACTTCTCAGGTAATAAACAGTTTAATTGCTCAATACTATCGCATACTGTAATATTAGCATCATACTTCTCTATATCGCGCAAAAAGCCAACTTCCACTACATCTATATCCGCTTTCACTAGCGTTGCTATAATGTCTCGCGCATTTTCAAAGCCCCATATCCAATTATTGATATATCCCCCATCTCTTAAAGTACAATCCAATAGCTGCACATCATTCATCATTTTTAACCACTTTTCATTATAAATTTGCTCTTTTTAAATCCGTCCAAATATTCAAACCGCAGTTTTGAATCAGAATTTCATTTTCCTCTTCTCCACCTTTTAAAATATCTAACCAAAAATCAATCCCTACATTTATACTCTCTGTCCAAAATTTATTCTTAACCATCTTAGATTTTGCAAAAAGTTCTTGAATGTTATCAGTTGTGACATCATAGGTTTCTTTTTCAAAATCACCATTTTTACTAAAACACCACAATTCATGACTTCTACTCTTTTGCAAGTAAGTATTCCCTTCATCATTTCTATAAATTAATAGAAACTGACGTTGACGACTATTATTTGCTAACCGATTAAGTACAACTTTTTTAGAAACCATATATGTAAGTTTATCAATCGAAAATATTGTTTCGTCATGCATTGGGATTAACATAATTTCGCTCCCCCAATCAACTGCTGCCATAAATGGAATATTTCCACTTTTAATTGGCACTTCAATAAAATGATACTCTTTACTTTTCCATTGAAATAACATTATCTTATTACCAAAATTAGGCATCATCCAAAAATAATCATCTATTACAGCCATACTAAAGCATTGATAATTATGTGGTATTTCGATATAAGCAACATGAAAATCTTTCAAATCTATTTTAATTAATCCCCCTTTTAGAAAGGGCAAGTATAATTCGTTTTCCTCAAGAACTGCAGAACACCAAAAAAAAGATAATTCTTCTTTAGATAATCCTATAGGAAGAATTAATTTATGAATAACAAAGTCATCGCTATCCTTTCGATATTCAACAATAATTGCGCTTTTATTTCCAACAAAAAACAAAGAATTACCTAATCGAACAACATTAGAAAACGCAGATATCGAAAAATCACGTTCCCATATATCTTCATCCAACCAAATAACCTGAAATAATGAATGAGTCATATCATATTTCAAAAATTTTCTTTGGTGGCATCGTGGTGCAATTATGAGCATGTCGTCTATTTTCCCAATTAAAGCACTTTCATCTGCATAATATTCCCACGGAACTTCTCCCAAACATTCACTTCTTTTTGTTAATAAATCTACCTTGTATAATGCAGGAAATATATCTTTACTAGATATAAACAGTAAAGTATTTCCATCTACCAGCATACACCCAAATTGTTTTCTCTTATTCATATTCTCCTACCAGATACTTATAAGTGCTTCTCATCAAATTTAAACCTCAGGATTCTGAATCATCACAGTCCTCTCGACTTTTTGATATAATTGTAGCACACTGCTTCCATCCCCATAATACCCATCACTCAAACAAACCGCCCTGTCCATATCTGCCGTATCATCATAAATCCCCCAGCCGTCTCTCCGATAGCTTTCTACAATCCCCCTATACGTCTCCCCCAGCTCCGGCCGCATAGACTGAATCGTCGCCCCAAACAGCGGATGCGGCCTCCACAGCAGAGCCACCTCATCCCGATTCTCATAAAACACCCGAAATACATCCCGCATCTTCTCCAGATACTGCTCATTATACTGCAGCAGCGCCGTCACTGTGGTATTATAGAAGATAATCTTCTTCCAGCTCCCATCCGGCCTCCGGATAACCTCCATCCACTCCTCCGGTATCTCCAGATCCTCCTTCCGGGTGCTCAGCACCTTGTCCACCTTAGGCGACCCCAGCCCCAGGATCTTCTTTTCCCAATATGCCCTACTGTGTCCCTGCCCCGACATGAACTCCGTCAGCACATTGATATACGCCTGCCGCATATCCTCGGACTGCACGATGACCTCATCCGCATACGCCACCCCCGGCACCAGGCAGAACTTTTCTATACTCTCCAGCTCCTGCAGGTTCTCCGGATCGATCTCTTCCAATATAAAATAAGGAATATATACCAGCTTATCCGTAAAGTTCTTTAGGTTCTTGGAATAGAAAAACGGAGGCACACTGGTGACGATATTGCAGTCGTCATAGGGATTATGTATGAATATCATATCCGGCCTGCGCTTCTCGAAGTCGTAATCCTCGTACCAGACCACGGGCACATACTCCGGATACTGGCCTCCCTCATAGTGCTGCTCCCTGAAGCTTCCGTCCGGATTCTTGTCATAGTACGGAATGGGAATTACATAGGCGTCGCATTCCGGATCTTCATCCGCCGCTTTCCATACGCTCTCCAAGGAATCCCACATGGATGCCTTGTAAGGCAGGAACACTACTTCCCGCCGCACCTTGATATCATGGGTGAGGCTGTTGACGATACGGATATGTCCCTGGCGCAGTGTCTTGTATGTCTTGTCGGCCCTGACCGGGGCTGCGCCCTCCATTTCTGCCCCAAGGCTCTGATGAATTCCATAGACCAGTTCACAGTAGCTCTCCAGAAGAGGGATCGTAGCCGCCCTTTCTCCCTCTGCGCTTTCGATCAAGTCGCCCAGGGCGATGGC
>JAAWOU010000045.1 GCA_022799755.1 Lachnospiraceae bacterium
TATAAAAACGTTGATACAACGAGATGATATATTATCGATGGAATATTTGAAGAAGACGGAGTTTACGGGCTGCCACCAGGGCATGCGCTACCGTCTGGAAGGCGCTGCGGACAGCGCGGGAGAAAAGAAGCTGCGCTGTACGGTATGGCCGGAGCCTTTCGCATTTTTTAAGACACCTGAAGAGAAGAGGGAAACCGCTGAGTTTCCCTTTGGGGAGGACGGCGTGGCAGAGGCCATCTGCTGGATGAACGGAATGCTTTCCGAGAAAAAGGAAATCTGGGAGCATGCAAAAGAGGAGTGGGATCAATACTGACCGCTTTTCATGTACGCGTTTGTGACTGCCGGGCTTTCCGCGAGAATCTGCGGAGAATACGAAATGTTAGAATATATATATCGGGACATGATGTCCATGGTAAAGTTTTTTCCCTACGGCTTTGCCCTGGGGCTTTTTGGGGCTACCCTTTTTTTGTGGGTGGCGAACGGTCTGAGGAGACGTAAGGGAAAGGCGCCTGCAGCCAAGCTGCCGGTGGCGGCCTTTGTGATGTACCTTTCCCTGATGCTGATCATCACTTTCCTTTCCAGGGAGAGCGGAGACAGCAAGGGAATTGATCTGGAGCTGTTTTCCACATGGGGAATCAACGACAGGAACAATGCTTTTGTCATAGAGAACATATTGCTCTTTGTACCCTACGGGCTTCTTGCCTGTTTTGCGTTCGGGCGGTTTCGGCGTTTCCTGCGCTGCATGTGGCTGGGGGCCGCGACGAGCCTGTGCATCGAGACGCTGCAGCTGATTACGGGGCGGGGATTTTTTCAGATAGACGATATCCTGACCAACACGCTGGGGACAGTCATTGGCTTTGCGCTGTACGGGGTGTACACGCTGCTGCGCAGGGGATGGCAAAGGCAGAGAGGCCAGGATGCTCCTTTTGAGGAGGACGAGTAGCCTGCGCCCGCCGTCTGGCGGTGGGCGGGAGTCTGGGCTGCCCGGGAAAGGGCAGGGAGAATCATGCGGTCAGGTAATTGCGCATGGAGCGCAGGGCATTTTTTTCGAGCCTGGAGACCTGGGCCTGGGAGATGCCTATGGCCTCGGCTACTTCCATCTGGGTCTTTCCCTCAAAAAAGCGCAGGGAGATGATCTCATGCTCTCTGGGGTTTAAACGCTTCATGGCTTCGCTGAGGGAGAGATGCTCCACCCAATTCTCTTCCTTATTTTTTTTGTCGCTGATCTGGTCCATGACGTAGAGCGTATCGCCGCCGTCGGTGAGGATGGGCTCGTAGAGGCTCATGGGGTTCTGGATCGCGTCCAGGGCATAGGCGATGTCCTCCTTGGCGATGCCGATCTCAGCGGCGATCTCCTCCATGGAGGGCTCTTTCAGGTTCTTTCTGGTGAGAGTATCCTTTGCGTAGATGGCCTTATAGGCGGTATCTTTCAGAGAGCGGGATACCCGCATGGCGCTGTTGTCCCGCAGGAAGCGCCGGATCTCCCCAATGATCATCGGCACGGCATAGGTGGAAAATTTTACGTTCAGGGAAGTGTCAAAATTGTCAATGGCCTTGATCAGGCCGATACAGCCAATCTGAAACAGATCGTCCACATTTTCGTTGCTGGAGGAGAAGCGCTTGATGACGCTTAAGACCAGCCGCAGATTTCCCTCGATATAAGCTTCTCTGGCCCTCTCGTCGCCTGCCTCAATCTGCTGGAAGAGGGCTTCCTTTTCATCTGCTTTCAGCAGGGGGAGCTTTGAGGTGTTCACACCGCAGATTTCCACTTTTCCCTGTGTCATTTCTTTCCTCGTTTCTCGCGCGGGGCGCGTTGGATTATAGTGGTAGTATGTGCCCGAAGCGGAAAAATATTCCCCGGAGAGAGGAAAAAGAAATTTGGTCCCTGTCAGCCGTTCTCATATTTCCCATATGCCGCATATCTGTAAATAGGGAAGTTTTTTCATAAGGAGGGAGTATTTTCATGCTTTATTCGGAATTTAGGAGCAAGGATGTGATCAACATCAAGAACTGCAAAAAGCTGGGCAGGGTCTGCGATCTGGAGTTCGACCCCTGCAGCGGCTGCATCTGCAAGATCATGGTGCCCGGGGGGAATAAGATATTGGGATTCTTAAACTGCGAGCCCAACATTGTGATACCCTTTAAGGACATCAGACAGATCGGCCCGGACATTATTCTCGTTGACATTCACTGTTGAATATGATAGGTTAGGGATAACGGCAGGAAAGCACTGCGCAAAGCGCTGGGTACCATAAGAGGAGAGAAGATATGAAATGTCCCTATTGCAATCATGAGAATACCAGAGTGATTGACTCGCGGCCTGCGGAGGAGAACAATTCCATTCGCCGCAGACGGGTCTGTGACGAGTGCGGGAAGCGCTTCACTACCTATGAGAAGATTGAGACGATTCCCCTGATCATCATCAAGAAAGACGAGAACAGAGAGACTTACGACCGGTCCAAGATAGAGGGCGGGCTGCTGCGCGCCTGCCATAAGCGGCCGGTGAGCGCCCAGGAGATCACAAAGCTGGTGGACTCGGTGGAGAACGAGATCTTCAACAGAGAGGAAAAGGAGATTTCCAGCCAGGTCATAGGGGAGCTTCTGATGAACAAGCTCAAGGACTTAGACGCCGTGGCTTATGTGCGGTTTGCTTCCGTCTACCGGGAATTCAAGGATGTGAATACTTTTGTGGATGAATTAAAGAAGATGCTGGAATAGTGCGTGGAAAGAATGTCCGGGCAAATTCGATTGTCCGGGCATTCTTTCCGGCTGCGCAGACTCTTCGGGAACCAGGCTGCGGAGACTGCGGGAACGGTCCAGGCCTACGGGCGTTTATGCTTTTTCAGGAAACCGTAGAGGCAGAGAAGATAAAGGACGCCCAGGGTCAGCTGGCTGGCCAGAAGCCCCCACAGGAAGCCTCTCACCCCGAAGCGGGGGACGGCCAGGAAGATAAAGGCCAGCCGTATCAGCAGGCAGAGCGCGTTCATGACAAAGGTATGTCCGGCCAGCCCCAGACCCTGCAGGATACTGGACAGGGTGGTGTCCAGGTAGAGGAAAGGGCAGATGAATCCCAGGGTGGTGATGAAATACCCCGCCAAAGGGCTGCCGAAGAGGGTGGTGCCGGCCCAATTGCCCAGCAGGACGAACAGGCCCAGGCAGCCAAAGCCCATGAGCCCGCAGTATTTTACGGTGCGGACCGTGGCGTTTTTGACAGCTTCCATGTTTCCCAAGGCATAGTTCTCAGAGATGACAGGCAGCAGCAGCACGGCCACGGAGCTGGTCAGGGCATTGGGAAAGTAGATAAAGGGCATAGCCATACCGGTGAACACGCCGTAGACGCTTAAGGCCGTGGCGGTGTCATAGCCGTAGAGGCGCAGCCTTGCGGGGATGGACACGGCTTCCACGCTCTGTAAGAGGTTCAGCACGATGCGGTTGGCAGTCAGCGGCAGGGCCATGGACAGCAGCTTGCCGAGGAGGACGGCGTCGGAGTCTGAATCGGCGGCATAGCGGCGCCATAGGTTACGCCCTGGCGCAAGCTCCCGGCCGGAGGCAGGGCTTGCGCCGGGGAGTATGGCGGCTATGGTGAACACCATGGATGCCAGCTCCCCCACGGTGAGGCCCAGCACTGCCACGCCCACGGAGGGCGTGCGTCCCGCCGCCAGGATGCGGGAGGAGACTATGTATACACAGCCTACGCGCACAAGCTGTTCCAAAAGCTGTGCTCCGGCCGGAATCCCGGCTTTTTTGATGCCGTAGAAATAGCCGTTGATACAGGAGTGCACTGCGCCTAAGGGGATGGAAAAGGACAGTATGCGCAGCATGGAGGCCGTGCGGGGCTCCTGCAGGAGATTTACGGCGATGGCGTCCGCGTAAAAGAACAGGACCCAGTTGCACAGCAGGGACAGGGGGAGGGAGACACCGAGTCCTGCCGCGAGAGGCCGGCGGGAGTGGGTTTCCTTTATGGCAGCCTGTTCCGCCACCAGCTTGGAGATGGCAGTCTGGTATCCTGCAGCAGTCAGGGAAAAGGACAGGGAGAGCACGGGACTTAAAAGCTGGTAGATTCCCATGTTCTCCTCCCCGAACAGCCGGGAGAGGTAGATGCGGTACAAAAAGCCTATGAGGCGGCTTGCTATGCCGGTGGCGGTGAGTATGAAGGCACCTATGATCAGGGGATGACGTTGTTTTGCTTTCATGTAGATTCGGGACTTTCATTTTTCACTATTATATTCTTCCTGCCAAGTCAGTATGATTCAAACGAAAGCACGGTTCCAATAGAAGGAGCGATGGGAAAATGATATATTTGGACAATGCCGCTACCACGAAGACCGCCCCGGAGGTGGTGGAGGCCATGCTGCCGTATTTCACGGAATGCTTCGGGAATCCCGGCGCCATCTATTCCGCGGGCTTTGCCGGGAGAAAGGCTGTCAATGAGGCCAGGCGCATCATTGCGGAAGCCCTGGGAGCAAAACCGGAGGAAATTTACTTTACGGCAGGCGGGACGGAGTCGGATAACTGGGCCATAAAGGCAGCCGCGGAGAGCTGCCGCCACAAGGGGAGACATATCATTACCACAAAGATCGAGCATCACGCGGTTCTGCATACCTGCACATATCTGGAGAAAAGGGGATATGAGGTGACCTATCTGGAGGTGGACAGGGAGGGGTTGGTGGACTTAAAGGCTTTGAGAGCTGCCCTTCGCCCCGATACGATTCTGATCAGCGTCATGTTCGCCAACAATGAAATCGGGGTCATAGAGCCTGTGAAAGAAATCGGGGATCTGGCACGGGAGCGGGGCATTCTGTTCCATACGGATGCCGTGCAGGCTTTCGGACAGATTCCGGTGGACGTAAATCTGCTGCACATCGACATGCTCAGCGCCAGCGCTCACAAGCTCAACGGCCCTAAGGGCATGGGAATGCTCTATATCCGCTCCGGCCTGAAAGTCGGATCCTTTCTCCACGGCGGGGGTCAGGAGAAAGGGATGCGGGCAGGCACGGAGAATGTGCCCGGCATTGTGGGCTTTGCCGCGGCGGTTTCCAGAGCAGGGCGCATGATGGAGGACAAGATCAGGCGAGAGAGCGCGCTTCGGGACTATCTCATTGCCCGGATTGAGGAACAGATTCCTTACTGCAGTCTGAACGGTCATCGGGAAAGGAGACTTCCGGGGAATGTAAACTTCTCTTTCCGCTTCGTCCAAGGGGAGGCCCTGGTCCTCATGCTGGACATGAAAGGGGTCTGCGTTTCCGGCGGTTCTGCCTGCACCTCAGGTTCCACGGACCCCTCCCATGTACTGCTGGCTCTGGGACTGAATCCGGAGGACGCTGAGGGCGCCCTGCGCATGACACTGTCGGAGGAAAATACCAAAGAGGAGCTGGACACGGTGGTGGAATATTTGAAAGACAGCGTGAGGAAGCTGCGGGAAATGTCGCCCCTCTATGAAGCTTTTCTGAAAAAGCGGAAGTGACAGCAAGACGTCGATGTCTTGAAATTGCCTTTCATGGGCAGTTCCGCGAGGTGCTCTCGAGCTCTTTTTGCACGAGAATCACGAGACTTGCGGAAAGCTTCAGGGCCGGGAAAGATGCGTTATGATATGGACAATTTCGGGCAATTCTGATACAATCATACTGTCTGACCGCAGGATCCCGCTGAGGGATTCATGCAAGGAAAAATTCAATAGAAACAGGAAACGAGGAATTGTCAATGGAGTCCAAAAAACTGGAACAGAGCAGAATCCGCAACTTCTGTATTGTTGCGCATATAGATCACGGGAAATCCACCCTGGCAGACAGGATCATTGAGCAGACCGGACTGCTGACCAGCCGGGAGATGCAGGCCCAGGTGCTGGACAATATGGAGCTGGAGCGGGAGAGGGGGATTACCATCAAGGCCCAGACCGTCCGCACCGTGTACAAGGCGAAGAACGGAGAGGAATATATCTTTAACCTGATAGACACACCGGGACATGTGGACTTTAACTATGAGGTCAGCCGCTCTCTGGCAGCCTGTGACGGCGCTATCCTGGTGGTGGACGCGGCCCAGGGCATCGAGGCGCAGACTCTGGCAAATGTGTATCTTGCGCTGGACCATGATCTGGATGTGATACCGGTGATCAACAAGATCGACCTGCCCAGTGCCGATCCCCAGCGCGTCATTGACGAGATCGAGGATGTGATAGGGCTGGAGGCCCAGGACGCGCCCTTGATATCGGCGAAAAACGGTATCGGCATCGAGGATGTGCTGGAAGAGATCGCGGCAAAGATTCCGGCGCCCAAGGGGGATCCGGAGGGGCCGCTTAAGGCGCTGATCTTTGACTCTCTCTATGATCCCTATAAGGGAGTCATTATTTTCTGCAGAATTATGGAGGGAACCGTCAAAAAGGGGACGAAGATCCGTATGATGGCCACGGGAGCCAAGGAGGAAGTGGTGGAGGTAGGCGTCTTCGGCGCCGGCCAGTTCATTCCCTGCGAGGAGCTATACGCCGGCATGGTGGGGTATATCACGGCTTCCATCAAGAATGTGAAAGAGACGGAGGTAGGAGACACCGTCACGAATGACGACGATCCCTGTGAGGCGCCTCTGCCGGGCTATAAGAAAGTGCAGTCCATGGTCTACTGCGGCTTCTATCCGGCAGACGGTGCAAAGTACCCGGACCTGCGGGACGCCCTGGAAAAACTCCAGCTCAACGATGCCGCCCTGCAGTATGAGCCGGAGACCTCCATTGCGCTGGGATTCGGTTTCCGCTGCGGATTCCTGGGGCTTTTGCATCTGGAAGTGATTCAGGAAAGGCTGGAGCGGGAGTACAATCTGGATCTGGTGGCCACTGCCCCAGGGGTGGTGTACAAGGTGTACAAGACCAACGGGGAAGTCATAGAGCTGACCAACCCCTCCAACCTGCCGGATCCCTCCGTCATCGAACATATGGAGGAGCCTGTGGTCAGCGCGGAGATTATGGTGACCAGCGAGTTCATCGGCGCTATCATGGAGCTGTGCCAGGAGAGGCGGGGGCGGTATCTGGGCATGGAATATATCGAGGCCAGCAGGGCGCTGCTGCGGTATGAACTGCCGTTGAACGAGATCATATACGACTTTTTCGATGCGCTGAAGTCCAGGTCAAAGGGGTATGCCTCCTTTGACTATGACATCAAGGGCTATGAGGAGTCCAAGTTGGTAAAGCTGGATATTCTGATTAACAAGGAGGAAGTGGACGCTCTGTCGTTTATCGTCCATGCGGACTCGGCCTATGAGAGAGGGCGCAGGATGTGCGAGAAGCTCAAGGAGGAGATCCCCAGGCATCTGTTCGAGATACCCATCCAGGCGGCGGTGGGCGGCAAGGTCATTGCCAGAGAGACCGTGAAAGCCATGCGCAAGGATGTGCTGGCAAAGTGCTACGGCGGCGACATCACCCGCAAGAAAAAGCTGCTGGAGAAGCAGAAAGAGGGCAAGAAGCGCATGCGCCAGATCGGCAATGTGGAGATTCCGCAGAAAGCATTCCTGAGCGTGCTGAAGCTGGACGACGACTAGAACTAGAGTGAGAGCAGAGAAACTGTTCTGTTGTATGTGTCTGCCGGGCTGCGGCAGACGCCGAAAGGCAAAAGGAAAAGCATGGGACATGAGTTGGAGCTTTATTTTCACATTCCCTTTTGCGTGAGGAAATGCTTTTACTGTGATTTCCTCTCCGGTCCCGCGGACACGGAAACCATAGAGAGATATATGGAAGCGCTTCTCGCCGAGACGGAGGGGAGCGCTGACGCGTATGCAAAGTATTCGGTCTGCAGCGTATTTATCGGCGGCGGAACCCCTTCCGTGGCGCCGGTTTCCCGGATCGAAAGGCTGATGGAGGCTGTGAAGAGAGCGTACAGGCTGGCGGAGGATGCGGAGGTCACCATTGAGGTCAATCCGGGAACGGTGTCCGAAAATGGGCTGACCAGGTACAGGCAAGCGGGTATTAACCGGCTGAGCATCGGGCTGCAGTCCGCCCACAATGAGGAGCTTGCGGCGATTGGAAGGATTCATACCTGGGAAGCGTTTCTGGATACCTACGGACAGGCCAGGAGAGCAGGCTTTGAGAACGTGAATGTGGATATTATGAGCGCGCTTCCGGGCCAGACGCTCTCCCGGTACAGACAGACCCTGGAGCGTATCCTTTCCCTGAACCCGCCTCCGGAGCATATCTCTGCCTACAGCCTGATCCTGGAGGAGGGAACGCCCCTTTTTGAGCGATATGGAAAGGAGTCCCAGGACAACTCGGATATCCCTGACGAGGACACGGACAGAGCGATGTATCAGGAGACAAAGGAAATCCTGGGGGAGAAAGGGTATGGGCGCTACGAGATCTCCAATTACGCAAAAGAGGGCTTTGCGTGCCGTCACAACTGCGGCTACTGGCAGCGGCGCAGCTATGCGGGCTTTGGCATAGGGGCGGCCTCTCTGGTGGGGAATGTCCGCTTTAGAAACGGGGAGAGCCTTTCAGCCTATCTGGAGAATCCCCTCGGGTGCAGGGAGGAGGTCCGGCATCTGAGCCGGGAGGAACAGATGGAGGAATTCATGTTTCTCGGGCTGCGGATGACGGAGGGAGTGGACGCGGGAAAATTCAGACAGCTTTTCGGGTGTGACATGTGGGAAGTGTATGGGAAAGTGATAGAGAAGAACATCCGGGACGGGCTTCTGGCGGCGGTTTCCGATACCGTATTAGGACGGCTTGCCCTGACGGAAAAGGGGCTGGACGTGAGCAATTATGTGATGGCACAGTTCCTGCTGTGAACCGAACAGAAATAAACTGTATTTAGAATATCTGCATTCGATTCATTGTGACATGCACCACGGATGCATCCGACACATAAGATATGTTAAGAGTAATCCATGGGGGTTGTCTTGGAGACCTTTCAAAAACCATTGACTCAGGAGGAAGAGGCCGAGTATATCCGACTGCTGCGGGATGGTTCCCCTGAGGAGGCCCAGCGGGCACAGAAGACTCTGGTGGAACGGAATCTTCGGCTGGTGGTTCATATTGCGAAAAAGTACCAGAATGCGGACGAGGATATAGAGGATTTCATCTCCATTGGCTGTATCGGACTGATAAAAGCCATCAGGACCTTTGACGACAAAAAGGGGCGCCTTGCCACTTACGCCTGCAGATGTATTGAGAACGAGCTGCTGATGTTTCTGCGGGGAAAGAAGAAGTCATCCAGAGAGGTATCTCTCTTCGAGCCTATCGGACAGGATAAGGAGGGGAACGAAATCCATCTGGTGGACGTGATAGAGCAGAACCAGCCGGATATCGTGGAGAGCATGGAGCTGAGCGGGAATATCAGGCGTCTGTTCGCCCTGATGGATGCCAATCTGAGCCAGAGAGAGCGGCAGATTCTGATCATGCGCTACGGCCTTTACGGGAACCGGGAGGTGACCCAGAGCGAGATCGGGGCGCGGATGGGGATATCCAGGAGCTATGTGTCGAGGATTGAGAAGAAAGCCTTGGGGAAGCTGCGGGAGAAGTTTGAGGAGTAGACGGAGGGCAAATAAGAGGAGAGGTATTCACACAATGGGACAGAGTTGGTTCGACCGGGAGAGGCAGAACTGATTCTGTCCTATTTTGCTTGGTAACGGTATAGATGCCGGGAAATTTTATGTAATTTTCTTGTAGGTTATATGAGTAGCATGTATAATAAGGAATGACATTGCGTCTGATATAGGATATGGTGATGGTATGGATGCTTGGAATAGAGAGGATAGATTGCCATGGCAAGAACAGTCGGGATAGGAATACAGAGTTTTGAAAAGCTGGTAGCAGAGGACAGCTTCTATATTGATAAAACGGATTTTATCAGGCAGTGGTGGGAAAATCGGGATGACGTGACTTTGATTGCCCGTCCCCGCAGATTCGGTAAGACCTTGAATATGAACATGCTGGACAGATTTCTATCCGTGGAGTACGCAGGCCAGGGAGAGATCTTTGAGGGGCTGTCCATATGGAAAGACGAGAAGTATCGTAAGCTTCAGGGAACCTGGCCGGTGATATTTTTAAGCTTTGCGGATGTGAAAGCGAATTCCTTTGGGCTGGCAAGGGAAAAGATTTGCATGCTTATCAGGGAAGTATACCGCAAGCATGATTTCCTGCTGACAGGGGGGAGTCTAAAAGAAGGGGAAACGAATATTTTTCGTAAGATTCAGACGGAAATGACGGATTCCGAGGCGGCGTATTCTCTGAAAAATCTGTCAGGTTACCTGTCGGGTTATTATGGAAAAAAAGTCATCATCCTGCTGGACGAATATGATACGCCGCTTCAGGAGGCGTGGATATACGGCTACTGGCGGGAGATGGTGGAATTCATCAGAGGTCTGTTCAATTCCACATTTAAGACGAACCCCTATCTGGAACGGGCGGTTATGACAGGGATTACAAGGGTGAGCAAGGAGTCTATTTTTTCGGATCTGAATCATTTGGAAGTAGTAACCGTTACATCAGAGAAATATGAAGATTGTTTTGGTTTTACGGAGAAAGAAGTATGGATGGCATTGCAGGAATGCAGCCTGTATGCAAACCGACAGGCCGTAAAAGACTGGTATGATGGCTTTACGTTCGGAAAAAGGAAAGATATCTATAATCCATGGTCCATTATCAATTATCTGGATAAAAAAAGGCTCTCCACCTACTGGGCCAACACCAGCAGCAACGGCCTGGTGGATAAACTGATCCGGGAAGGAAGCGTGGAGATAAAAATCTCCATGGAGAACCTGCTAAAAGGCGAGCATCTGTACAAGGAAGTCGATGAACAGATTATTTTTGACCAGCTGGACGCAGATGAGAACGCCATCTGGAGCCTGTTCCTGGCAAGCGGATACCTGAAAGCGGAGAGCTACGAACTAAATGAGGACACGGGGGCAGACCTGTATGAGCTGGCGCTGACGAACAAAGAAGTAGAGATTATGTTCCGGAGGATGATTCGGAAATGGTTCTCGGGTACCGGGACAGTCTACAACGGCTTCATCAGGGCGCTGCTGCAGGATGACGTAAAGTCCATGAATGCCTACATGAACCGTGTGGCTTTGGCCACGTTCAGCTACTTTGACAGCGGAAAGAACCCCTCCATGGAGACGCAGCCCGAACGCTTTTACCACGGCTTTGTGCTGGGGCTGTCCGTGGAACTGGCAGACCGCTATATCATTACCTCCAACCGGGAAAGCGGCTTCGGAAGGTATGATGTGATGATGGAGCCGAAGAACGGAACAGATAATGCCATAATCATGGAATTCAAGGTGAAAGACCCGGGCGAGGAGAAATCTCTGGAGGACACTGCAGACGCTGCGCTAAAGCAGATTGAAGAGCAGCGATACCAGGCAGATTTAGAGAGCAGAGGGTTCTCCGGCGAACGAATCCGGAAATACGGCTTTGCATTTGAGGGGAAAGAAGTTCTGATAAAAAGTGTGTGAGCCGATATGAAGCGGGAAGACAGAGGAATTCCCGGGGAACGAATCCGGATCAGGGGGAAACGGTTTAGATATTCCGCGTGCTTCACATTTAACCGTTGTCATTTGTCGAAGAATTGTATATAATAGAAATATTACGAGAGGTTTGTCAGGCGGTTGGACGAGAGCCGCGTTTGAGGAAAGGGAGGAGAGGTTGCAATGTCTGCGATAGAGGAAATCATTTGCAGCGCCAGAGAGGCCGGGGCCAGCGATGTGCACCTGGCAGCAGGGATACCGCCGAAGATGCGTATCGGAGGAGAATTGTTCTCCATGAACTGTTCCAGGCTCACCGGGGCGGACATGCTGGATATCCTGATCGGTATCATGCCGGAAGCCGTTCGCGGCAGGTTCGAGGAGAGCGGAGAATACGCCTTTTCCTTTACATTGCCCCAGGGAGGCCGCTGCAGGGCCAATGCCTATAAGCAAAAGGGAACCGTGGCGCTGGCGGTCCGTCTGATCGATTCCGAGATCCCTTTGCCCGAGGAGATGGGGATACCGGAGCCCGTGGCCGAGCTGTATCAGAGAGAGCACGGGCTGGTACTGGTGACCGGGCTTTCCGGAAGCGGCAGATCCACCACTCTGGCTTCGCTGATCGGCAAGATCAATGACAGCAGAGAAGCCCTGATTCTTACACTGGAGAATCCGGTGGAGTATCTGCATCCTTATAAGAGATCCATGGTGAACCAGCGGGAAATAGGGGTGGACAGCCTAAGCTGGGCGGATGCGATTGATGCCGCGGTGCGTGAAGACGCAGACGTCATTATGATAGGCGAGTTAAGGGATGCGGAGAGCGCCACGGCGGCGGTTGCCGCTGCGCAGAGCGGGCATCTGGTATTTGCCGCCATGAATGCAGTCAGTGCAGTGGATGCCATTGCGGATATCGTGGATCTGTTTCCGCCCCACAGGCAGGAGCGGATGCGTGCGCGGCTGGCCGGCGTGCTGGAGGCCGTGGTGTTCCAGCAGCTGAATCCCACGGCGGACGGAGACGGGAGAGAGGCCGCTTTCGAGATTCTCGTTGCAGACGAGAAAGTGCGCGGGCATATCCGTGCAGACAGGTCCTCCGCACTCTATGATGCGGTACAGCATTTATATCAATAGAAGTCTCTTCTGCCGGATGCGGGCATCTGCGCGTCCGGCGGATATCACAAATGTCAAAAGGTTCAAGAAATACCATCAGAAGAATTCCAGTCTTATCCTATCAGTATTTACTTCGCGGATTTCCCGGGCAATGAGCCGGATTCCATTTTTTACGTTATCATGAAAACAGCGGCGGCCCCATAGGCGGCTGCGGAACAGGAGGTTTTGGTTTATGTACAGCGCAATATTTTCCGGTGCGCTTCACGGAGTTCTGGCCTATATGGTCTCCGTGGAAGTGGACATCGCAAAGGGACTTCCGGCCTTTTTTATGGTGGGTTCCCTGAGCACGGAGGTGCGGGAGTCTAAGGAAAGGGTTTCGGTGGCCCTGAAGAACGTGGGCCTGCATCTGCCGCCCTGCCGTATCACCGTCAATTTATCTCCGGCAGACAGAAAAAAGGACGGCACAGGCTTTGACCTGCCTATTGCGGTGGGAATGCTGGAGGCCCTGGGGCTGGTTCCGGCCGGCGCCGCAAAGGGATATCTGTTTTTGGGAGAGCTGGGTCTGAACGGAGAGCTGAAAAAAGTGAAAGGCGTGCTTCCCATTGTGCGGGCCGCCGCGGAGGCAGGCATCAGGGAGTGTATTGTCCCTAAGGCCAATGCCAGAGAGGGAGCGGTCATTCCGGAGCTCACGGTCAGGGGAGCGGAGAATATTCTGGAGATTATGCACTTTCTCACGGCCGGGCGGCCGGATCGGGACGAAATAATGCCGCCGGTACGGGTGGATACGGTAAGTCTCTTTTCCGGGGAGGGCCATGGGAAAATCTGCAGGCCCGACTTCGGCGAAGTGAACGGGCAGGAGTCCGCCAGACGGGCCGCGGAGATTGCAGCTGCAGGCTTCCATAATCTGTTGATGGTAGGGCCGCCGGGCGCAGGAAAGTCCATGATTGCCAGGAGGATTCCCGGGATCCTGCCGCCGCTGACGCTGGAGGAGAGCCTGGAGGTGACCTCCGTGATCAGTGTGGCAGGACTGCTGGAGGAGGGGGAGGCGCTGGTGACGGAGCGGCCTTTCAGAAGTCCCCACCACACGATCTCCCAGGCTGCGCTCATAGGGGGCAGCGCCATGCCCCGGCCGGGAATGATATCCCTGGCCCACAGGGGGGTTCTGTTTTTGGACGAGCTGCCGGAATTTCAGAGAATTGCGCTGGACGCTCTGCGCCAGCCTCTGGAGGAGAGACGGGTGACGATTTCCCGCGTGAACGGAAACGTTACATATCCCAGCGATTTCATGCTGGTCTGCGCCATGAATCCCTGCCCCTGCGGATATTATCCCGATGCGGAGCGCTGCAGCTGCACGGAGCCTCAGGTGCGCAGGTACATGGGAAAGGTGTCTGGGCCTATCTTGGACCGGATCGATCTGTGCGTGGAGCTTGCGCCCGTGGATTACGAGAGTCTGAAGAACGGTGCCGGTGGAGAGTCCAGCCAGGAGATCCGCAGGCGGGTGGAGCGGGCCAGACAGATTCAGAGGATCCGGTTTCAGGGCACGGCATACCGCTTCAACGGTGACATTGAAGTCTCCAGAATGGAGCGGTACTGCGGGCTGGGGGAAAAGGAACAGCGCTGTATGGAGCAGCTGTACACCTCCCTGCAGCTCTCCGCCAGAGCATACCATCGCATTCTGCGGGTAGCCAGGACCATAGCGGATCTGGAGGGAGCGGAGGAAATCGGGGTGTCCCATCTGATGGAAGCTTCCTTTTACCGTCCGTCCATGGAATATTGGGGGCATTAGTCCCGCATGAGTAAATGTCGGGGACTGTCCTCGCAGCGCAGTGTCGTCTTGGGGACCGCCGCGGCAGTGGGGACAAAGGGTTAATAAAAATTTGGCAGGGAGGGAACCGTATGAAGCAGGAAGAATGGAGAGAAAGGGAGCGGATATACGCGTGCTGGCTGTGTAATTTCCCGGATATCGGGAATAAGCAGCTGCACAGACTGTCGCAGCTGTGCGGCGGGCCGGAGGCCGTGTATCTGGCTGACAAGGGAAAATGGGGGGAGGTGCTGTCTCCGAAGCAGGTTGAGAGCCTGGCAAGGTACACGGCTGTGTGGAAGCCGGAGGCGGAATACCGCAAAATGAAAGAGGAGGGCATTGAAGTATTGACTGTTGGAGACGAAAGATACCCGGAGCGCCTGCGGCGGATTCCGGATGCGCCCTACGGTCTCTTTGTCCGGGGAAAGCTGCCGCAGCCCGACGCTCCGGCGGTGGCCGTTATCGGTTCCAGAGAGTGTTCGGAGTACGGGAGATATGTGGCTAAGGTTCTGGGAGGATTCCTGGGGCAGAGGGGCGTGACCGTGATAAGCGGCATGGCAAGAGGGATCGACGGTATCGGCCAGGAGGCGGCGCTGGAGGCCGGAGGGTATTCTGTGGGCGTTCTGGGTTCCGGAGCGGACATCTGCTATCCGGCGCAGAACAGAGGACTTTACGAGAAGCTGATAAAGTCAGGGGCGGTGCTGTCCTCATACCCGCTGGGAACCCCTGCCCGCCCACAGAATTTTCCGCCCAGAAACCGCATTGTCAGCGGTCTGGCCGATGCGGTAGTGGTGGTGGAGGCGCGGGCGAAAAGCGGGACGCTGATCACCGTGGACATGGCTCTGGAACAGGGCAGAGAGGTGTATGTGGTCCCGGGCAGGGTGACGGACAGGCTCAGCGACGGCTGCAATCGTCTGGTGAAGCAGGGGGCGGGCGTGGTGCTGGGGCCAGAGAGTTTTTTTGAGGAAATCCGTCAACTCTGGGAGACCGGAAAGAAGACTTCCCCCAAAGCGGCAGAGCAGCCGAATACTTTCCTGGAACAGACACAGATTCCCGGTCTGCCCAAGGAGCAGGCGGAGGTCTGGGGAGCGCTGGACTTTGAGCCAAAGTCCCCGGAGGAAATCCGCGGGCAGCTTTCGGACAAATATCCGGAGAAGCAGATCGTCACCTGCCTGATGCAGCTGTGCATGGAAAACCTTGCGGTACAGGTCAGCCCGGGCCGGTTTATCTTAAGAAAGATTACCACTTAGGCACTTAGGTCCCTGTAAAGCATCCGGCGTTTGGCTGTTGATTTTTGGGGTGGTTTCATATATATTAGAGAAGTGCAGCTTGCACAGGTACATTGATGTTTGTGACGCATGCCGGCTGCGTCGGTATGCCTGAAGCTTTGGAAAAGGAGACTGCCATGCACAGAGAGAAAACGAGAGTCGTACAGATCGGAGATAGGAAGATAGGGGGCGGGAATCCCATCCTGATTCAGTCCATGACGAATACCAGGACCCAGGATGTCTCCGCCACCGTGGCGCAGATTTTGGCGCTGGAGAGGGCGGGCTGTGAGATCGTGCGCTGTACGGTGCCGGATATGGAGGCGGCCAAAGCCCTTGCGGGAATCAGGGAGCAGATACATATCCCTCTGGTGGCGGATATTCATTTTGACTACAAGATGGCCATTGCCGCCATAGAGAACGGAGCGGACAAAATCCGTATCAATCCCGGCAATATAGGTGGGCCGGACAAGGTGAAAGAGGTAGTGGCGGCAGCCAAAGAGAAAAACATTCCTATCCGCGTAGGAGTCAACAGCGGCTCGCTGGAGAGAGGGCTGTTGGAGAAATACGGCGGCGTCACGGCAGAGGGCATTGTGGAGAGTGCCTTGGAAAAGGCGGCAATGATCGAAGCGTGCCGCTATGAGAATATAGTTATCAGCATAAAATCCTCGGATGTGCTCATGTGCGTGAAAGCCCATGAGCTGCTGGCGGCGCGGACGGCATATCCGCTGCACATCGGCATTACGGAGGCGGGAACCGTCTGGAGCGGCAATATCAAATCCGCTGTCGGCCTGGGCCTGATCCTCTACCAGGGCATCGGCGATACCGTCAGGGTATCCCTGACAGGGGATCCGGTAGAGGAAATCAAGTCCGCGAAGCTGATCCTGCGCTCACTGGGGCTGCGGGAGGGCGGCATCGAGGTGGTGTCCTGCCCTACCTGCGGCAGGACCCGGATCGATCTCATCGGCCTGGCCGACAGGGTGGAGAAGCTGGCGGAGAGCTATCCGCTGGATATCAAGGTGGCTGTCATGGGCTGTGCGGTAAACGGTCCCGGCGAGGCCAGGGAGGCAGACCTGGGAGTGGCAGGCGGCCAGGGGGAGGGTCTCCTGTTCAAAAAGGGGGAGATTCTGCGAAAGGTGCCGGAGGAACAGCTGTTGGACGCGCTAAAGGAAGAGTTAGATAACTGGAAATGACTACAAAATCGAAACCATTTTTTCAAGTGTTCCCCACATTGGATTTAAAGGGGACTTTACATGACAAGCTGGAGCAGACGCAGGTAGAGCGGGTGTCCGCCACCAAGCAGAAAGACAGGATCTCAGTCTATTTGTTCAGCACCAGACTGCTGCTGAAAGAGGATATCTGGGCGGCGGAAAAGGCGATCAAGTCCCAGCTTTTTCCCCATGCCCTTTTGACGGTGCGGATATTCGAGCGGTTTGAGCTCTCCTCCCAGTACACTCCGGAGAATCTCATGGAGGTCTATCGGGAGAGCATTCTGGCGGAGCTGCGGGAGTACAGCCATGTGGAGTACAATGCTTTCCGCACGGCCGGAATCTCCTATCCGGAGCCCGGACAGATATGCCTCTCCATTGACGATACCGTGCTCAACAGGAGCAAGGAGGGAGAGCTCGTCCGGGTGCTGGAGAAGATACTGGTGGAACGCTGCGGCCTGAAAGCCCGGGTGGACGTGGACTACAGGGAAGTGACGGGCAGCAGGTTTTCCGGGGACGACGAGAAGCGGCTGCAGATGAAAGTCAATGAAATCATCATGCGGGCAGGCGGCAGAGCAGGGGAGGCAGGCCAGTACAGAGAAGTCCCGCAGGGCCGCGCCGGCGGGGACAGGCCGGACGACGGGGCGAAGCGCCAGGCACCTCCCGGTCCGGGCGCCGCAGTCCGCGGGCAGTCCGCGGGATTCGGAAACGACAGCGGGGGAGACGGTTCCGCCAGAAAGGGAGACGGTCCGGGAGAGGACTTCGGCGGCAGAAACAAGAGAGAAGCGGCCCACGGGGAGGGCAAGGGTAAGGGCGATTTCAGGCGGGGTGAATTCCGCAGAGGAGACCGTCCCTTAAAACAGTCCGATCACCCCGATGTGATCTACGGTAAGGATTTTGATGAGGAAGTCATTCCCATTGACGAGATCATCGGCGAAGTGGGCGACGTGACCATCCGCGGAAAGATTCTGAAGACGGACAGCCGTGAGATCCGGAACGAGAGAACCATTGTCATATTCGACGTGACGGATTTTACGGATACTATTTCGATAAAGCTCTTCGTGAAGACCGAGTTTGTAAGCGAGCTTTTGGGGAGCCTTAAGCCGGGTGCCTTTGTGAAGATCAAGGGCATGGCCACCATGGACAAATTCGACCATGAGATCACCATAGGCTCCCTCTTCGGCATCAAGAAGATTCCGAATTTCGTCACGGTGCGGTCGGATACGGCGGCCCATAAGCGCGTGGAGCTGCACTGTCATACCAAGATGAGCGATTTCGACGGGGTCTCCGAGGCCAAGGCCATCGTAAAGCGGGCGCACGCCTGGGGCCATAAGGCCATCGCCATAACGGATCACGGTGTGGTGCAGGGATTCACGGATGCCTACCACGTGTGGGAGGATCTCTGGAAAGCGGAGAAAGGAAAATGGGAGGGAAAGGAGCCCCCGGAGAAACAGGATTTCTTCAAGGTCATCTACGGAGTGGAGGCTTACCTGGTGGACGACCTGAAAGAAATCGTCACCGGAGACAAGGGCGGGACGCTTGATGATGATTTCGTAGTCTTTGACATTGAGACCACGGGATTCTCCCCTGTGAACAACCGGATCATTGAAATCGGCGCGGTGAAAGTCTGCGGCGGTCAGGTGACGGAGCGTTTTTCCACTTTTGTGAATCCCCAGGTACCCATTCCCTTTGAAATCGAAAAGCTCACCGGCATTCGGGACGATATGGTGATGGACGCGCCTTTGATAGAGGAGGTGCTGCCCCGATTCCTGGAATTCTGTCAGGGCTGCACGTTGGTGGCTCACAACGCGGGCTTTGACATGAGCTTTATGCTGGAGAATGCCCGAAGACAGAACCGAGCCATGGAACATGCTTACATTGACACGGTGGGCATCGCCAGGGTGCTGCTGCCGAACCAGGCCAAGCACACGCTGGACGCCGTGGCGAAGACCCTGAACATTTCCCTGGAGAACCATCACCGGGCGGTGGATGACGCGGAGTGCACGGCGTGGATTTTCGTGAAGCTGATCCGGATGCTGGAGGAAAGGGAGATCCACACCCTGGCGCAGCTAAACGCCCTGGGAGCGGCCAGCGCGGATCTGGTGAAGAAAGCTCCCACCTACCATGCCATTATCCTGGCCAAGAATGACCTGGGCCGCATCAATCTCTACCGGCTGGTGACGGAGTCCCATCTGGTCTACTACAACAACAGACATCCCAGGATTCCCAAGAGTCTGATTCAGAAGTACAGAGAGGGGCTCATCCTGGGAAGCGCCTGTGAGGCCGGAGAGCTTTACCGGGCCCTGCTGGACGGGCAGAGCGACATGCAGATAGCGAGGATAGTGAATTTCTATGACTATCTGGAGGTCCAGCCCACAGGCAACAATAAATTCATGATAGCCTCCGAGCGGATCCGGGACATCAATTCCATGGAGGACATTCAGAATGTGAACCGGCAGGTGGTGAAGCTGGGAGAGCAGTTCCACAAGCCCGTGGTGGCCACCTGCGACGTGCATTTTCTGGATCCTGAGGACGAAGTGTACCGCCGCATCATCATGGCAGGGCGGGGATTTGAGGACGCGGACGATCAGGCGCCTTTGTTTTTGCACACCACGGAGGAGATGCTGGAGGAGTTCTCCTATCTGGGAAGCGACAAAGCTTACGAAATTGTAGTGAAGAATACCAATATGATAGCGGACATGGTGGAGGTGATTGCCCCGGTGCGGCCGGACAAGTGCGCCCCGGTCATTGAGGACAGCGACAAGACACTGACCAAGATCTGCTACGACAGGGCCCATGAAATCTACGGGCCCGAGCTGCCGAAGATCGTGGAGGCGCGCCTGGAAAAGGAGCTGCGCTCCATCATCACCAACGGCTTCGCGGTGATGTACATCATTGCCCAGAAGCTGGTCTGGAAATCCATAGAGGACGGCTATCTGGTGGGGTCCAGGGGAAGCGTGGGAAGCTCCTTTGTGGCCACTATGGCGGGAATCACGGAGATCAACCCTTTAAGCCCCCACTATTACTGCAGCAAATGCCACTATGTGGATTTCGAGGAGGACGACGTAAAGGCCTACGGGGGCAAGGCGGGGGTGGACATGCCGGACAAAGTCTGCCCCAACTGCGGGGAGCTCCTCCACAAGGACGGCTTTGACATTCCCTTTGAGACATTCTTAGGCTTCAAAGGGGATAAGGAGCCGGATATCGACTTGAATTTCTCCGGGGAGTACCAGTCCAAGGCCCATAAGTACACGGAGGTCATCTTCGGGGCCGGACAGACTTTCCGGGCAGGCACCATCGCCACTCTGGCGGACAAGACCGCTTTCGGCTATGTGAAGAATTATTTTGAGGAAAGGGGAAGACACAGGAGAAAGAGCGAGATGGAGCGGCTGGCCATGGGCGTGGCAGGGGTGCGGCGCAGCACCGGCCAGCATCCCGGCGGCATTGTTGTGCTGCCTTTCGGGCAGGATATCAATTCCTTTACGCCGGTGCAGCATCCGGCAAACGATATGGAGACGGATATTATCACCACCCATTTTGACTACCACTCCATCGACCACAATCTGTTAAAGCTGGACATTCTGGGACACGATGATCCCACCATGATTCGGATGCTTCAGGACTTGACCGGTGTGGATCCCCTGACCATCCCCCTGGACGGACAGGATGTCATGAGCCTGTTTCAGAACACGGACGCCCTGGGGATTACCCCTGACCAGATCGGCGGCACGAAGCTGGGCATTCTGGGCATTCCGGAGTTCGGCACGGATTTCGCCATGCAGATGGTAATCGATGCCCAGCCCAAGGCTTTCTCGGACCTGGTGCGCATCTCCGGGCTTTCCCACGGCACGGACGTGTGGCTGGGCAATGCCAAGGATCTGATCATGAGCGGTACGGCCACGATTTCCACGGCCATCTGTACCCGTGACGATATCATGATCTATCTGATTCAGATGGGTGTGGAGTCCAGTCTGGCGTTTACGATCATGGAGAGCGTCCGAAAGGGCAAGGGCCTAAAGGACGACTGGATTGCGGCCATGAAAGAGAAAGACGTGCCCGACTGGTACATTGCCTCCTGCAAGAAGATCAAGTACATGTTCCCCAAGGCCCATGCGGCGGCCTATGTAATGATGGCATGGCGCATTGCCTACTGTAAGGTCAATTACCCCCTGGCCTATTACGGCGCATTCTTCAGCATCCGGGCCAAGGCCTTTTCCTACGAGCTCATGTGCCAGGGAAAGGCCAGGCTGGAGGCCAACATGGCGGACTATAAGCGCCGGATGGACGCGGCGGCGGACAAGGAGCCCGGGGCTGTGCCTCTCACCAACCGGGAGGAGCTGGCCTACGGCGACATGCGCATTGTGCAGGAGATGTATGCCCGGGGCTATGAATTTACGCCCATCGACATATTCACGGCCCAGTCCCGGTCTTTCCAGATTGTGGACGGAAAGCTGATGCCCTCCTTAAACAGTATAGAGGGCCTGGGAGACAAGGCGGCGGACGCCATTGTGGAAGCGGTGAAAGACGGACCGTTCCTCTCAAAGGATGATTTCAGAGAGCGGACCAAGGTATCCAAGACCATGGTGGACCTGATGGATTCCCTGAATCTGCTGGGGAGTCTGCCGGAGTCCAATCAGCTGAGCCTGTTTGACTTTTAGAAAACGGCAGGAAAGAGAATCCGAGACACAGCGGCCGGGGAAATCGTAAGAAATCTGTAAGAAATACCCCGCGTATTTTGTAAAAAACAAGCGCTATCCTAAAAGCAGCTCAAGGAGAAAGCGATAGAAAATCAAGGTTGCGGAAAGGCATGGGAGACGAAATGGGCGAACGCGTACTGGTAGTGGATGATGACAGAGAGATCGTAAAAGCCATCGGCATTCTGCTGAAAAAGGAGGGCATAGAGGTGCTGAAAGCCTACGACGGTCTCCAGGCGCTTGACATTCTCTCCAGGGAGCAGGTGCGCCTGGTGCTGATCGACGTGATGATGCCCAGGCTGGACGGCCTGTCGACTCTTTTGCGCATCCGGGAAAAGGCCAATATCCCCGTGATCGTGCTCAGCGCTAAGAGTGAGGAGACGGATAAGGTACTGGGATTGTCCATGGGAGCCGACGACTATGTGGCGAAGCCCTACAATCCCAGGGAGCTGGCGGCCCGGGTGAAGAGCCAGCTGCGCCGATTCACCACGCTGGGGGACATTCACGCGGGGGCAAGGGCCAGCGAGATCAAAAACGGGAGACTTCTCTACAACACCGAGGAGAGGGTCCTCTACGCGGACGGAGAGCCCGTCAGGCTCACGGCCACGGAGACCAAGATCATGGACCTGTTCATGCGCAATCCCGGCCGTGTATTTCCCGCGGAGGAGATCTACCGCAGAGTGTGGGAGGAGGACGCATTTGCCTCGGAGAATACCGTCATGGTGCACATCCGCCGCATCCGCGAGAAGCTGGAGCTGAATCCGAAAGAGCCAGAATATATTAAGGTGGTGTGGGGCATTGGATACAAAATGGAAAAACAGGAAAAAAATAGTTAGCTTTCTGGTATTTTTTCTGGGGGTCAGTTTAGCCCTTGGAGGTCTGGCGGATATTCTCAGGAAGAAACCTTTCGGCACAAGGCTCTGGCAGCTGGGGAGGATTCTGGAGGATGACTACCAGCAGAGCGCAGGGTTTCGGGGGTATGTGTCGGACCGTCTGTCGGACTTTCTCGTCATGGCCACGGGCGGAGAGGGGCTGTGGGGCATCCGGGTCTATGAGGACGGCACCTATTACAGCGAATACGGATTCGACGCGGACCTGCTTAGGGAGTTGGGCGGTTTCGAGGTAGAGGAATGGAACTCGCCGTCTGTCTCCCGGGAGGAGCTGGCAGATTATCTGAACAATCTCAAGAACATGGAGGAGCGGTTTTTGGAGCTGCTGGAAGCCATGGACGGGCTGGAGGATTACGGCCGGCAGGAGGGCTTTTCATCCGATCTGGAGATGTACTGGAACGAAATGAGCGATTATGTACAATATCTGGAAGACATTCTGCCGGAGAGCCTGTCCGGGAAAGAGCCAAAATCTCTTACGGAGGAACAGAAGCAGAGCATTGCCGGGAAGTACCACGACATGATCAAAGGGGACAGGAACCTCCTCTATGCCGTCGCTTACGACGGCAAGGTACTGTACAGTAATTCAGACCTTTTGGGGGCGGCGGGCGGCAGTGCCATAACGGCATACGGAGACGTGGTTCTGCCGGAGGGCTACAATTTCCTCCTGTATTTTGACGGGGAAAAGGTCCGGATCTGCAAGGACGGCAGAGAGATCGATGTCTACGGGGACGGGTACTACCGGGAGGACAGCGACTGGCATGTGCCAGGGTATGTCAACTTCCAGGCAGGCGACGCCGTGAAAAAAGCCGTGGTCTGTATGGCGGTGGCAGAGGAACCCGTACTTTACGAGGAGGACTCCTACGGAAACGGTGTGACGAGACGGTACGACAACAGCCTCTACTGGATGAACGATACCTTTCGAAACAGACGGCAGAGTCTCCTTGAGGGCTTTTACTGCCTGGCTGCAGGGCTTATTCTGTTGCTGCTGGCTTTCCTGGACAGAAAGAACAGGCGAAAAGCGACGGAGGAAATCGCCCGCATCCAGGGCAAAATCTGGCTGGAATGCAAAATATTGCTGTTCCTCGGGCTGCTCTACGGGCTGTTTATAGTGTGGCTGGTTTTCGTCAACAGCGGGGAGTGGCACCAAATATGGGAGGAAATGGTCCATACATATGAGTACAATTACGACCTGACCGCGGCCGGATGGCTGGGCAGGGAGCTGGCAGGGAGCGTACCGCCCGTATTCTGGACGGCGCTGTTTTGGGGGCTTTGGCTTTTCTGGAACGATCTGCGGCATAACGAAAAGATATGGCGCTGCAGCCTGACGGCAAAGCTATATCGTACATTCCGTGTAAAGGGCATGGAGCGGCCGCTGTCCCGGCGGATGTCACGCAGGAACAGGACGGTTTTCCTGGCGGGCCTGATTTACGCCGCAGTGATGCTGGAGCAGGTGGCTCTGGTGGACACTGTCTGGAGGGGAGAGAATGTCAGGATCATTGTCTGTGTGCTGGCAGCTGTGGAGACAGCCGTTTTCCTGGGGATACTGTACCTGACCGTGAGGAGGAATATGGAGATCGCCCGGGATGTGGAGACACTGTCAAGCCGCATCGCCGAAATCCGGGACGGTGATTACGGCGAGCAATCCTCCCGGGGCGCCGGGGGGGAGCCGGCTCAGAGCGGCGCCGACAGCCGCATGGCCGGGAGAGGAGACGGTGCGCCCTGCCGTGATCTGGAGCCTGTCATGGCGCAGCTGGAGGACATCCGCCACGGTATGGCAAGGGCGGTGGACGATCAGATGAAGAGCGAGCGCATGAAAGTGGAACTGATCGCGAACGTGTCCCACGATATTAAGACTCCGTTGACTTCGATTATCAGCTATGTGGAGATTCTCAGACAGGAGGAGGGACTGCCGGATTATGTCAAGGACTATGTCAGAATTCTGGACGAGAAAGCCCAGCGGCTGAAAAATATGGTTACGGATGTATTCGCGGTCAGCAAGGCCGCCTCCGGGGAATTGCCCATACAGATGGAGGCGCTGGATTTGGGAAAGCTTCTGCGCCAGACTCTGGCGGATATGGAAGAGCAGATCGGAGACAGCGGCGTGACTTTTCGGACGGATCTGCCGGACGCGCCGGTGACGATCCTGGCGGACGGCCAGCGCCTCTACCGGGTCTTCCAGAATCTGTTCCAGAATGCCATCCAATACTCCCTCCAGGGGTCCAGGGTGTATGTGGCGCTGCAGACAGACGGCCGGCTGGC
Source organism: Lachnospiraceae bacterium (assembly GCA_022799755.1). Lineage (GTDB taxonomy): Bacteria > Bacillota > Clostridia > Lachnospirales > Lachnospiraceae > Acetatifactor. The sequence goes on from JAAWOU010000045.1 coordinate 24,658, forward strand.
AGTGGCCAGCGTCAAGAACACCTCCAGCCGGGAGCTGGAGAAAGGGAAGAATTTCGCGGAGCGCTTTGCCAGGGGCGACGCCAGCCGTACCGACGGCGGCAGCGGACTGGGGCTTTCCATCGCCCAGAGCTTCACGGAAGCCTGCGGCGGCCGGTTCTCCTGGGAGACGGACGCGGATCTGTTCGTCGTGAGGGTTGCCTTTGACATCCTGGAACATGGGACCGATCCGGCAGAGGCGCCGGGAGAGAAATCGGATCAGGATACCCGGTAAAAACGTTTAAAAGCTCTGAAGCCCCGGGCGGACTTTGGCTTGCCCGGGGCTTTTAACCCGGTAAACTGCAGGAAAAATCAGAAAAACGAAAAAAATAAAAAAATTTGAAAAAAGTACTTGCATTTTATGAGGAAGTGTAGTATTATAATCAAGTACCGAGGCGATAACAAATCACCGCAGCGGAAAAGAAATGGCTGATTGGTCAAGCGGTTAAGACGCCGCCCTCTCACGGCGGAAACAGGGGTTCGATTCCCCTATCAGCTGTTCTTTCAAAAGAATAGCTCTATCATGGAAAGTGCTGAAAACGGTTGTACAGATGTTTCAGCATTTTTTTTGTGAAAAATGACACTTGCATATCCGGTTTTTTCGCGGTATAGTAATTCACGTATGCGAAATAACATGCATAATGCGCGCCGTCTGATGCATAATGCATGGTATCTGATAAATAATGCATCATGTCTGACGCATTTGAGAAGCAAAAAAGCAGAGGAAAATTTATTATGGCAAAATATCTGGTAATCGTAGAGTCACCTGCGAAAGTGAAGACCATCAAGAAATTCTTAGGCTCCAACTATCAAGTGGCCGCCAGCAACGGGCATGTGCGGGATCTGCCGAAAAGCTCGCTGGGAATAGACGTGGAGCATGATTACGAACCCAAGTACATCACTATCCGGGGAAAGGGAGACATTTTGGCGAACCTGCGAAAAGAGGTAAAAAAGGCCGAGAAGATCTACCTTGCCACCGACCCTGACCGAGAGGGGGAGGCCATCTCCTGGCACCTGCTCTATGCCCTGAAGCTGGAGCAGAAGCTGACGGACAAGAAAGTCTACCGCATCACCTTTAACGAGATCACAAAGAATGCCGTGAAAGAATCCCTGAAAAACGCCAGGGAGATCAATATGAACCTGGTGGACGCCCAACAGGCCCGCCGGATGCTGGACCGCATGGTGGGCTACCGCATTTCGCCATTATTATGGAAGAAAGTCAAAAGGGGCCTGAGCGCGGGCAGGGTGCAGTCCGTGGCGCTGCGCATCATCTGTGACAGGGAGGAGGAGATCGACGCCTTTATCCCGGAGGAATACTGGTCCCTGGACGTAAACCTGGACGTGAAAGGCGAGAAGAAGCCCATCTGCGCAAAATACTACGGCACGGCAAAGGAGAAGCGGGTCATTACCTGCAAAGAGGAGGCGGACGCTGTCATGGCCTCCCTGAAAGGCGCGGAATATACGGTCAAAGAGGTAAAGAAAGGCGAGAGGCACAAGAAGCCGCCCCTGCCGTTTACCACCTCCACGCTTCAGCAGGAAGCCAGCCGGGCGCTGAACTTTTCCACCCAGAAGACCATGCGACTGGCCCAGCAGCTCTACGAGGGCGTGGACATTCAGGGCGAGGGCACCGTGGGCCTGATCACCTATCTGCGAACGGATTCCACCCGCGTCTCCAAGGAGGCCGAGGAGATGGCGGAACGGTTCATCAGTGCCCAGTACGGACAGAAATACTTAAACGAAACGGCCGGGGAAAAGAAGAACAGCCAGAAGATACAGGATGCCCATGAGGCCATCCGCCCCACGGAGCTTACACGCATTCCCCTGGAAATCAAGGACCAGCTGCCCAGAGACCTGTTCAGGCTCTACCAGCTGATCTGGAAGCGCTTCGTGGCCAGCCGCATGACAGCGGCGGAATATGAGGTGACATCCGTGAGAATCCAGGCGGCGGACCAGATCTTTGCGGTGTCCGCGTCGGCGCTGAAATTCGACGGTTTCTTAAGCGTGTACAATCCCGCCGACGAGGAGAAAGAGGAGAACACCCTGACTGTGGGCTTGGGCCGGGACAGCGTCCTCTCTTTCAAATCCTTTGATCCCAGGCAGCACTTTACGCAGCCTCCCTCGCACTACAACGAGGCGACTCTGGTGCGGGCCCTGGAGGAGCTTGGCATCGGGCGTCCCAGCACCTATGCTCCTACCATTACCACCATCCTGGCCAGGCGGTATGTGGTGAAGGAGGAGAAAAATCTCTATGTGACGGAACTTGGAGAAGTTGTGAATCATATGATGAAAGAGGCGTTCCCCTCCATCGTGGATGTGCACTTTACAGCCAGCATGGAGGCTCTGCTGGACTCTGTGGAGGAGGGCAGCGTCAAGTGGAAGACAGTGGTGTCTAATTTCTATCCGGATCTGGACGCGGCCGTGCTGCTGGCGGAGAAAGAGCTGGCGGAGGTGTCCATTGCGGATGAGGTCAGCGACGAGGAATGCGATCTGTGCGGCCGAATGATGGTGATCAAGTACGGGCCTCACGGAAGATTCCTGGCCTGTCCGGGCTTTCCGGAGTGCCGCAACACAAAGCCGTATTTCGAGAAAATCGGCGTGGCCTGTCCTAAGTGCGGAAAGGATATCGTGCTGAAGAAGACGAAGAAAGGAAGAAAATATTACGGCTGCATAGGTAATCCGGAATGCGACTTTATGTCCTGGCAGAAGCCTTCCGGCGAGAACTGTCCGCGCTGCAGTGCCCCGCTTCTGATCAAGGGGAATAAGCTGGTGTGCAGCGATGCCCAGTGCGGTTACCATATTTTGACTGAATTGTCAAACAAATCTGTATAAATGCGAAAATTTTGACTGTTTGTGCATTGTAATCTGAAATTATTTGTGATATGATTAACATATCATGATTGCCATTTCATCATGGCTGTATAGAAGACAGGCGGTCAAAAGGCAGGATGTATTGCAGTCCGCGGGACCGGTGTTGTGCATGGGACAAAAGCGGAGGAAAGCGAATGAGTAGCGTACAGCTTCTGGATAAGACCAGAAAAATCGGTAAACTACTGCACAATAACAATTCCAGCAAGGTTGTGTTCAACGACATCTGCAAAGTGATGCGTGAAATTCTGGAATCCAATGTGCTGGTCATCAGCCGTAAAGGCAAGGTGCTGGGCGTGGGGAAATCGGAGGGAATCGACTCCATCGACGAGCTGATAGACGAGAATGTAGGCGGTTTCGTGGATTCCATGCTCAACGAAAGACTGCTGGCCATTCTCTCCACCAAGGAGAATGTGAATCTGGAGACATTGGGATTCGAGAGCCCGGATATCCGGAAGTTCCAGGCGATCATCACACCGATTGAGATCGCGGGCGAGAGACTGGGCACGCTGTTCCTCTATAAATGCGACAGACAGTATGAGATTGACGATATCATTCTCTCCGAATACGGTACCACGGTGGTAGGGCTGGAGATGCTCAGGGCCATCAATGAGGAAAGTGCGGAGGAGAGCCGCAAGGTGGCCGTGGTGAAGTCAGCCATCGGTACGCTCTCTTTTTCCGAGATGGAGGCCATCACGCATATCTTCGACGAGCTCGGCGGCATGGAGGGGATACTGGTGGCGAGCAAGATCGCGGACAGGGTGGGAATCACCAGGTCAGTCATCGTGAACGCCCTGCGCAAGTTTGAGAGCGCCGGAGTCATCGAGTCCCGCTCCTCGGGCATGAAAGGGACCTATATCAAAGTGCTCAACGATGTGCTGTTCGACGAGATAGAAGAGCTGAAGCGTCAAAACCGCCATAAGCAATAAACGCGGATACGAAGAATGACAATTGAATTTACATAGCCAAACGGATTTGGGACGGCCCGAGGGCCGGAAAGTAGAGGAAGAGATAAAGGGATTTATTGATCGGGCAATAAGTCCCTTTTTATATGGAATGTATGGACAGGACATTTGTCATTTCGGGCGTAGGTGTGGGAAATTTAGTAATTTTTCGCAAAGGTATTGTTTTTTTTGAAAAAAAATATTATAATAGACTAGAATGAATAAAATTGCGTATTGTTTTTTGTTTTGACTACATAGAGATGTAAATAGGTAATTGCGAAACTCCCTGATTTTTGGCCCGAAATCAAGGTGAGAACAGAGAACGTATGTTTTGCAATGGTGTGGAATGCGAAGCTGAAAATG